>DASZWI010000091.1:0-28226 GCA_035546715.1 Gaiellaceae bacterium | reverse complement strand
AGGAAAACCTTCGCGCCGGTGTTCGCCGACGGTAGTGGCATCATGCCCGCATTCCCGGCGCTAATGTCGCGGACGGATTCCCGTTCTCGACCACACCTTGGAGGCCCAATGGCACGCAAGACCATCTTCGTCAGCGACTTCTCCAACAAGGAGATCGCCGACGAGAAGCAGAGCGCGACGATCACGGTGCGCTACGGCGACGGGCGACGCGGCATCGTCGTCGCGGATGCGCACGTGGACGACCAGATCGTGAAGCAGATCGCACAGGTCGGCCGCTCGCAGTCGCGCCGCGGCCGGCGGCCCAAGTCCGAGAGCTGAGACCGGCAGAACGGCACGGCGGCAGCGGTTAGGCTGCC
Source organism: Gaiellaceae bacterium (assembly GCA_035546715.1). Classification (GTDB taxonomy): domain Bacteria; phylum Actinomycetota; class Thermoleophilia; order Gaiellales; family Gaiellaceae; genus PALSA-600. The sequence goes on along the minus strand of DASZWI010000091.1, from coordinate 27,870 downwards.
GCCGTGTCGCTGTCGGCCATTCCGGTCTCCGACATCGCGGTCTTCGGCAGTGCCACCCCTGCGCCGGGGACCGAGGGCGCGAAGCCGACGAGCCGCGCCCTGCGGCTCGGCGAGCTCGAGGAGTCGTGAACGAGACGGCGACGGCGGAGACGTCCGAGGACCTCGGCGCCGTCTCGCGCGCCCGGCGGCCGAGGGTCGACGGCGCGCGCCTCGCGCGGCGCTGGGTGCAGGCCGCGCTCGTCCTGCTGATCGGCGTGGTCGTGCTGCTCGTCATCGCCGCGGGCGTCGCGGCGCACCGCCTCTACGTCTCCTCGAACCACCGCTATCTCGACGAGGCGGCGCCGATCTTCGCCGCCACGCAGGACGTGCTCGTCGAGATGCTGAACCAGGAGACGGCGGTCCGCGGGTTCCAGATCAGCACCGACCCGTCCACCCTGGCGCCCTACCGCCAGGGGGGACGGCGCGAGGCGCTCGACCTCGCGGCGATCCGGGCGAAGGCGCGCTCCGACCCGGCGATCGCCGGCCACCTCGCCGCGGTCGAGCAGGAGGTGAGGTACCTCGAGGCCTACTACGCGAAGCAGATCGCGCTGATCCGGTCGGGGCGGGCCGGCCGCCGGGAGGCCCGGCACCGGCTGGGGCTCGGCAAGCAGCACTTCGACCGCTTCCGGCAGCGCTCGCTCCGGCTCGAGGCCGACGCGGGGCGCGTCGTGCAGCGCGCCCAGCACGAGCAGCACGACACCTACCGGACGACGCTCGTCCTCCTCGTCGCGGCCGGGATCGTCGCGGTCGCGATCGCGCTCGGCCTGCTGGTGATCGTGCCGCCGCGCCTGCAGCGCCTCTACCGCGCGGAGCAGGGCGCCCGCGAGGCGGCCCAGCAGGGCGCGGACGCGTCTCGCGCGCTGACGCACGTGCGCGACGGGGTCGTGCTCTTCGGCGACGACGACCGCGTGCTCTACGCGAATCCCGCGGCGAGCGTCCATCTCGTCGACGGTGCGATCGCGCCGTCCGCCGCAGCGCTGTTCTCCGGCGAGCGCTCGCCCGGCGTCCCGGTCGCCGTCACCGTGCACGGGCAGGAGCGGTGGATCGCCGTGAACGAGTCGCGCTTCGAGGGCGGTCGCGTGGTCGTGCTGCGGGACGTCAGCGAGGACCGCGAGCTCGAGCGGATCCGGTCGGACTTCGTGGCCACCGCGGCGCACGAGCTGCGCACGCCGCTGGCAGCCGTCTACGGCGCGGTGCGCACGCTGCGACGGAGGGGCCGCGAGCTTCCCGCCGAGACCCGGGAAGCGTTCCTCACGATGATCGAGAGCGAGTCCGAACGGCTGCGGCTCCTGATGGACCAGCTGCTCGCGTCGGCGCAGCTCGACCGCGGCGAGCCGCAGCTCCAGCTCGAGCAGCTCGACGTCCGGCCGCTGGTCGAGGAGCTCGTCTCGTCCGTCGCCGTCCACGTCCCGGACACGATCGAGCTCGTGTACGAGGCCCCCGACCGGCCGCTGCTCGCCGTCGCCGACCGCGAGCGGCTCCGCCAGGTGCTGGCGAACCTGGTCGACAACGCCGTCAAGTACTCGCCCGACGGTGGACGCATCGACCTGCGGACCTCGCTCCGCCGAGGGACCGTGACGATCGAGATCGAGGATCGCGGCCTCGGCATCCCGCTCGACCAGCAGGAGCGGATCTTCCAGAAGTTCTACCGCCTCGATCCCAGCATGACGAAGGGCGTCGGCGGCTCGGGCCTGGGCCTCTACATCAGCCGGGCGTTCGTCGAGGGGATGGGCGGCTCGCTGACGGTCCAGTCCCGCGTCGGCGCCGGCTCGACCTTCCGCGTGACCCTGCCGTCTGCCTAGGCAGCGATGAGTTTTCGCCTCTTGCGCAGTCTGATCGTCGTGGGGACACTTTCGCCGACGACCAAGGAGAGGGAGACGCGATGGCTCGCACCGTGCTGCTGGTGGGAACGCGCAAGGGTTGCTTCGTCCTGACGAGCGACGAGGCCCGGCGGGACTGGGAGATGCGAGGCCCGTTCTGCGAGAACTGGCCGATCTACCACGCGATCTACGACCAGGACACCGGCACGATCTACGCCGCCGCCGCGAGCGAGTGGCACGGCGCCAGCATCTGGCGCAGCCCGGATCTCGGCGAGACCTGGGAGCAGTCCAGCGAGGGCCTGTCGTTCGACGGCGAGCGCAAGCTCTCGAAGGTGTCCGGCCTGATGTCCGCGCACGGCCGCCTCGTGGCCGGCGCCGAGGCGCCGGGCCTGTTCGCGAGCGGAGACGGCGGCAAGACGTGGTCGCTCCTCAGCACCCTCGACGGCCTCCCGGGCCGCGACGAGTGGGACAAGCCGTCGAACCAGCCGCCCGGCCATCTCGGCCTGCCGGGCCTCGTGCCCGACGCGGACGATCCGCGTCGCTTCTGGGCCGTGGTGCAGGGCGTCGGCATCTTCGAGACGACCGACGACGGCGCGTCGTGGACGCCGCGGAACCGCGGCCTGCGCGCCGACTGGCCGCGCGAGCACGAGGAGATCGGCTTCTGCGTCCACAAGCTCGTCCGCTCGCCGGCCGACGGCCAGCGCTTCTACCAGCAGAACCACTGCGGGATGCACCGCTCGGACGACGGCGGCCTCTCGTGGACGGAGATCACGGAGGGCCTGCCGTGCGACTTCGGCTTCGCAGCCGCCGCGCACCCGCACGACCGCGACACCTTCTACGTCATCCCGCTCGACGGGGGCCACGGCCGCTGCATGCCGGACGGCCACGCGTCCGTGTGGCGCACCCGCGACGCCGGCTCGAGCTGGCAGCGCCTCGACCGCGGGCTCCCGCACGAGAACGCGTACGTCGGCGTCCTGCGCGAGGGCATGGCGATCGACCGCCACGACGTGCCCGGCCTCTACTTCGGGACGAGCACGGGCCAGCTCTACGCGAGCGCGGACGAGGGCGACAGCTGGACGGAGCTGGCGAGCTACCTGCCCGGAATCGCGTCGGTCGAGGTGGCGACGGTCGCCTAGGCAGATGGCCGACGTCCACCTCCCCACCACGCTGCCGCCGCTCTTCCCCGGGCTCACGCGCCGGCTCGACCTGGAGGCGGCCTCCGTCGGCGAGGCGATCGACCAGCTCGACCGGCGGTGGCCCGGCCTGCGCGACCGTCTCTGCGAGCCCGGCCCGGCGCTGCGGCCGCACATCAACGTCTACGTCGAGGGACGCCGGGCGTCCCTCGACACGGCGCTCGCCGCCGACTCGCGCCTCGACGTGATCGCGGCCATCACGGGCGGCTGAGCCGGGGCCGGCAACTCCCGAATCCGGAGGTACCCTCGACACCGTCACGCCGAGCCGGCGGGACGGCGGCCGGAACCGACGACTAGGCTGAGCCCATGAGCTCCGTCTGGGCCTTCCTGCTCGTCGCGGTCGTCGTGACGCTCACGCCCGGCCCGGCGACGGCGACGGTGATCCGCGTCGCGAGCCGCGACGGCCGGCGCGCGGCCTTCTCGGCGACGCTCGGCAACAGCGTCTGCGTGCTCCTCTGGGGCGTGCTCTCGGCGGTCGGCGTCTCGTCGCTGATCGTCGCCTCGCAGGTCGCCTACGACGTGCTGCGGATCGGCGGCGCGGCCGTGCTGATCGTGCTCGGCCTGCGCTCCCTCTTCGCGCGCGGCGCGCACGAGGACGCGCCGGACGTCCCGCGGCGGAGCCGGGCCGGCTGGCGGGCGGGGCTCGCGACCGGGCTCGCCAACCCGAAGCTCGCGGTCTTCTTCATGGCGCTGTTCCCGCAGTTCCTGCATCGAGGCGCGCCCGTGCTCCCGTATGCCCTCGCGATGGCGGCGATGATCGTCGCCCTCGACCTGATCTGGTTCTCGACGCTCGCCTACGCGGTCGACCGCGGGCGCGCCCTGCTCGCGCCGCGGCTCCACCGCCGGTTCGAGCGCGTCACCGGCTCGGTGCTGATCGGCCTCGGGCTGAGGCTGGCCGCCGAGTCGCGCTGACCCTCCGGCTCCGCCCGGTGCAGGACGAGGCCGGCCATCACGAGCGCGACGCCGGCGAGGTCGAGCGCGGACGGAAGCTGGCGGAGCACGACGACGCCGATCGCCGTCGCGGTCGCCGGCAGCAGCGCGACGAACAGGGCGTACGTGGCCCGCGGCAGCCGCGCCAGCGCGAGCTGGTCGAGCACGTAGGGCACGACCGAGGACGAGACGCCGACCGCGACGCCGGCGGCCAGGGCGACGGGGTCGCCGAGCGCGCCCTCGGCACCGCGGAGGCCGATCGGGCAGACGACGACGAAGGCGACCGACATCGCCGCCGCGAGCCCGTCGACGCCGCCGGCGCGCGGGAGACGCGCGACGCGGTGCGCGAGCACGACGTAGGCGGCGAACAGCGCCGCGTTCGCGAACGCGAAGCCGACCCCGGCCGGATCGCCGCCGAGCCGGACGTGCGTCAGCAGGTAGACCCCGCAGGCCGCGACGGCGACCGCGCCGGCGTTGCGGAGGATGCGGGCGCCGGCCGCGGCGAGGAGGATCGGCCCGAGGAACTCGATCGCGGCCACGGTCGCGAGCGGCAGCCGGTCGATCGCCAGGTAGAAGCAGGCGTTCATCACCGCGAACACGGCGCCCAGGCCGCCGACGGCGAGCACGCCCTCGCGGTCGAGCATCCGTAGCCCGCGCCACGGCCGCCGCCACGCGGCGAGCACGAGCGCCGCGGACGCGATGCGCAGCCAGGCGACGCCGAGGACGTCGACGCGCGCGAACAGGAGCACGGCGAACGACGGGCCGAGGTAGTGGAAGACGGCGCTGCCGACGAAGTAGGCCGGCGGCGGGACGCGGTCGGGGACGAGCTTCCGGTCGATGCGAGGAGTCTTCCCGCGGGCCGCCCGGATGGACAGAGGGATTCGAAGGCGTTAGCGTTTCCGGTGCTCATGAGCGAAGGCATCCTTGCCCGTTCGGCCTCGGTTCGCGCCCTGTTCGACCAAACCGACCGTCGAATCCTCGGTGAGCTCGCCGCGGACGGGCGGGTCTCGTTCGCCGAGCTCGGTCGGCGCGTCAATCTCTCCGCCCCCGCCGTCGCCGAGCGCGTCCAGCGGCTCGAGCGCGCGGGCGTGATCGTCGGCTACCGCGCCGAGCTCGACCCGCGCGCGCTCGGCTATCCCCTGACGGCGCTCGTGCGGGTCCGCCCCGCTCCCGGCCGTCTGCCCCGGATCCCCGACGTGGCGCTCGAGATCCCGGAGGTGGTCGAGTGCCACCGCATCACGGGCGAGGACTGCTTCTACCTCAAGGTCGTGCTGCGCTCGATCGACGAGCTGGGGCCGCTGCTCGACCGCTTCCTCGACTACGGCGACACGACGACCTCGATCGTGAACGCCTCGCCGATCCCGCGGCGCGACCCTCCGCTGCCGGAGGCCTAGGCGACCGACTCGCCGTCGCGCAGACGGCGCTCGAGCGACTCGATCGTCGCGCGGATGTGCGCCCGGGCGAGCCGTTCCGACTCCTCGGTGTCCCCTGCCGCGATCGCCGCGACGATCTGCCCGTGCTCCACGACGGCGCTCGCCGCGCGCTGCTCGTCGATCAGCTTCAGCGGCGTGAAGACCTGCGACGTCATGCGCACGAGCGGGAGCTGCCCGATCACGTACTCGTTCTCCGACAGCTCGATGAGCCGCCGGTGGAAGAGGACGTTCCCGACCGTGTACTCGGACGGCCGCCACGGGTCGAAGGCGGCGCGCTGCTGCTCCAGGATGCGCTCGAGCTCGTCGTGGTGCTCCGGCCGCGCGCGCCGGGCGACGAGACGCGCCGCGAGGCCGTCGACCATCTCGCGCGCCTCGTACGCGGCGAGCAGCGCCGGCAGGTCCGCGGTGACCACGCGCAGGCCGCGGCCGGGCGCGACCTTCACGAGCCCCTCGCGCTCCAGCATCCGCAGCGCCTCGCGCAGCGGCGTCCGGCTGACGTTCAGCTCCGCGGCGAGCTGCTCCTGGCGGATCGGCGCGCCCGGCGGGTACGTGCCTTCGTAGATCCGGTCGCGGATCACGTCGACGACCTCGTCGACGAGGCGCGTCCGGCTCTTCCACTCCACGCTCATCCTGCGTGCACCGCCTCCAGCGAGGCCGCGACGGCCGCCGCGAGGTCGGCGGTGCCGGCGTCGCCGCCGAGGTCCGGCGTCCGGTTGCGCGGGTCGGCGACCGCGCTCGCGACCGCGCCGACGATCGCGTCGGCGGCCTCGTGCAGGCCCTGGTCGGCGAGGAGGAGCGCGGCCGAGAGGATGCAGCCGGCGGGGTTGGCGACGCCGCGGCCCACGATGTCCGGCGCCGAGCCGTGCACCGGCTCGAAGATGCCGGGGGCGCCGCCCGAGGGCCGCAGGTTCGCGCTCGGCGCCATTCCGAGCCCGCCCTGCAGGGGCGCGCCGAGGTCGGAGAGGATGTCGCCGAAGAGGTTGCTGCAGAGCACCACGTCGAGCGAGCGGGGCCGCTCGATCATCCGCGCCGCCATCGCGTCGGCGAAGACGGTCTCGAGCCGCACGTCGGCGAACTCCGCCGCCACGTCGGCGACCGCCTCGTCCCAGAGGAGGTAGCCGTGCTTGGAGACGTTCGACTTGGTGACGAGGCTGACGAGTCCGTTGCGGGTACCGGCCAGCTCGAACGCGTAACGGGCGACCCGCTCGATCGCGCGGCGCGAGTGCAGCGCGACGTCCACGGCGACCTCGCCGGGCGTCCCGCCGTGCGTGCGGCCGCCCATCCCCGCGTACTCGCCCTCGGTGTTCTCGCGGACGATCACGAAGTCGACTCCCTCGCCGTCGCGCAGCGGACCGGGGATCCCCGCCCAGCTCGTGACGGGCCGGAGGTTCACGTACAGGTCGAGCTGCTGGCGCAGCGGGAGGATCAGCCCCCAGACGGGCACGTGGGCCGGCACGTCCGGGCGGCCGACCGCCCCGAACAGCACCGCGTCGAACCCGCGCAGCGATTCGGCGGCGTCCTCGGGCATGACCGTCCCCTCGCGGAGGTAGCGCTCGCTGCCCCAGTCCAGCGTCGTGACCGCGACCTCGGCGTCCTCGAGCGCAGCCGCGCGGCGGAGGACGGGGAGCGTCGCGTCGACGACCTCGGGGCCGATCCCATCGCCCGGCACCACCGCCAGCTCGAGGACCCTCTGCGTCACAGGGCCACGCACACGTTCTTGACGCGGGTGTAGGTGCGCAACGCCTCGAGGCCCTTGCCGCGCCCGTAGCCGCTGCGGCCGACGCCGCCGAAGGGCAGCTCGACGCCGCCCCCGACGCCGTAGGTGTTGACGAAGACCTGCCCGCAGCGGAGCCCCGCCGCGACGCGGTGCGCGCGCCCGACGTCGGCCGTCCACACGCCCGCGACGAGCCCGAAGGGCGTCGCGTTCGCGAGCCTGATCGCGTCCTCCTCGTCGTCGAACGCCGCCGCGACGACGACGGGGCCGAACACCTCCTCGCTCCAGATCTCGTCCTCGAGCCGGGCGCCTCGGAGCAGCGTCGGCTCCAGGTACCAGCCGGCGTCGAGGCCCGGCCCCTCCGCGCGGCCGCCGCCGGTGACGACCTCGATGTGGCCGCCCGCCCGGGCGAGCATCCCGGTGGCGTGCGCGAACTGCCGCTCCGAGACGAGCGGGCCGAGATCGTGATCGTCGATGCCCGGGCCGATCGACAGCGCGCGCAGCGCCTCGGCCACGCGCGCGACCACCTCGTCCGCACGGGAGCGCTCGATCAGCAGCCGCGAGCCGGCCGAGCAGCTCTGGCCGGCGTTCTGGACGAGCGCGCGGACGATCGCCGGGACGGCACGCTCGAGATCGGCGTCGGCGAAGACGACATTCGGCGACTTGCCGCCCAGCTCGAGGTCGACGGGGGCATGGCGAGCCGCCGCCGCCTCGGCCACCCTCCGGCCGGTCGCGGGCGAGCCGACGAACGTGACGTGGTCGACGCCCGGGTGCTCGACGAGCGCCGCGCCCACATCGCCGCGGCCCACGAGCACATCGGCGACGCCCTCGGGCAGTCCGGCGGCGCGTGCGATCCGGAGCAGCTCGACCGGGGTGACCGACGCCTCCTCCGAGGGCTTCAGCACCACGCCGTTCCCGGCGGCGAGCGCCGGCGCCATGCACCTCGACATCACCTGGAGCGGGTAGTTCCACGGGATGATCTGTCCGCAGACACCCCACGGCTCGCGCACCGTGTAGTCGACGTAGCCGGGGCCGAGGGGAATCGACGTGCCCTCGATCTTGTCGGCGGCGCCGGCGTAGTAGGCGAAGTAGCGCGCCGCCGCCGCGACGTCGCCGCGCGCCTGGGCGAGCGGCTTGCCGGTGTCGCGGCACTCGAGCAGGGCGAGCTCGTCCGCCTCGTCCAGGATCGCCCGCCCGATCGCGGCGAGCGTCTCGGCCCGGTTCGCCGGGAGCTCCCAGTCGCCGCGGCGCGCGGTCGCGGCGCGCGCGACCGCAGCGTCGACGTCCTCCAGCGTCGCGAGCGGGAGCTCGCGGATCGTCTCTCCGGTCGCGGGATCGAGCGCCGCGAGGGTCTCGCTCACAGGTCGCGCCCCCCGTCGACGTTGAGAATGATGCCGGTGACGCAACGGGCCTCGTCGGACGCGAGGTAGAGCGCCGCGGCGGCGATGTCCTCCGGCTCGACGAGACGGCCGAGCGGGATCGTCTGCTCGACCCGCTCGATCGTGGCCTGCTCGCTGTCGGCGAAGGCGAACTGCGCCAGCATCGGCGTGCGCACCGCGACGGGCGCGATGGCGTTCACGCGCACGCGGTCGGGCGCCAGCTCCAGGGCCAGCGCGCGGACGAGGCCGTTGACGCCCGCCTTGGAGGCGACATAGGTCGCGATGCCGGGCCGCGGCCTGGTCGCGGCGATCGACGACGTGACGACGACGGAGCCCCCGCCCTGCTCGCGCATGACCGGTGCGACCGCCTGCACACCGGTGAACAGCGCGGTCAGGTTGACCGCGATGATGCGGTCCCACTCCTCGCGGCTCGTCTCCGCGAACGGCTTGGCGGCCTGCGGGACGCCGGCGTTGTTGAAGTAGACGTCGACGCCTCCGAACGCCTCGGTCACCTGCGCCACGGCGGCCTGCACGGCCTCCGCGTCGGTGACGTCGACGGTGAGCGCGAGCGCGCCGGCGCCGGCCGCGGCGCGCGTCTCGTCGGCCTTCGCGCCGTCGAGGTCGACCGCCGCGACGCGTGCGCCCTCCGCGGCGAAGCGGAGCGCGGCGGCGCGGCCGATGCCCGAGCCGGCGCCGGTGACGATCGCGGTCTTGCCGGCGAGGCGGCCTGCGGTGGTCGTGGTCACGAGACGGCTCCTTCGTCGACGGCGGACGGGTACAGCTCGCGGTACGAGGGGAGTCCGGGCACGCTCTCGGCCGCGAGCACCGCGTGGGCGATCGCGCGCGCGAAGGCGCGTGCGCCGGCTTCGAACAGGGCGTTCAGCATCGTGGCCCGCTCGAAGGAGCGCTCCGGGCCGGCCGGCGCGGTCGACGGCAGCTCCGTCCGGCAGGTCGCGGCGGCGAAGATCGTGTCGCCGTCGAAGTAGGTGTGTGCGGGACGGACCGCGCGCGCGAGACCGTCGTGCGCGATCCCGGCCATCTTCTGCGCCTCGGCCTTCGTGAGCACCGCGTCGGTCGCGACGACGCCGATGGTCGTGTTCGCGAGCAGGCCGCGCGCCTCGCCCGCTCGCCCGCGGGCGCGCTCGACGTCCTCGGGGCGGGGCGGCCGGACGTGCGCGAACTCGCCGGGCAGGCCGAGCTCGGCGCCGTAGAGCGTCCCCCGCTCCGGGTCGACGATCTCTCCGGCCGAGTTGGCGGCGACGAGCGCCGCGACGGTCACGCCGAAGGGCAGACGCTCGCTCGCCGAGCCGAGCCCGCCCTTCGACGCGCCGGTGGCCGCCCCGGTGCCGGCGCCGACGTTGCCGCAGGCGAACGGCTCGGCGCTCGCCGCGGCGACCGCGAGCGCGCCGAACTCCGTGTCCGGCCGCGCGCGGAAGTCCCCGCCGCGTCCGAGGTCGAAGAGCACCGCGGCCGGGACGATCGGCACGACGTGCGCCGGGTCGGGCCCGACCCGGAAGCCGATGCCGCGCTCTTCGAGCGCCCGCATGACGCCTCCCGCGACGTCGAGGCCGTACGCGCTCCCGCCGGTGAGGACGAGCGCGTGCACGCGCTCCACGAGGTTGCGCGGGTCGAGGAGGTCGGTCTCGCGCGTCCCCGGCCCGCCGCCGCGCACGTCGGCGCTCGCCACCGCCCCCTCCGGGAAGAGCACCACGGTCGTCCCGGTCAGGAACGGCGCGTCGGTGCGCTGGTGGCTCCCGACGAGCAGCCCCGGGACGTCCACGAGCGAGTTCGTCGGCCCCGCGCCGGTCACCGCCATCCGCCCACTGTCCTTTCCGGCCGGTTCCCGTGCCAGGCACGGGTTCCAGGTGTGTGCCAACTCGTCCACAGGGTCTTGCGGGGTGCGGCTCCGGCAGGCATGGTCGAGCCAGGGACGAGCGGGATGCTCCGTCCCGACGGGACAGGGCTCTTCGAAACGCGTGCGGTGCCAGGCACGGTTGCGGGAGCGTGACGGAACGCGCACGGGAGTGTGACGGGCCGCCGGGTCACGCCCCGCTCCCGTCCCTCAGGTAGCGCAGGGCTGCGTCGGCGTAGACCTCGGCGTAGGTTCCGATCTCGTCCACCTCCACGTATTCGTCGACCTGGTGCGCGATCCACTTGCCGCCCGGCCCGTACACGACGACCGGGATGCCGAGCTCGCGCCAGAGGATGGTGCCGTCCGTGGCGCCGGGCACGCCGCCGAGCTCCGGGGCGGCCCCGAGCCGCTCGCGGTGCGCGTCGACGACCGCGCGCACGACGGCCTCGTCGGGGCTCGTCTCGGTCGAGGGGCGGTCGTCGACGATCGACAGCTCGAGCTCGACGCGCGTGTCGGCGGCGATGCGCTCCGCGTCGGCGCGCAGGCGTGCGACGAGGTCGGCGTGGTCGGCGCCGGGAACCGTCCGCACGTCGACCGCGAGCCATGCCCGCTCCGGGATCACGTTCAGCTGCAGGGCGTCGCCCGCCTGGATGACGGTCGGCGTCAGGTAGACCGGCCCGAGCGTCGGATGCTCGCCGAGCTCGGCCTGCAGCCGCCGCTCGTGCGCCCGCACGGCCTCCACGAACGCCGCCAGCGCCGGCGCCGGGTTGATCCCGTGCTGCGGCATGGCGCCGTGCGCCATCTTGCCGTGCGCGTCGAGCCGCAGCCGCAGCGCGCCCTTCTGCGCGACGCAGACCTCCCAGCCCTCGGGCTCGCACACGATCGCCGCGTCGACGCCCGCCGCCGTCTCGCCCGTGCAGAACCGCTTGGCGCCGAGCATCATCCCCTCCTCGTCGGCGAGCGCGGCGACGACGATGCGCCCCGGGAACGGGCCGGAGCGCTGGACGGCCGCGGCCGCGAAGAGCATCGCCGCGACGCCGGCCTTCATGTCGGCGGCGCCCCGCCCGTAGAGCCGGCCGTCGCGGATCTCGCCGCCGAACGGGTCGACGCTCCACAGCTCGCGCTCACCCTCGGTGACGACGTCGGTGTGCCCCTCGAGCAGCAGCGTCGGCCCGGGCTCGCCGCCGTCGAGGACGGCGACGACGTTCGGCCGGCCGGGCTCGACCTCCTCGACCGCCGGCTCCCAGCCGAACGCGCGCATCTGCCGCTCGACGAGCGCCGCCGCCGGCGCCTCGCTCCGTCCGCGCTCCGGGTCGTTGACGCTCTCGACGCGCACGAGCTCCTGCGCGAAGGCCACGAGCGCATCGCGGTCGATCGCCGTCACGACGCCGCCCCGTAGGTTGCGCCGGCCAGCTCCATCGCGCGCGCGACGCGGAGCAGCGTCGCGTCGTCGCCGCGACGCCCGACCAGCATCAGCCCGGCCGGCAGCCCGTCGACGGGGCCGATCGGGACGCTCAGCGCCGGGTGGCCGGTGTGGTTGAACGCGCACGTGTTCGAGATCAGCGCCGGGTCGAGCGCGAGCATGACCGCGTCGAACGGCGTCGCCTCGGCCGTCGGCAGCTCGGGCGCCGTGACGCACGTGGTCGGCAGCACGAGCACATCCGCCGTCTCGAGCACGGCGTCGTAGGCGCGGCGCAGCCGCACGGCGAGGTTCTGCGCCTTCGCGTAGTAGGCGCCGCCGTACTCCTCCCACAGGTAGCCGCCCATCACCATCGCGTACTTGACGCTCGCGAACAGCTCGTCGGCCTGGAGGCGCACCCCGCGCGCCGCCGCCTCCGCCAGCGCGGCGTCGTAGAAGCCCTTGCCCGGCAGCCCGATGCCGCTGCCGCGCACCATGAACTCGGAGCCGCCTTGCAGCAGCACCGACGCGTGGACGTCCATCGCGTACAGGTGCTCCGGCACCGTGACCTCGCCGACGGAGGCGCCGAGCCCGCTCAGCCCCTGGGCGGCCACCCGCACCGCGGCGTCGACGGCGGGGTCGGAGAGGCCGTCGCGGGCGAAGCCCTCGCGCACGATGCCAACGCGCAGGCCGGCGAGCGAGCCGTCGCCGAGCAGCTCCGAGTAGCGCGGCGGCTCGACGTCGGCGCGCTGGCGCGGGTCGAGCCCGTCGTCGTAGCCGGCGACCGCCTCGAGGAGGCGCGCCACGTCCTCGACCCGTCGCCCCATCGGCCCGAGGTAGTCGACGCTGACGTCGATCGGAATGCAGCCGGTGTACGGGACGAGGCCGTACGTCGGCTTCAGCCCGAGGACGCCGCACAGCGAGGCGGGGATCCGGATCGAGCCGCCCTGGTCGGCTCCGATGCCGACGTCCGCGGCGCCCGCGGCGAGCAGGGCCGCGACGCCGCTCGACGATCCGCCGGCCGACCGGCTCGGATCGCGCGGGTTGCGCACGTAGCCCGTCGACGACGAGAGGCTCGCGCCGGAGAGGCAGAAGTCCTCGGTCGTCGCGATGCCCGTGATCGTCCCGCCCGCGCGCAGGATGCGCGTCACGACGGTCGCGTCGTAGTCGGGCACGTGGCCCCGCAGGACGACCGAGCCGGCCGTCATCGGCACGCCGGCGACGGGGACGATGTCCTTCAGCACGACGTCGAGGCCCGCGAGCAGCCCGTCCGGCTCGCCCTCGACGCGGCAGGCGACCGCCCAGGCGTTGTACGGGTTCTCGTCGCCCTCCGGCCGCCGGACGCCGCCGGCCCGCGGGTACTCGACCGGCAGACGCACGCCGTCGAGCGCGTCGAGCCGCTCGCACGACGCGAGCAGCCCGTCCCCGAGCGACCGGAGGAACTCCAGCTCCTCGGGCGACGGGTCGAGGCCGTGCCGCGCCGCCACCGCGCGCAGGCGCTCCGCCGACGGGCGCTGCAGGCTCACGAGCGGGCCCTTCCGATCGGCTTGCCGATCCGCGGGACGGCCGCGAGCAGCGCCCGGGTGTACGGATGCTGCGGGTCATCGTAGAGCTGCTCCGTCGGGCCCGACTCCACGATCTCGCCTCGGTAGAGCACGACGACCCGCGTGCACATCCAGCGGATCACCGACAGGTCGTGCGAGATGAAGACGAGCGTCAGCCCGAACTCGTCGATCAGCCGGTTGAGCAGGTTGAGCACCTGGGCGCGCACCGAGACGTCGAGGGCGCTCACCGCCTCGTCCGCGAGCAGCACCTCGGGGCCGGGCGCGAGCGCACGCGCGATCGCGATGCGCTGGCGCTGGCCGCCGGAGAACTCGTGGGGAACCTTGTCCGCCGCGTCGCGCGGGAGCCCGACCGCGTCGAGCAGCTCGAGCACGCGGGCCTTGTGGTCGCCCGGGATGCGCAGCGCGCGCAGCGGCTCCGAGATCGCCACGCGGGTGCGCATGCGCGGGTCGAGCGAGCTCATGGGGTCCTGGAAGACGACCTGCACCGAGCGCCGCAGCGCGCCGAGCTCGCGCTCCGGCCGGCCGCTGACGACGGTCCCCTCGAACCGGATCTCACCGGCCGTCGGCTGCTCGAGCGCGAGCAGCAGCCGGGCGAGCGTCGACTTGCCCGACCCGGACTCGCCGACGATGCCGAGGCTCTCGCCGCGCTGCACCTCGAGGCTGACCCCGGTCAGCGCGTGCACCTCGCCGCGACGGCCGAACAGCGAGCCCTGCCGTCCGCGGTAGACCTTCGAGACGTTCCGCGCCTCGAGCACGGGGACGTCGGTCGCCTGGGCCGGAGCGGTCACGTCGCGCCTCCCACGGTCACCGGGCGCTCGACGGGATGCCAGCACGCGAACGCGTGACCCGCGCCCTCGAGCGGCGGCATCGTCCGGCACCGGTCGGTCGCGCGCTCGCAGCGGGAGCGGAAGACGCAGCCCTCCGGGAAGCGCCCGAGGCCGGGAACCGAGCCGCGGATCGTCGGCAGCGTCCGGCCGCGCCGGCCGCCTTCGGCCATCGCCGTCGAGGTCGCGAGCAGTCCGACCGTGTACGGGTGGCGCGGCCGCTCGAGGACGTCGTCCGTCGGCCCGCTCTCGACGATCCGCCCGCCGTACATCACGAGCAGCCGGTCGCACATCCCCGAGACGACGGCGAGGTCGTGGCTGATCAGCACGAGCGCCGCGTCCTCCTCGGCGACGAGGCGCGCCAGCAGCTCGAGCACCTGCGCCTGGACGGTCACGTCGAGGGCCGTCGTGGGCTCGTCGGCGAGCACGAGCGCCGGGCTGCAGGCGATCGCCATCGCGACCATGACGCGCTGGCGCTGGCCGCCCGAGAGCTCGTGCGGGTACGCGCGCGCGATGCGCTCCGGGTCGGCGAACTCGACGCGCCGGAGCAGCTCGAGCGCGCGTTCCCGCGTCGACCGCCTCGAGCCGCCGCGATGCCGCCGCACGACCTCGGCGACCTGGTTGCCGACCCGCATCACCGGGTTCAGGGCGGTCATCGGCTCCTGGAAGATCATCCCGATCCGGTCGCCGCGCAGGTCGCAGCGGCGGCCCTCGCTCATGGCGACGAGGTCGTCGCCGTCCAGCACGACGCGGCCCTCGACGGACGCCTCCTCCGGCAGCAGGCCGATCAGCGCGAGCGCCGTCATCGACTTGCCGCTGCCGGACTCGCCGATCAGGCCGAGCCGCTCGCCCCGCTCGAGGGCGAACGAGACGTCGCCGACCACCTCGGCCCCGCCGATCCGCACCGTCAGCCCGTCCACCTGGAGCAGCGTCACCGGCTCGACCTCAGCCGCGGGTCGAGCACGTCGCGCAGCCCGTCGCCGAGCAGGTTGAACCCGAGGACCGCGAGCGCGATGAAGATGCCCGGCCAGAACGCGAGCATCGGGTCGCGCGAGAGCGTGTCCTGCGCCTCCTGCACCATCCGCCCCCACGACGGGTCGGGGTCGGGCGTGCCGAGGCCGAGGTACGAGAGCCCGGCCTCGGCCAGGATTGCCAGCGAGAAGAGCAGGCTGGACTGGACGATCAGGATCGCGCGGATGTTCGGCAGCACGTGCCGGACGACGATCGCCGGGCCGCTGCGCCGGTACGCACGGGCGGCGAGCACGTACTCCGAGCCGACGACCTGCAGCGCGCTCGAGCGCGTCACCCGGGCGAACACCGGGATGTACGCGATGCCGATCGCGACCATCGCCGTGAACGTCGAGGCGCCGAGCGCCGCGGCGAGCACGATCGCCGCGAGCAGCGCCGGGAACGCGTAGACGAGGTCGACGACGCGCATCAGCAGGTCGCCGACGACGCCCCCGCGCATCGCGGACGCGAGCCCGATCGGCACGCCGGCCGCGACCGCGATCGCCACCGAGACGGCGCCCGAGAAGAGCACGAGCTTCGCCCCGCCCATCAGGCGGCTCAACACGTCGCGTCCGAACTCGTCCGTGCCGAACGGATGGCTCCAGCTCATCGGGGCGAGCACGTGCGCGTAGTCCTGTGCGAGCGGGTCGTACGGCGTCCAGACGACCGCCACGAGCGCCAGGAGGACGACCGCCGCGACGATCGTGCCGCCGACCAGCGCGCTCGGCTCGTGCAGCAGCCGCTGCCACGCCCCGGCGCGCAGCCGCTGCTCGACCTCCTCGTCGGCGAGCGGCTCCGGGAACGGCTCGACGAGCTCGACGCTCACCGGGCGTGTCCGATCCGCGGGTCGAGGAGGCGGTACGAGACGTCGACCAGGAAGTTGACGACGAGGACGGTCACCGCGACGAGCATGACGACGTCCTCGACGACGATCAGGTCGCGGTTGTCGACCGCCTGGAGCAGGAGCGTCCCGACGCCCGGGAGCGTGAAGACGTTCTCGATCACGACGGCGCCGACGATCAGGCTCGGCAGCTCGAGGCCGAGCACCGTCAGCACCGGGATCGACCCGTTGCGGAAGCCGTGCCGCACGAGTGCCTGGCGCCGCGTCAGGCCCTTCGCGCGCGCCGTGCGGAGGTAGTCGGAGCGGAGCACGTCGAGCACCGCCGAGCGGACGTAGCGGCTGAGCACCGCCCCCTCGACGACGCCGAGCGCGATCCCCGGCAGCACGAGCGACTTGAACGCCTGCCACGGGTCCTGCGACCAGGTGACGAAGCCGGACGCCGGCAGCCAGCCGAGCTTCACCGAGAAGACGTAGATGAGGAGCAGGCCGGCGATGAAGTTCGGCACCGCGATCCCGATCTGGCTGCCCGCGGTGATCAGCGGGCCCGCGGCGCGGCGGCGCAGCAGCGCGGCGGCGACCCCGAGGGGAACCGCGACGAGGAGGCCGACGACCAGCCCGAACAGGACCAGGGGCCCGGTCACCGCCAGCGCCTGGCCGATCTGGTGGCCGATCGGGAGCTGCGAGATGTACGAGTTGCCGTACCGGCCCGTCAGCAGCCCGTGCACCCAGTCCAGGTACTGCTGCGAGAGCGGCTTGTCGAGTCCGAGCTGCTTCGTCAGCTGCTGCACGGACTCGGGCGTCGCCTGGGTGCCCAGGATGACCTGCGCGGGCTTGCCCGGCAGGATCGCCAGGAGGCAGAAGACGGCGACGCTCGCCGCGACCAGAGTCGCGACGAGCGTCGCCAGGCGCCGGGCCAGGTAGGTCGTCACGCGGCGACGCCGCTACCCGGCGTAGCCCTCCGCCTTCGCCTGCGCGGACGGGGCCGCCCCTCCCGTGCTCGCGAAGCCGAGGTAGAACGACTCCGTCTGCCCCGACTGCGGCAGGCCGGTGACGTCCTTCTTGGCGATCGTCACCTGATCGGGGTCGTACAGCCAGTCGTTGACCGCGTCGGCGGTGATCTTGCGCACCACCGACTTGTAGTGGGCGACCGACGCGGCCTGCGTCGGCGCGTTGTTGCCCGCGGCGAGCATCTTCGCCACCGCGTTCGAGCCGGCGTAGTTCCAGTAGTACTTGGGGTTTCCGTAGTTGGCGATGTCCCGCGCCTCGACGTGGTCGACGATCGTCAGCTCGTAGCTGTGGTTCGTGAAGACCTGGCTCAGCCACAGCGGCCACTGGATGTCCTTGATGGTCGTCTTGATCCCGACGGCCGTGAGCTGCGCGGCGATGATCGTGCCGGCCTGCGTCGCGTAGGTGTACGGCGGCAGGGTCAGCGTCAGCGAGATGCCGTTCGGATAGCCGGCCTTCTTCAGGAGCTGCTTCGCCTTGGCCGGGTTGTACGGGTAGACGTGGTCGAGGTCGACGTACCAGGGGTCGCCCGGCACGGTGCCGCTGGAGATCGGGACGCCGTAGCCGCCCGCGGCCGCGATGATCGCCTTCTTGTTCGTCGCGTAGGCGATCGCCTGGCGGACGAGCTTGTTGGCGAGCGGGCCGGCGGTGTTGTTGATCGTCACCTGGATCTTCCCGTTGGTCGGACCCGAGATGATCTTGTACTTCGAGCTGTTCTTGAACTGGCCGATGTCCTGCGGGTTGAGCGCGTTGTCGATCACGTCGATCTGACCCGTCTGCAGCGCGCTGTTCTCCGAGTTCGCGTTCGCGAAGTAGCGGAACGTGACCGCGTCCACGTTCGTCTTCTGGCCCCAGTAGTACGGGTTCCGCGTCAGCTCGACGCTGTAGTTCGGCGTGTAGCTCTTGAACGCGAACGGGCCGGTGCCGACCGGGTTCTTCGCGATCTCGCCGACCGCCTTCGGGTCGAGGATGACGCCGTTCGAATAGGCGGCCATGTTGTAGAGCCAGCTCCAGTCGCGCGTCTTCAGCGTCACGGCGACCTTGTCGGGCCCGACCTGCTTGACCGACTTCACGCCCGCCATCAGCGTCTTGTACGGGTAGGTCGACTTGGGCGCGATCACGCGCTTGAGGCTGAAGACGACGGCGGCGGGCGTCAGCGGGTCGCCGTTCGAGAACTTGACCCCCTGCCGGATCGTGAACGTGTAGGTGCGGCCCGCGTTCGAGATCTTCCAGCCGGTCGCGAGCACCGGGACGATCGTCCCCTTCGGCGTCAGCTGCGCCAGGTGCTGGTAGACGTTGTAGTCGAACACCTCGTCGATCGCCGCCGACGGGCTGGCGGTCGGGTCGAGGATGGGCGGCGCGACGTTCGAGCCGACGACGAGCGTCGAGCCCGCGGCGGGCGCGCGCAGCGTGTGGCTGAATCCGTAGGCGACGGCCGGGAGCGCGACGGCCAGCATGGCTGCGCAGGCGACCGCCCTCCTCAGACGGATCGACATGGGGCCTCCTTGGATGGGGACGAGAGGGCGGCGCGCACGTTCACCTGCCGACGGACCCGGGACAGGCGAGCCGCAGAGCGCGCTTCGGATGAGCCTCGCTTCGAATGTATCCAGGATACGAAGTGCCGAAAGCGCGTGTCAACCGGGTGCGCGCGGAGCCTCGGCGCCCGCCCCGGACCGGCTCAGAGTGTCACGTTCACGGGCTCGGCCGCGGGCAGCCCGTGCAGGACGTGGGAGCCCCGGCTGACCGACACGTTGCCCGGCGCGCCGAGGCGCAGCCAGACGTGCGGCCGGTGCAGACGCAGCACCTCGCCGGGCTCGAGCGTCTGCTCGGCGAGGACGGCGCCGGACGGCCCGCCGCTCCGGGCGAGCACCCAGCAGGGGCCGCTCGTCGCCCTGACGACGAGCGCCGCGGGACGGGCGACGGCCTTGTGCGCGGCCTTCACGTGGTGCACCGGCGGGACGCTCGCCGCCGGCCGCGGCACGTCCGGCAGGGCGGCCGAGGCGTTCCGGATGTCCGGCGAGGCGCCGCCGCTCGGCCGCTGCGTCCAGCCGACGACGGCGACCGCGACGAGCGCCGAGGCCGCGAGAGCGACGGGCCGCCAGTTGCGACGCCTGCGGCGGAAGGCCGGGGTCAGGGAAGCCGGCGGCTCGACGTCGGGGTTCTGCTCGTCGAACTCGGCGACGATCCGGTCGGCGTGCAGCCCGAGCGCGTTCGCGTACGTGCGCAGGAACGTCCGGGTGTACGTCCGGCCCGGGAGCAGGTCGTATTGCTCGCGCTCGAGGGCGAGGAGGTACCTCGCGCGCAAGCACGTCAGCTGCTCCGCGTCGCGAAGCTCGAGGCCCCTCGCCTGCCGCGCAGCGGTAAGGCTCGCCCCGATCTCGAACACGCCCTCGTTGTCCCCGCGCGGAGACGGACCTAACCTCCCGGGCGGGGGATTCGCGCCGTCTCACGGAGTCTCGGACCGGCCTCTCCGCGTGCCGTCACGGCTCGTCGCCTCCCCCGTCTCGGCGGCCGGCTACCGGTCGGGATCCGGGAGCATGAAGTCGCGGATCCGGCCCACCAGGTCCTGGTAGGAGGCGATGAACCCGCGCAGCGTGCGCACTGTCGCGCCGTAGGAGTCGAACTCCTCCACGGCCAGGCCGTCGGCGTCGTAGGCGCGCCGGAAGTCGGGCAGCAGCCGGTAGAGCGAGTCGACGATCTCGGCGGGCACGGGGTCGTCGAAGCGCGGCTTCACCTCGACGTCGGAGGCGTTGATCAGCCGCTGCCACTTGTAGGGGATCGTCAGCACAATGTCGCCGCCGATCAGCTCCGACCAGTGGCGGTGGTGGCGGTACGCCGCGGCGAGCAGCCGCGCGCGGTAGCCGCGCTCGACGTAGATCCCGTACGCCTTCTTGATGCACGCGATGCCGGCCCAGTTGACGTCGCCCGGCGTCAGGAGCGTCCCCTGCTTCCCGGCCGCGACCTCGAGCCAGTCGTCGAGACGGCCGACCATGATCGTGCAGACCGGGGTCATGCCCGACACGTCGTGGCCCTCGGCCTCGCGGCGCTCGAGGCCGCGCTCCACGGCGGCGCCGACGGCGAGCGCCTGCGGGACGGTGAAGCAGACCGTGGCGTTCACGTTCACGCCGGCGGCGGTGACCTCCTCGATCGCCGCGATCCCGGCCCGCGTGGCGGGGATCTTCACCTGCATGTTGGGCGCGAGCCCGCCGAAGCGCAGCGCCTGCTCGCGGATCCGGTCGGCGTCGCGGTAGAGCTTCGGGTTCGTCTGGATCGACAGGCGTCCCTTGCGGCCGCCTTCGCGCTCGAACACCGGCAGCAGCAGCTCCGACGCCTTCACGGCCATCTCCTCGATCAGCTGCCAGGTCACCTCGTCCTCGGTCCACGCGGGGTGCTCGGCGACGATCGCGGCGATCCGGTCGCGCCAGAGGTCGAGCTCCTTCGCGAGCACCTCGCCGACGATGGTCGGGTTCGAGGTGGCGCCGACGGCGCCGTGCTCGAGCGCGTACGTGAGCTCCTCGATCGAGCACGAGTCGTTCCAGTAGTCGGTCGCCGTGGTCGAGACCGTCTCGTGCAGCGGGCTCTTGAACGCCGTGGTCGCCATCCGCCGTCCTCTCCTTTCTACCGCTCCATAGCTGTTTTAGCGCTCCGCCGTGCTCGTGCGCACGATGAGCCTGGGCTCGAGCAGCATCTGGCGCGGTGGCGCCTCCGGATCGCCGGCGATCCGCTCCAGGAGGAGCCGCAGTCCCACGGACGCCATCTCCTCCAGCGGCTGGGCGACCGTGGTCAGGCCGATCCGGGCCAGCCCGGTGAGCCCGATGCCGTCGAAGCCGACGACCGAGGCGCGCTGCGGGACCGGCGCGCCGACGCGTTCGAGCGACTCGAGCAAGGCGAGGGCGGCCACGTCGTTCGCCGCCGCGAAGCCGGTGACTCCCTCTTCGACCAGCCGCCGGACGAGCACGTCCGCGGCCGCGGGCACGAGCGGTGCGAGCACGAGCGGCGCCGCCTGCAGGCAGCCGAGCTCGTCGCACAGCGTGCGGAAGCTGTCGTAGCGCACGCGGTTCGTCCGCTCCTCGACGAGCGGGCTCGTCGCGTAGGCGAGCGAGCGGTGCCCGAGCCGGACGAGGTGCTGCACCGCGAGCGCGATGCCCTCGCTCTCGTCGACGCCGACGGAGTCGACGCGCGGGTCGGTGGAGCTGACGACCACGACCGGGATGCGCTCCGCGACGAGCTGGTCGAGGATCGTGCGCTCGCCGCTGAACTGGAGCATGACGAGGCCCGCGACCCGCCGGTCGAGCAGCGCCTCGACGCGCGCCGCCTCGCGCTCGAGCTGCCCGTCGGTGTTGGCAATCATCGTCGTGTAGCCGTTCGCATCGGCGTTGCGCTCGAGCAGCTTCACCAGCTCGGCGTAGAAGGGATTGCCGAGGTCGCCGACGACGACGCCGATCGTGCTCGTGCGCTGCTGGACGAGCTGCCGTGCGAGGGCATTCGGCCGGTACCCGAGCTCGCGCACGGCCGCCTCGACCCGCTCGCGCACGCCGGGCGAGACCGTGGCGCTGCCGCGGATCACGTTCGACACGGTCGACTTCGACACCCCGCTCAGCCGGGCGACGTCGACGATCGTTGGGCGGCCGGCGAGCCTCCGGCTCACGCCAGCGCCTCCCGGATCGTCCGCAGGTTGGCCTCCTCGACGGCACGCACGGCCGGCAGGTCGGCGGCCCGCACGGCCACGCGGTCCTGCTCGAGGACGATCCAGCCGTCGAAGTCGCGCAGCTCGGGCAGGGCGAGCACCGCGGCGAAGTCGACGACGCCCTCGCCGAAGGGACAGAAGAGCCCCTCCCCCCACGCCTGCTCCAGGGTCAGCTCGCCGCGCCGCACGCGCTCGAGCCGGGCGCCGTCGACGTCCTTCAGGTGGAGGTGGCGGATGCGGTCGCCGCAGAGACGGGCGATCTCCAGCGGGTCGCCCCCGCCGACGACGGCGTGGCCGGTGTCGAAGCAGACGCCGACGTCGGTGCCGTCGAGGAACGCGGCGATCTCCTCGGGCGTCTCGACGTACGTCGCGGCGTGGTGGTGGAAGACGACGTCGACCCCGCGTGCGCGACACCGGGCCGCGGCCTCCTGGACCCGCTCGAGGGCCCGGGCGAGCTCGTCGCCGCTCAGCGCGGTGCGACGCTGCTCGTCGGGGCGCCCGGCGGCGGCGAGCCGCACATCGGTCTCCGCGTCCGCGAGCACGACCGGGCCGCGGGCGCCCGTCGCCGCGAGCGCGTCGACGATCGGATCGAGCCAGACGGGCAGGTCGGCGGCGAACGCCTCCGCGTCGGCGAGGTGGAGCGGCGCGAAGCCGCCGACCAGCTCCAGGCCGGTTTCCGCGAGCCCGTCGGCCAGGTAGCCGGGCGGGCCGAGCTCGATCCCGCGGTAGCCGAGGCCCTCCACCGTCTCGAGCAGCGTGCGGGCCGGGACGAGGTCGTCCCGGCCGATCGTGCGCTCCCACACGCCCCACGTGACGGGGGCGCTGGCAAGCCGAAGGCTGGAACGTTCCACGGCGCTCGCCAGCCTACGAGATCTCGCGGTCGCCGTCAAGACGGCGCGTTCGGACGCGGCCGAGCCGAGCGCGTCCGGCGCCGACCGGCTCCGGCGGGCGAGGGCCGAGCCGGCCGGCCGGTTGGGCCGGTGTCCACCGGGGGATACCGGCCCAACCGAGGGCCGCGGAACGACTGTTCCGCGGCGTCTGATCCACCCCGCCGGAGCCCTATAGCCGCCCGCATGCGGACGAACGCCGCGCTCCTTTCGGCTCAACCATGCGGCTTTCTCGGAACTCTTAACCTCGACCTGAGATCGAGTCTAGAGGAACCGCCGCTCGAGGGCCCGCGCCGTCTCGTAGGCCGTCCGGGCCTCGCGGACGGGGGCCGCTTCGGCCACCTCCGAGACGGGCACGTCCCACCAGCTCTCGTACCCCGGGACGCCCTCGTAGCGATCCGTGGCGACCGCGATCACGGTCGTCCGCGTCTCGGCCTTCGCCGTCTCGAGCGCTGCGCGGAGCTCTCCGACCGTCGACGCGCGGAGCACGCGGGCGCCGAGGGACTCGGCGTTCGCCGCGAGGTCGACCGGGAGGATCGCCGGCTCCCCCAGATCGGAGTCGAGTCCGAGCGAGCCGTCGCGCCGGTAGCGGTACTGCGTGCCGAAGCCGTCGGTGCCGAGCGAGCGCGAGAGCGCCCCGATCGACGCGAAGCCCCGGTTGTCGACGAGCACGATCGTCAGCTTCAGGCCCTCCTGCACGGACGTGACGATCTCGGACGGCATCATCAGGTACGAGCCGTCGCCGACCATGACGTACACCTCGCGCTCGGGCGCGGCCAGCTTGATCCCGAGCCCGCCGGCGATCTCGTAGCCCATGCACGAGTACCCGTACTCGACGTGGTAGCCCTTGGGATCGCGCGTCCGCCAGAGCTTGTGCAGGTCGCCGGGCATCGACCCGGCGGCGCAGACGACGACGTCTCCCGGCGCCGAGGCGTCGTTCACGGCGCCGATCACCTCGCTCTGGGCCGGCAGGGGGCCGTGCTGGAGCCCGTACAGGCGGCTCACCTCCTCGTCCCAGGCGGCCGTGAGAGCCGCCGCCTCCTGCCGGTAGGCCTCGTCGACCGTCCAGCCCGCCAGAAGGCCTCTCAGGCGCTCCAGGACGGCTCTGGCGTCGCCGACGAGGGGCAGCCCGGCGTGCTTGACGGCGTCGAGCTCGGCGACGTTGAGGTTGACGAAGCGCACCTCCGGGTTGCGGAAGGCGGTCTTGGACGCCGTCGTGAAGTCCGAGTACCGGGTGCCGATGCCGAGCACGAGGTCGCAGGAGGCCGCGAGGCGGTTCGCCGCGAAGGTCCCCGTCGCCCCGATCGCACCGAGGTTCGACGGATGGTCGTAGGGGAGCGAGCCCTTGCCCGCCTGGGTCTCGCCGACGGGGATCCCCGTCTCGTCCACGAACGCCCGCAAGGCCTCTGTGGCAGCCGAATAGATCGTTCCACCGCCGGCCACGACCAGGGGTCTCCTGGCGGCCCGGATCGCCGCGGCGGCGGCCGCCAGGGCCTCGTCGTCGGGCACGGGCCGTGGAACGCGCCACACGCGCTCGGCGAGGAACTCCTCCGGCACGTCGAAGGCCTCCGCCTGCACGTCCTGGGGAAACGCGAGCGTGACGGCGCCGGTGTCGGCCGGGCTCGTGAGCACGCGCATGGCGGCCAGCGCGGCGGGGATGACCTGCTCCGGCCGCTCGATGCGGTCGAAGTAGCGCGAGACCGGGATGAAGCAGTCGTTCACCGACACGTCGCCGCGTCCTGGCGTCTCGAGCTGCTGGAGCACGGGATCCGGGACGCGCGACGCGAAGACGTCGCCCGGCACGAGCAGCACCGGAAGGCGGTTCACGGTGGCGAGCGCGGCGCCCGTCACCATGTTGGTCGCGCCGGGGCCGATCGAGCTCGTGCAGACGAGGGCGCCGAGGCGGTCGAGCTGCCGGGCGTAGCCGACCGCGGCGTGCACCATCGCCTGCTCGTTGCGCGCCTGGTAGTAGGTGAGCAGGTCGGGCCGCTCGTAGAGCGCCTGGCCGAAGCCGGCGACGTTGCCGTGGCCGAAGATGCCGAAGCACCCGCCGAAGAAGCGCCGGCGCACGCCGTCGCGCTCGACGACCTGGACGGCGAGGAACCGGAGCAGGGCTTGGGCAGCGGTCAGGCGCACGGCGATCTCCTTCCAGCTTGACAGGTGAGGGACGGGATGACAGCGTTCGACCCGGTGATTGGAGCGTTCCAAACATGAGCAGCAGGCTGCGCGTCCGCAGCGGCGCGCCGGCCGCGGACGGCTGCGTCGTCCGCGTCACGCCCGAGAGCGCGGGCTGGGACTACGTCGGCTTCGAGGTGCTGCGGCTCGACGGGCGGCTCGAGCGGCGGGAGCGCGGCCGGGAGGCGTGCGTCGTGCTGCTCTCCGGGCGCTGCTCCCTGCTCGGTCTCGGCGAGGCGGCGCGCGCGAGCGTCTTCGACGGCCCGCCGACGGCGCTCTACGTCCCCCCGGACACGCCGTGGTGGGCCGACGGCACGGGCGAGATCGCCGTCTGCACGGCCCCGGCGACGGGCCGGCTCGAGCCGCGGCTCCTCGACGCGCCGGAGCTGCTCACCCGCGGCAGCGGCGAGGAGGAGCGCTTCATCGCGAACATCCTGATGGAGTCGGAGCCGGCCGAGTCGCTGCTCGTGACGGAGGTGGTCACGCCGGCCGGGCACTGGTCGAGCTACCCGCCCCACAAGCACGACCGGGACGCGCCGCCGGACGAGACGCTGCTCGAGGAGACCTACTACCACCGGCTGCGGGGCGGCCGGGGCTTCGCGTTCCAGCGCGTCTACACCGACGACGGGTCCCTCGACGAGTCGATCGCGGCCGAGGACGGCGACGTCGTGCTCGTGCCGCGCGGCTACCACCCCGTCGCCGGCGACCCGCGGGTCGACCTGTACTACCTGAACGTGATGGCCGGTCCGCGCCGCGAGTGGCGCGTGAGCGTCGCGCCCGCGTACCGGTAGAGGCCCCACCGAAGGCCCAGCCGCCCACGGCGCCCCAACGGGGCGCGCGGTTCCCGGTAGAACGTTCCATTTCCGCTCGGGCCGGCGGCTATGACCCAGGACGGCGCTCACGGGCAGCCGCACGAGCGGCGCACGAGCAGCTCCATCGGCAGCCGCGTCTCCGCGGGCGGGCCGTCGGCGCCGTTGTCGAGGGCCGCGAGGAGCAGCCGCGCGGCGAGTCCTCCCATCTCGGCGTCGCACCGCTTCAGCGCCGTCACCGGCGGATCGAGCAGCTCGCCGAACGCCGGGTCGTCGAACGAGACGAGCGCCATGTCGCCCGGCAGGCTCAGGCCCGCCGCCCGGCAGGCGCTCATCGCCCCCAGCGCCAGCGTGTCGCCCGAGGTGACGATCGCGGTCGGCGGCTCGGCCAGCGCCAGCAGCCGCTCGGTCGCCGCGGCGGCGCTCTCGGGCGACCAGACGGCGTCGCCGAGCTCGACGTACGCCCGCCCCGGATCGAGCCCGAGGCGCTCGGTGGCGGCGCGGAAGCCGGCGAGACGCTCGACGCCCGAGGTGAACGTCGGCGGGCCGCCGATGTACGCGATCCGCGTGTGCCCGTGGCCCGCGAGGTGCTCGACGAGCAGCGCGATCCCCTGCTCGTTCGCCTGGGCGACCGATCCGACGCCCTTGCCGGCGACGACGTGGTCGAAGTACACGGTCGGCGCGGCCGGGTCGTCCGTCGAGCCGGACGTCGCGAGCAGCACGCCCCGCACGCGATGCTCGGCGAGCGTGCGCAGCGCCGCCTCCTCGCGCGAGCCCTCGCGCTCCGTGTTCATCACGAGCACCTGGTGGCCGGCGGCCTCGAGCGCGTCCTGCGCGCCCTTGACGAACCGGCTGTAGAAGCCGATCCCGATGTCGGGGACGACGATCCCGACGAACGGCGTCGACTGCGTCCGCAGCGAGCGGGCCAGCCGGTTCGGCTGGTAGCCGAGGCCCCGGGCTGCGGCGCGGACGCGCTCCGTCGTCGCCTCGCTGATCCGCGGGCTGCCGTGCAGGGCCCGCGAGGCGGTGGACGGCGCGACCTGGGCCAGGCGCGCCACGTCGACGAGCGTGGGCAGCCGCGGCGCGTCGAGCGTCACAGCGTCCCCGGCAGCAGCGGGAGGAGCTCGCCGGCCACGCCGGGCGCGGCGCAGACGAGCGGCTCGCCGTCGGTGGGCGGATCCGAGCGGGCGTAGACGTGGGCGCCGGACTCCCGGGCGATCAGCATCGCGCCGAGACAGTCGCCGGTGTTGAAGCCGCCGATGACGGTGGCGACGCAGCGCCCGGCGGCGACGCTCGCCAGCGAGAGCGCGTTCGAGCCCATCAGCCGGGTGACGCAGCCCCGCTCCGCGAGCGCCTGCATCACGTCCGCCTGGCCGGGCCAGAGCGACTGCATGACCATCTCGGTGAGCACGATCCCGCCGGTCAGCGACTCGGCCGGCGAGCAGTGCGTGGGGCGGCCGTCGAGCCGGGCGCCGCGGCCGCGGATCGCCGACAGCACCTCGCGCCGGTACGGGTCGGCGACGACCGCCACGGCGGGGCCGCTCTCGTCGGCGACGCAGAGGCTGAACGACGACCAGGGCAGCGCGTGGACGAAGTTGGTCGTGCCGTCGACGGGATCGATCCACCACGTCGCCGGGGCGTCGTCCGGCCCGCTGGCGCCGTACTCCTCCCCGACGACGCGATGACCCGGGAAGCGCTCGTCGAGCGCCTCGCGCCCGAGGCGCTCGACCGCGAGGTCCGTCTCCGTGACCCAGTCGGCCGGGCTCGTCTTCGTCGAGATCTGGTCGGCGCCGGGCCGGCCGGCCACGATCCGCCGGGTCGCGCGGCGTGCGAGCTCCTCCGCCAGCTCCGCGCAGGCGTCCAGGTCGCCGTCGCTCAGCACGCCGCCGCCCTCCGCTCCCCGAGCAGCGGCACGAGGTCGGCGATCCGGTTGGTCGTCACCGCGTCGACGCCCAGGTCGAGCAGCATCGACATCGTCGCGGGATCGTCGACCGTCCAGGCGGAGACGAGCAGGCCTCGATCGTGCATGTCGGCGACGACGCGGTCGTCGACGAGCTCCCAGGGCGGGTTGAAGTACTCGGGCTCGAGGTCGGCGAGGAGGCGCTCGGACGGGCGGGTCGCGCGGTCCCAGGTGAGGGCGATCCGCGCGTCGGGCTCGAGGGAGCGCAGGAGCCGGTGGCCGTCGAGGTTGCCGCCGGCGAAGAGCGCGCGCTCGACCGCGCCGGCCCGCCGGACGTCGGCCAGCGCCGGCTCCACGACGTCCGTGTCCACGTAGTCGACCATCACCGGGAGCGCGGTGGCGTCCAGCAC
>DASZWI010000090.1:0-9297 GCA_035546715.1 Gaiellaceae bacterium | reverse complement strand
CGCACCGTGCGCTCCACCTCCGCGCGCAGCCGCTCCGCGCTCGATCCGAACGCGCGCAGGAGCGGGCCGGCGTAGATGGTGATCGTGTCCGGCAGGACGCCGCCGTACGAGCTCGTCCGCTCCGTGAGCGGGATGCCCTGGTAGAGGCCGAAGAGCTGCTCGCCGGGCGGCGGCTCCTCCTCGACGAGGATCGAGACGTTCGACATGAACGCGCGGAGCCCGGCCGGCAGGCCGTCGAGCGCGTCCCGAACGGCGCCCTCGAAGTCGAAGCCATCCACCACGGCCGCACGGTAGCGCCGCGGTGTGCGCCCCCTAGACCTGCGGCCCGCCTCCGAGGCTCGGGTACCTTCCGGTCAGGAGCATCGAGTACCCCATCGTCTGCACCTCGTAGCGCAGGAGCCAGGCGCTGAGGTCGCGCATCCCCTGGCTCATCCGCCCCATGGCGAGGCAGTAGAACCAGCCGACGAGCGCGACGACCCGGTTGACCATCCCGAAGACGTACATGAGCAGATACGCCGGGATCGCGAGGATCGCGCGGAAGAGGACCGTGAGCCGGCTCTGCGGCGCCGCCGGGTCGATGCGCACGTCGACCGGATACCCGGACGAGCCGCCGAACGGCGGCCAGGGGTCGGCGAGCAGGAAGACGTACGCGCTCAGGTGCGTCCAGGCACGGAGGAAGCGCGCGATGAAGTCGTGCAGCCCGCCGGGCACCTGGCCGGCGAAGAGCGCAGCGAACCAGGCGACGACCACTGCGAGGTAGACCACGATGCCCCACAGCGCGAGCACGACGAGCTGGGGGATCGCGAGCAGCAGCCGGAAGAAGACCGTCAGTCGATTCCGTCTCAGGTCGTCCGTGACCACGAGGCCGATCGGGTGCCGAGCCGCCTGCGGGGCAGTCATGCCGCTCCTTTCTCGAGCTCGAAGCCGTCGCTCGCGAGCGACGGATAGTGGTCGGTGAGCAGGAGGAGGTACGCGAGGGTCTGCGCCTGGTAGCGGATGCAGTAGGCGCCGAGCTGCTGGAAGCCCGTCGGGACGCGCGCGACCGCGAGCGCGCAGAACCAGGAGAGGACGGTCACGAGCGCCGCGACGATCCCGAGGACGTACATGAACAGGAGCGCCGGCAGGGCGAGCACGATGCGGAACGCCACCGTCCACCGTTTCTGCGGGGCCGGCGGGTCGATCCGCACGTCGACCGGATAGATCCCCTCGCGGCCGTGGAACGGCGGGTAGGGGTCGGCGAGCAGGAGGAGGTAGGCCAGGGTGTGGGTCACGAAGCGGACGTACCGGGCGAACCACGCGTGCAGCTCCTCGGGCATGCGGCCGCGGACGAGGACGATGAACCACGCGACGATCGCCACGAGAATCGCCAGGTAGCTCCAGTACTCCGCCAGCAGGAGCTGGGGCAGCGCGAGCACGTACCTGAGCAGGACCGTGAGGCGCCAGCGGCGCCGGTGGTCGGCGTTCCGCAGCCTGACGGGGTGCGCGCCGACATCGGCGCCCGTGAACTCGGCGTCGCGCTTCTGCAGGAACGCCGCGACGCCTTCGCGGAAGTCGTGCGTCCGCGTCAGCTCGGACTGGGTCGTCGCCTCGAGCTCGAGCTGCTCCTCGAAGGTCGACGTCTCCGCGCGGTCGAGGAGCCGCTTCGTCTCCCAGACGGCCCGCGTCGGCATCGCCGCGAAGAGCTGCGCCACCTCGTGCATGCGGTCCGCGAGCTCCTCGTCGGCCACCACCTCGGACACGAGGCCCCACTCCCGCGCCTCGTCGGCCGAGAGCTTCCGCCCGGTCGTGAGCCACTCGAACGCCCGCGCCGCGCCGAGCAGGCGCCGCACGAGCCAGGTCCCGCCGGAGTCCGGGACGAGGCCGATCTTGACGAACGCCGGGACGAACGCGGCCGACGTCGCGGCGATGCGGACGTCGCAGGCGAGCGCGAGGGAGAGGCCGGCTCCGGCCGCCACCCCGTTGACCGCGGCGATGACGGGCTTCTCGAGCGCGCGGATCGCCAGCACGTTGCGGTGATAGTTCCGGCGCAGGTTCTCGGCGACGTCTCCCGCCCCGTGCGAGAACTCCTGCAGGTCCTGGCCGACGCAGAAGCCCCGCCCTGCGCCGGTGATCACGACGGCGCGGACGGAGGGGTCGTGCGCCGCCTGCTCGAGCCCGTCGTAGAGGCCCTGGTGCACCGCGCGGTTCAGCGCGTTCAACACGTCTGGACGGTTGAGCGTGATGGTCAGGACGCCGCCGCCGCGGCTGATTTCGACCTCGGCCATCGTGTCGGACGATACTTCGCCACGTGGACGCATATGCCTCGTTCCCGAGCCTCGAGCTCGACCGCCCGGCACCGCACGTCCTGCGGCTGACCCTGCGGACGCCCGGCCGTCTGAACGCGGTCGGCGCCGCGATGCACGGCGAGCTCGCCGCCGTGTGGAAAACGGTCGCCGAGGACGACGAGACCCGGGTCGTGCTCGTGCGCGGCGCCGACGGCGCGTTCAGCGCCGGCGGCGATCTCGATCTCGTCCTCGACATCGCGACCGACTTCGAGACCCGCGTGCGCGTCTTTCGCGAGGCGCGAGACCTCGTCTACAACGTCGTCGACTGCCCGAAGCTCATCGTCTCGGCGATGGCCGGCCCGGCGGTGGGCGCAGGCCTCGCGGTCGGGCTCCTCGCCGACGTCTCGCTCGCGACGCCGACCACCCGCATCGTCGACGGCCACACCAAGCTCGGCGTCGCCGCAGGCGACCACGCCGCGATCGTCTGGCCGCTCCTCTGCGGCCTCGCGAAGGCCAAGTACCACCTGCTGCTCTGCGAGCCGCTCGACGGCGTCGAGGCGGAGCGCATCGGCCTCGTCTCCCTCTGCGTCCCCGAGGACGAGCTCGAGGAGCGCGCGCTCGCCATCGCCGAGCGTCTCGCCGCCGGATCGCAGCCCGCGCTGCGGCACACGAAGCTCGCGCTGAACAACTGGCTCCGCGCCGCCGGGCCCGCCTTCGACGCGTCGCTCGCCCTCGAGTTCCTCGACATGACCGGGCCGGACGTCCACGAGGGCGTCGCGGCCGTGCGCGAGCGCCGCCCGCCGCGCTTCGGGAACTAGCTCAGCTCGAAGAACTCGACCGTCGGCCGCGGCAGACCACGGTCGCGCGCGTCCTTGCCGGTGGCGGCGAACTCCTCGCTGCGCGTCGCGGCCTCGAACGTCTCCCGGTCCGGGAACTCCCACTCGGCGAGGTACGTGTGCGGCGGATCGCCGAACGGGCTGCCGATCGCGGGCCCGTGCCGGAAGGTCCCGCCCGGGACGAGGCGGCAGACGTCGGCATGACCCGCGTACGCGTCCGCGTCGGGCGCTTGCTCGTACAGCACGACAACCTTGATCATTCGGTCCGACCTTTCGTCGAGCGAGGAGGGACAACTATGCCAGGGACGATCGTGCACTTCGAGCTGCCGGCGAGCGACGCGGACCGGGCGGCCGGCTTCTGGAGCGGCGTCTTCGGCTGGAGCTTCGGCGACAGCGGGATGCCGGGCATGGACTACCGCATGGCCGACGTCGGAGGCGGCCAGGGCGCCGCGATCTACCCCGGCGAGAACGCGGGGAGCGGCCCGATCGTGTACTTCGAGACCGACGACATCGAGCAGTCGATCGCCCGCGTGCGGGAGCTGGGCGGGCAGGCGGAGGACAAGGCGCCTGTGCCCGGACACGGCTGGTTCTCGCCGTGCCAGGACACCGAGGGGAATCGGTTCAGCCTCTGGCAGCCCGACCCGACCGCGACAATGCCGTCGTGATCACCGTCGCGGTCGCCGCTTGAGCTCCGTCGCCGTCGCGCTCGCCGTCGTCGCCGGGCTCGCCGGCTCAGTGCAGGTAGCCGTGATGGGGCGGTTCGGCGGCCGGATCGGCACGGTCGAGGCGCTCGTGTTCTCGACCGCGGTGCAGCTGGCGCTCGCCGCGGCGATCCTGCTCGTCGCGCGCGGCGGCACGGGCGCGCTCGCGTCGGCGGTGCGCCAGCCGGCGTGGATGTGGCTCGGCGGCCTGATGGGGCTGACGGTGGTCTTCTCGATCACGTTCGCCCAGCCGCGCATCGGCGCCACGGCGACGATCGGAATTCTCATCGCCGGTCAGCTCGTTATGGGAGCCGTGATCGACCGCTTCGGCCTGTT
This sequence comes from Gaiellaceae bacterium, assembly GCA_035546715.1. Lineage (GTDB taxonomy): Bacteria > Actinomycetota > Thermoleophilia > Gaiellales > Gaiellaceae > PALSA-600. The sequence goes on along the minus strand of DASZWI010000090.1, from coordinate 5,160 downwards.
CGGGGTCACGCAGATCGACATCTCGCCGCTCCGCGCGGCCGGCATCGCCCTGCTCGCCGTGGGGGCGGCCCTGTCTCTCGCCCGGTGACGCGCAGGTCGCCTGAGCAGCGTGCCCGTTGAGTAGCGGGGCGCGGATCTGGAGCGCGCTCTGGATCGTCTACATCGTCTGGGGGTCGACCTACCTGGCGATCGCCGTGTCGGTGGAGACGATCCCGCCCCTGCTCGCCGTCGGGACGCGGTTCGTCGCGGCCGGGGCGATCATGGCCGCGGTCGTCCGCTACCGCGGCGGGTCGATGCGCGTCAGCCGCAAGGAGCTGGCGAGCTGCGCGGTCGTCGGCTGCCTGCTGCCCGGCGCGAACGCCATCCTCTTCTACGCGGAGCGCAACGTCCCGACCGGCCTGGCGTCGCTGCTGATCGCGTCGGTGCCGCTGTGGGTCGTCGTGCTGCGGCTCGGCGCCCGCGAGCGGTTGCCGCTGCCCGCGCTCGTCGGCGTCGGGATCGGCTTCGCCGGCGTCGCGGTGCTCGCCCGTCCGGAAGGCGGCGCGACGGGCTGGGGCATCGGCCTCTGCGTCCTCTCCTCGGTGATGTGGTCGGTCGGGTCGATCCTCTCGCGGTGGCTCCCGATGCCGGCCGACCCGTTCGCGGCCACGAGCTGGGAGATGCTCGCCGGCGGCATCGCGATGCTGCCGTTCGGGATCGCCCTCGCCGGCTCGGTCCACCCGTCGGCGAAGTCGATCGGCGGCTGGATCTACCTCGTGTCGATCGGCTCGGTCGTCGGCTACACCGCGTACGTCTGGTTGCTTGCCAACGCGCCGATCGGCCTCGTCTCGACCTACGCCTACGTCAACCCGGTGGTGGCGATCGTCCTCGGCGTCCTCTTCCGCGGCGAGGACCTGACGGTGCGGCTGCTCATCGGCGCGACCGTGGTCGTCGCGGCCGTCGCGCTCGTCGTGCGTCAGGAGCCGCCGGCCGCGGCCGAGCTCGAGGAGGCGCCGAGCTAGCTCTCGAGGCCGACGATGTCGTCGGGCCGGATCGGCACGCGCGTGAGCGCGCGCCCGGTCGCGGCGCGGACGGCGGATGCGACCGCGGCCGTCGAGACGACCGTCGGCGCCTCGCCGACGCCCTTGACGCCGTAGGGCGCGTCGGGCTCGGGATCCTCGATCAGCACGCTCTCCACCGGCGGCATGTCGAGCGCCGTCGGGATCAGGTAGTCGGTGAAGCTCGCGTTGGTGATGAGCCCGCCGCGGGTCTGGATCTCCTCCATCAGCGCGAGCCCCAGCCCCTGCGCGGTGCCGCCCTCGATCTGGCCCTCGACCGCCTGCGGGTTCACCGCCTTGCCGGTGTCGAGGGCGGCGCCGATCCATACGACCCGGGTCAGCCCCAGGTCGACGTCGACCTCGGCCACGACCTTCATCGCGCACGCCGCGAACGCGACGTGGGCGCGCTCGCCGGTGATCTGGCCGGTCTCCGGATCGAGCGGCGTCGTCTGCGGGTGGCGGTAGATGCGCTCGACGTCGACCTCGGCCTGCCCGGTGCGCTCGCGCTCCTCGAGCGCGGCGCGGCACGCGTCGCGGACGGCGCCGGCGACCATCCACGTGAGCCGGGACGCCGACGCCGAGCCGGCCGAGTCGACGGTCGCCGTGGTGTGGGGCGCGAGCCGCACGTCGTCGATGCCGAGCTCCGTGCGCGCGACCTGGAGGATGACGTTCGAGACGCCCTGGCCGACCTCGGCGGCCGCGCAGTGGATCTCCGCGGAGCCGTCGGCGGAGAGCACGACCCGCGCCGCGGTGTAGTCGTCGAAGCCCTCCGAGAAGCCGATGTTCTTGAAACCGACCGCGAAGCCGACGCCGCGGCGCACGCCCTCGCCGTTCGTGGTGTTGCCGGCCCCGCCCGGCAGGCGCAGCGGGTCGCGCGGCAGCCCTTCGGCCGCGGGCGGCTGGAGCCTCGCCGCGGCCCGGATGACCTCCGCGACCGGCATCGACCCGTCGATCGGCTGGCCGGTCGGCAGCACGTCGCCCGGCTTCAGCGCGTTCAGGAGCCGCAGCTCGACCGGGTCGATGTCGAGCGCCGCCGCCAGCTTGTCCATCTGCGCCTCCGCGGCGAAGCACGTCTGGACGGCGCCGAAGCCGCGCATCGCGCCGCAGGGCGGGTTGTTCGTGTAGACGGCGGTCGACTCGATCAGCGCGTTCGGCACGTCGTACGGCCCGCATGCGAAGGACGCCGCGTTCGACGCGACCGCGGTCGACGACGAGGCGTAGGCGCCGCCGTCGAGCAGGATCCGCATCCGCACGCAGACCACCCGGCCGGAGCGCGTCGCGCGGTGCTCGGCCCAGATTCGCGCCGGGTGGCGGTGCACGTGGCCCGTGAACGACTCCTCGCGGTTGTAGACGATCTTCACGGGCCGGTTCGTGTGCAGCGCCAGCATGGCTCCGTGGATCTGCATCGACAGGTCCTCGCGGCCGCCGAACGCGCCACCGACGCCGCCCAGGTGGACCCGCACCTGCTCGGGCGCGAGGCCGAGGCACGGCGCGATCTGCGCGCGGTCGACGTGCAGCCACTGCGTCGCGACGTAGATGTCGACGCCGCCCTCGCCGTCGGGCACGGCCAGGCCGGACTCCGGGCCGAGGAACGCCTGGTCCTGGATGCCGACGTCGTAGACGCCGCTCACCGAGACCTCGCCCTCGACGTCCGGGTCGCCGTGCCGGATGACGATGTGGCGGACGACGTTCGGGCGGTCGTCCTCCCGGTACCCGTGACCGTGGGTGGGCCGCTCGGGATGCAGGTCCTCCTGCTCGGTCGCGCGCTCCATGTCGGCGACGGGCTCGCGGAGCTCGTACTCGACCTCGATCCGCTCGGCGGCGCGGCGCGCCTGCTCCGGGTGCTCGGCCGCGACGAGGGCGACCGGCTCGCCGTAGTAGAGGACGCGGTCGATCGCCAGCACGGGCTGGTCGGCGAACTCGAGCCCGTACAGCTTCTTGCCCGGGACGTCCTCGTGCGTGAGCACCGCGTGGACGCCCGGCATGCGGAGCGCCTCGCCGATGTCGATGCGGACGATGCGCGCGTGCGCGTGCGGGCTGCGCAGCGTGTTCCCGAAGAGCATCCCGGGCGCGGACAGGTCGGACGAGTAGGCGAACTCGCCCTTCACCTTCGGCGGCGCGTCGGGACGCCGCACGACCTCGCCGATGCGGCCGACCTCGAGCTGCCGGGTGACCGTGCGCGTCCCGGTCACGTGGCCGCCGCCAGTCGCACCGCGTCGAAGATCTTCGCGTAGCCCGTGCAGCGGCAGAGGTTCCCCGAGAGCGCTTCGCGGATCTCGTCGTCGGTCGGCGAGGGGTTGCGCTCCAGGAGGTCGGCGGTCGCGACGACGAGCCCAGGCGTGCAGAACCCGCACTGCACCGCGCCCGTCTCGACGAACGCCTCCTGCACCTTGTGCAGGCGATCCCCGTCGGCCAGGCCCTCGACCGTCGTCACCGCATGTCCGTCGGCCTGAGCCGCGAGCACGAGGCAGGCGCAGACGAGCGTGCCGTCCAGCAGCACCGAGCACGACCCGCACTCACCCTGCTCGCACGCGTTCTTCGACCCCGGGAAGCCGAGCTTCTCGCGCAGCGCGAAGAGCAGCGACTCCCCCTCCCAGCAGTCGGCGGTGCGCTCCTCGCCGTTGACCGTGATCGTGACTCTCATGCCAGCACCCGCTTCAGCGCGCGCTCGGTCAGCACGCGAAGCGCATGACGACGATAGCCCTCCGTGCCGCGCACGTCGCCGATCGGCGAGGCCGCCGCGACGACCCGCTCGGCGAACGTGTCCGCCTCGGCCCGCGGAGCGGTTACCAGGACGGGACGCGGGGAGGCCGAGCCGAACGACGCGCGCAGCTCGTCCCCGGCGGAGACGGCGAGCGACACGACGGCGATCACCATCGCGTTCCGCGGCCCGACCTTCATGAACGTCTGCGGCAGCCCGGAGGGACGCACGACGACCGCCGCGATCAGCTCGTCCGGCTCGAGCGCGTTGCGCTTGACGCCCGTGACGAACTCGCCGAGGGGGATGCGACGCGTCCCCCGCACGGAGGCGCACTCGACCTCGGCGCGCTCGACGAGCAGCGGGGGCAGCGCGTCCCCGGCCGGCGAGGCGGTCCCGAGGTTGCCGCCGATCGTGCCGCGGTTGCGGATCTGCGGCGATCCCACCGTGCGCGCCGCCTCGGCGAGGGCCGGCAGCACCGTCGCCAGCTCGCCCTGCATCGCCTCGGTGTACGTGAGCCCGGAGCCGAGCCGGACGTCGCCGCCGTCGCGGCGCCAGCCGCGCAGCTCCTCCACCTCGTTCAGGTTGAGGAGCGCCTCCGGGCGGGCACGGTCGAAGTTGAGGGCGACGAGCACGTCCGTACCGCCCTGCACCGGCAGAGCCCCGGGCTGCTCCGCCTTCAGGCGCAGCGCCTCGTCCAGTGTCCGTGGCGTGAGGACGTCCATCCTGCGGACTGTACGGTTCTCTGTCGATGAGCTCGACCCTCTCGCGCCGACTCGCCGTCGCACGGGGTGACGAGCCCGCCGATCTCGTCGTCCGGGGCGGGCGCGTGCTCTCGGTCTTCACCCGGGAGTGGCTCGAGACCGACGTCGCGATCGCCGACGGCGTCGTCGCCGGCCTCGGCGCCTACGAGGGGCGCGACGAGCTCGACGCGACGGGCCGCTGGATCGTCCCGGGCTTCGTCGACGCGCACATGCACCTCGAGTCGTCGAAGCTGCTCGTCGACGAGTTCGCGCGGCTCGTGCTGCCGTTCGGGACGACCGCGGTCGTCGCCGACCCGCACGAGATCGCGAACGTCCTCGGCACCGACGGCGTGCACTGGCTGCTCGACGCGACGGCGGGGCTGCCGCTCGAGGTCTTCTTCATGGCGAGCTCGTGCGTCCCCGCGTCGCACTTCGAGTCGCCGCGCCGCGAGCTGACGCCGGGCGACCTGGACGCGCTGCTCCGCCGGCGGCGCGTGATCGGGCTCGCCGAGATGATGAACTTCCCCGGCGTCGTCTCGGCCCTCCCGAGCGAGCTCGCGAAGCTCGAGCTGGCCACCCACGTCGACGGCCACGCGCCCGGCGTGCTCGGCCGCGACCTCAACGCCTACGCCGCCGCCGGCATCCGCTCCGACCACGAGGCGTACACGGCGGAGGAGGGGCG
>DASZWI010000089.1:0-40956 GCA_035546715.1 Gaiellaceae bacterium | reverse complement strand
GGCGACCGGGCGAAGGTCGCGCTCGACGGCGCCCGCGTCGTGCGTGCGCTCGAGATGCTCACGGACTCCCTCGGTGGCTGACGTCCACCCCACTGCCGTCGTCCACCCGGGCACGGTGCTCGGGGAGGGCGTGCGCGTGCTCGAGTACGCGGTGATCGGCAAGCAGCCGTCCCTCGGCGCGAAGTCGACCGCCAAGCGCGAGCCGCTGCCGCCGGCCGTGATAGGCGACGGGACCGTCGTCTCGACGGGCGCGATCGTCTTCGCCGGGTCGACGGTCGGCGCGAACTGCATCGTCGGCGACCAATCGTGCATCCGTGAGCGCGTGACGCTGGCGGACGACTGCGTGCTCGGCCGCGGCTCGCTGATCGAGAACGACACGACCGTCGGCGCCGGGACCCGCATCCAGGCGGGCGCGTACGTGACCGCCTACTCGACGCTCGAGGAGGACGTGTTCATCGCTCCGTGCGTCGTGACGACGAACGACAACTACATGGGCCGCACCGAGAAGCGGAAGGCCGCGATGCGCGGTCCGACGATCCGGCGCGGCGCGCGGGTCGGCGGCGGCGCCGTCCTGTGCCCCGGCGTCGAGGTGGGCGAGGAGGCCTTCGTCGGCGCGGGCGCGGTCGTGACGAAGGACGTCCCGGCGCGCGCGGTCGTCGTCGGCTCGCCGGCCCGCGTGATCCGCGACGTGCACGCGGACGAGCTGCGCGAGAACGGCGGCTAGCGCCTCGCCCTACGCGCGCGCGACCGCGAGGCGGTAGCGCGTGCGGTCGCGAAGGCCGTTCTCGAGCGTCGCCGCGAGGTAGTACGTGCCGCTCTTCCTCGCCGTGTACGCGAGTCGGCGCTGCTTGCCCACCGCCCGGGCGACGGTCAGCCGCAGCGCCGCGTCGGCGCCTTCGATCCGCCGCGTCCGCGGGCTCCAGAGCTCGAGCGTCACGCGGCCGGCGTTCTCGGCCGTCAGGCGCGCGTAGAGGCGCTGACCGGCCTTCAGCACGACGCGATAGACGTCCCGGTCGTCGTCCCAGTCGTCGAGGGTCGCGACGAACGACCGGGGCAGCGGCGGCAGCGCGTGCGAGAAGGCGCCGGCGTCGTCGTTCGGCTCGTACGCGTCGAGCGGCGGCAGCCGCGCGCCGTCGGTCGCGAGGGCGAGCGACCGCGCGACGTCGAGGCGGCCCCACCCGGTGAAGGCGTCCCGTCCGGCGGAGCACTCGGGGCAACCGGTCGCCGCATCCTCGTCGACCGCGCCGCGCTCCAGCGCCCAGGCCACCTGGTCGGGCGTCAGGCTCGGCACCTCGCCGAGCAGGAGGGCCGCCGCGGCGGCGACCTGCGGCGCCGCGAACGACGTGCCGATCGCGTCCCTGAACTCGAGCGGGCCGCAGACCGAGTACGGGCCTTCGGGACACGCCGGGTCGGTGACGAGCCCGTAGGGGATCGTGGAGAAGATCGCGTCGCCCGGCGCGGCGAGGTCGTTGTAGACGGAGTCCCGGTTCGAGTACGCGGGAACCGAGCCGTCGCGCCGGACGGCGCTGACGCCGATCACGTGCGGCAGGGCGGCCGGGTAGTGCGCGAACGGCCACGGGGTGTGGGGCGACTGCGGCCCGTTGCCGACGGCGGCGACGACGACCGCGCCCTTCGCATAGGCGTACTCGACGGCCTGCTCCTCCTGCGGCGAGTAGGTGTCGAGGCTCGGATCGAGCGGGTCGCGCACACCGCCGAGGCTGAGGTTGACGACACGCGCACCGTGGTCGACCGCCCAGTGGATCGCAGCCACCTCGGCGGCGAGCGGGACCGACCCGTCCGGGGTCACGACCTTCGCGATCAGCAGGCGCGCGTTGAACGCCAGGCCCGCGATGCCGATCCCGTTCGACGGGTTGGCGGCGATCTCGCCGGCCACGAAGGTGCCGTGCCCGTCGGTGTCCGTCAGGGCGGAGCCGCCGACGAAGCTCTTCGCGAGCAGGATGCGTCCCTCCAGGTCGGGCTGCTTGCCGTCGACGCCCGAGTCGACCACGGCCACGCGGATCGGGGCGAGCTGGGGCTGGCTCGGCCAGAAGTCCCACGCGCGGTCGAGCGGGAGGTACCACTGCTCGGCCGCGAACGGCTCGGTGTTCGTGAACGCGTCCGCCGCCGATGCGGCCGCGGCGAGCAGCAGCGCGACTCCCGCGACCGCTGCGAGGGCGCGGGTCACGACACCTGGAACGGCGCAGACAGTCCCGGCGCCAGGCCGTGTCCCGGCGCCGCGCGCACTCGGTACGTCCCGGGTGTGAGCGACGCCTGGATGCGGAACGCGCCGGTCGAGTCGCTCGTGCCGGTCGCCAGCGTCGACCACGCAGAGGTCGCCGGGTCCTGCTTCTGCAGCTGGACGGCGCCGGCGACCGCCGGCCGGATCGAGCCGACCGCGACACCCGCCGCCGCCTGCACCGACACGGCGGGCGCGACGCCGACCCGCGCGAGGCCGGCGCGCACGTCTCCCCAGGCAAGCCGGAACTGCGTGGTCTGCGCCGGGCGCACGAGCACGGAAAACGTCCCGTCGGCGCCGGGGCTGACCGCGCCCGCCGGCTGCCACGCGCCGGCGCCGACGCGCGACTCGAGCGAGACCCCGGTCGCGCCGCGCACCGTGCCCGTCAGGGTCACGGCGCCGCCGTACGTCATCGTCTTGCCGGGCTGCAGCGCGAGCAGCGAGGCCGTGAACCAGGTGGAGTCGAGCCCGAGGTCGGCGCGCGCCTGCGCGCCGGTGAGCGTGACCTGGGCGCCGGCGGCGCCCGTAACGACGAAGCTGCGCACGCGACCGTCGCTGCCCGGGGTCGCCGCCAGGTCGGCGATCGGCCCAGCCAGCTTCAGCTGCTTGGCGAGCTGCACGCCGTTCACCAGCACGGGACCCCAGTCGTGGTAGGGCGAGACGGCGTCGTACGGGTCGGCGACGGAGACCAGGTACGGAATCGCCTCGTCCATCGCGTCGGCGGCGCTGGCGGTGCGCCCGCCGGAGCTGGAGAAGAACATGGTGTCGGCGACCTTGCCGCCGTAGAGCACGACGACACCCTTCGTCGCGGCGACGGCTTCGCTGGCCGCCGGGCTCTCGGCGGCGACGCCGCCGTAGATCTGGTCGCGCCCGTCGCCGTAGACGTCGAAGTCGCCCTTCTTCTTCAGGTTGGCGAGCGCATAGGAGCGCGCGGCGACAGCCTGGGCCTTGAGGGCCTCGGCCGGCCACTTGGACGGCATCTCGGAGGGCACGACGCCGTCGAGGTAGCTCTCGAGCGAGACGTCGTCGACGACCTCGACCTGCTTCCCGTCGAGGGTGACGACGAGCGAGCCGCGGTACGGCCGCCCGCCGACCACGAGCGGCTCGGCCGACGCGAACGTCACCGGCGGCGTCAGGGGCGTGCCGTCGACGACGAGCGCCTTCGTCAGCGTCAGCTTCCCCGGTGCGAGCTTCGTCGTGTGCCCGGCGGCGTCGGTCGCCGTCCAGTCGGCCGAGGACGCGAGCACCGCCTTCTTCGCGTCGACGAGCTGCACGCGGATCGTCGAGATCGCCGAATGCCCGAGGGTCGTGCCGGTGTAGTAGTGGCCGAGGATCCGGTCGTACGTCCAGCCGTGCTTGGCGTAGCCGTACGCGCCCCACTGGCTGAGGCCGAGGCCGTGACCCCAGCCGTGGCCGCTCACCGCGAGCACGACGCGGGCCGGGTTGGTCGTGGTGGTCGGGCCGGCGGCCGACGTTCCCGTGCCGGTCGCGACGCTCGTCGTCGTCCCCAGCCGGCCCGTGGCCGCGAGCAAGCCCGACGAGACCCCGCCGAACAGGAGGAGGGCGCACGCCGCGAGCCGGACCAGCCAGGGACGGGAGAGCCAATGGCGGTCGGTCCGGCCCACGATGCCACGGTAGCGAACGCGCCTGCCGGCCCCGTGCGCGCTTACAGAACGTTTTCGCCTGGAAAGCGCCCGCTCAGGAGGCGCCGAGCCGGTCGGCGTACTGCTGCGCGTAGTAGCGCCGGTACTCGCCCGACTTGATCGGCTCCCACCACTCGCGGTTCGCGCGGTACCACTCGACGGTCTCCTCGAGACCCGTCGCGTCGAAGGAGTGCTCCGGCGTCCAGCCGAGCTCGCGCAGCTTCGTCGGGTCGACTGCGTAGCGGCGGTCGTGACCCGGACGGTCGGCGACGTGGCGGACGAGATCGGGGCTCGCGCCCGTCAGGTCGAGGATGCGGCGCACGACGTCCATGTTCTCCCGCTCCTGACCGCCGACGTTGTAGACCTGCCCGCCGGCGCCGTGCTTGAGCACGAGCTCGATCCCGGCGCAGTGGTCCTCGACGTGCAGCCACTCCCGCCGCTGCCGGCCGTCGCCGTACACGGGCAGCGGCTGCCCGTCGAACGCGTTGGTGATGAAGAGGGGCAGGAACTTCTCGGGGTACTGGCGCGGCCCGTAGGTGTTGGCGCCGCGCGTGACGAGCGCGTCCACGCCGTAGGTGCGCACGTAGGCGAGCACCTGGAGGTCGCCGCCGGCCTTCGAGGCGGAGTAGGGGCTGGACGCGCGGATCGGCGACTCCTCGGTGCACGCGGGCGCGTCGGGCGGAACGTCGCCGTACACCTCGTCCGTCGACACCTGGACGTGGCGGATGCCGTGCTGCCGGGCGTAGTCGAGCAGCACCTGCGTCCCGAGCACGTCGGTGAGGATGAACTCCGCCGGCCCGAGGATCGACCGGTCGACGTGCGTCTCGGCGGCGAAGTTGACGATCGCCTCGCACCCGCTCGCGGCGAGGGCGACCGCCTCGGGGTCGGCGATGTCCCCCTGGTGGAACTCGTGCTCGACGCCCTCGAGGTTGGCCCGGTTGCCGGCGTAGGTCAGCTTGTCGAGGACGACGACGTCGTCGCCCGCGGCCGCGAGGCGCTGCACGAAGTGCGAGCCGATGAAGCCGGCGCCGCCTGTGACGAGGACGCGCACGGCGGAAGGCTAGCGGGCGCCGTGCTCAGAGCCGCGCGAGGCACTCCCGCAGGCCCTCGCGCCAGTGCGGGAGCTCGGGTGCGCCCCGCTCGCTGCGCAGCACGGAGTACGCCGGACGGGGAGCGCGCGCTCCGAACTCGGCCGTCGCGATCCGGCGCACGCGGCAGCGCAGGCCGGCCTCCTCGAAGATCGCCTCGGCGAACTCGGCCCAGGTGCACTCGCCGGCGGCGGCGACGTGGTAGACCCCGTGGGGCAGCTCGAGGATCCGCTCCGTCGCGTCCGCGAGGTGGCCGACGTACGTCGGACAGCCGCGCTGGTCGTCGACGACCGCCACCTCGTCGCGCTCGGCGCCGAGGCGCAGCATCGTGAGCAGGAAGTTGCGCGACGTCGGGCCGAACAGCCACGACGTCCGCACGACCCAGGCACGGTCGCCGGCCGCAGCCTCGCCGTGGAGCTTCGACCGTCCGTAGGCGCCCAGCGGGTTGGGCGCGTCGGACTCGACGTACGGCGTGCGCTTGCGCCCGTCGAAGACGTAGTCGGTCGAGTACACGACGAGCGGCGCCCCGAGCGCGGCGGCGTGCTGCACCCCGCCCACGTTGACCGCCGCGGCCCCCTGCGGATCGTCCTCGGCGCCGTCCACGTCCGTCCAGGCGGCGGCGTGCAGGACGAGCTCGACCGGGCCGAGCCCGTCCGGCGCGGGGAGCGAGACGTCCCACTCGGCGCGCGTCACCCCGTGCGCGGCCGGAAACCGCTCGAGCAGCGCCCGCCCGAGCTGCCCCCCGGCGCCGGTTACGAGGAGACGCGATCCCGCTCGGAGAGGATCGGCTCGGAGCTCTTCCACAGATGTGCGACGCGCGGGTCGTTCCACGGGATGCCGTGCTCGTCGGGGTCGGCCGCGTCGTACTCGCGGGTCACGTGGTAGCAGAACACGAGATCGGTGAGCGCCTCGAACCCGTGGGCGTGGATGCCCGGGATGTAGACGGCGACGGGGTTCTCGTCGCCGATGTCCTCGGTGAAGGTCTCGCCCGTCGTGCGGTCGAGGACGACCACCCGGGCCATCCCCTGCAGGCATGCGAACAGGTCGTCCTGGCCGCGCGCGTGGTAGTGGAGGCCGCGGATCGTCCCCTGGCGCGAGAAGGACACGTTCGTCTGGACGGTCGGGTGCGGGAGCAGGCTCTCGCGGCGCAGCTCCATGAACCAGCCGCGCTCGTCGTCGAACCGCCGGAGCGGGATGCGGACGATGCCGTCGATCACTTGTTGGCCCCCGTCTCCTCGATCAGCCGGCCGACGTCGGCGAGGTCGCCCCAGTGCTTGCCGCCGTCGTGCCACCAGCCCTGGACGCGCTCGACGCGCAGCCGCCCGGACTGGGCGTAGGCGCGGTTCACGTCCGTGATCTCGAGCTCGCCGCGACTCGACGGCTCGAGCCTCTCGATGAACGAGAAGACGTCCGGCGGGTAGCAGTACAGACCCACGACCGCGTCGTTCGAGGGCGGCGCCGGGTAGCGCAGGTCGACCACCCCGGCCTTCTCGACGATGTCCACCACGTCGCCCGCCTCGTCGTACGCGACGACGCCGAAGTTCTCCGGGTCCGGGACGTCCTTCGCGAAGACGAGGGCGCCCTCGCCCCACGAGGCGATCGCCTCGGCCTGGGCGTACTCGAAGATGTTGTCGCCCAGGCAGACGACGAGCTTGTCGTCGCCTGCGAAGTCGCGCGCCATCCCCACCACCTGGGCGATCCCGCCCGGCTCGACCTGCACCTTGTACGACAGGTCGAGGTCGAACAGCACCTCGTCGCCGCCGCGCGCGCGGACGCGTCCGTTGCCCAGGAGGTCGATGAACTGGCCTGCGTGCTGCTGGCCGGTGACGAGCAGCACCTCGCGCACCCCGACGCGCTGGAGGAGCTGGAGCGGGTAGTAGACCATCGGCCAGCGGCCGACGGGCAGGAGATGCTTGTTCGTCACCCGCGTCAGCTCCGCGAGCCGGGTCGCGCTGCCGCCGGCGCAGATGAGTCCCTTCACGCGGGCGATGCTACAGCGGTGCCGGTGTCCCGGCCGCGAACGGCGAGCAGCCCGAAGACGCCGGCGAGCACGCCGACGACCGCGACGCAGACCCACATCGTCGAGTCGCCGTACGCGTGCCGCACCTGCAGGCCGAGGAAGGGCGTCAGCGCCCAGCCGACCGACCACGAGCTTCCGAAGACGCCCATGTAGGTGCCGCGCAGGTCGGCGGGCGCCAGCGCGGCGACGACCGCCTGCGAGGTCGGCACCCAGAGCATCTCGCCGATCACGAAGAGCACGACCACGCAGAGCACGACCGTCACGCCCGACCCGACGTCGAGCAGCAGGAACGGCACGCCCATCAGCGGCATGGCGACGCCCAGCTTGAGCGCGGCGGGGATGCTCGACGCCGCCTGCGTGAGACGGAGCTGCAGGAACGTGACGAAGATCGGGTTCACGATGACGAGGAAGCCCCAGGTCGCGGGCGAGATGCCGTGCGCCGTCGTGATCGAGATCGGGAGCAGCGTCTCGTAGGCGATGTACGTCATCGTCGCGAGCATCGACGAGGCCATGAAGAGCAGGAACGGGCGGTCGCGCAGGATGATCCGCAGCGATCCGGCGCGCGGGGGCGTGTCCGAGACGAAGTGGCCGCCGCTCGGCACGTACCGGTAGCCGATGGCCCAGGCGACGACGGCGAGCACGGTGACGCCGAGCCAGAGCCGGCTCCAGTCGCTCCCGATCAGCAGGAGGCCGCCGAGCGGCGGCCCCAGGGAGACGCCGAGGTTGGACGCCACCCGGACCGAGGCGTACGCGCTCTCGTGCCGCTCGGGCGGCACGAGGTCGGCGACGATCGCCTGGTCGGCCGCGTTGCCGAGCGCGCCCAGCGCCGGGAACGCGCCGGCGACGGCGAGGCCCGCCCACACGTGCGTGCCGACCAGGAAGAGCGCCGGGGCGCAGAGCGCCTGGCCGCCCCAGCCGGCGAGGATGAGCGGCCGCCGGCCGAGCCGGTCGGAGAGGTGGCCACCGACGTAGCCGACGACGCCGGACGCCATCGCGCTCAGCAGATACGTGAAGGCGAGACGACCCTCGCCCGCGTGCAGATGCCGCAGGGCCCAGATGCCGATGAACGGGTAGCCCGCCGAGCCGGCGATCGAGCCGGCGAGACTGACGGCGAGGACCGGGCGCAGCGCGCGATCGACGTCCCCGCCCCAGACAAGGCGGAACAGGCGGCTGACGAGTCTCATCGGGCGGCGGGAGGCGGCCGGCACGACGCCGGACCCGACCCCGCCGACGAGACTACCGGCGCTAGTGCAGGGGAGCGATCAGGACGAGCGTCCCGAGCAGGCCCACGGAGGCGGCGATGAAGCGCATGGCCGCATGGTGCGGGCGGCCTTTGTCCCTTTCGTGTCCCGGCCGTACGGAAATCGTTAGCGTTGTCACGATGGCGGCGCTGCTCGCGCGACGCGACGTGCGGGCCGAGCTCCGGCTGGCCGTCAAGGTGACGCTCGCCGGCACCCTCGCCTGGTGGGCGTCGAGCTCGCTGGGAGCGAAGCTGCCGGTGTTCGCGGTGCTCGTGCCGCTCGTCGCGCTGACCGGCGACCCGTTCAGCGCCCTCAGCGTCTCGATCGACCGGATGGTCGGGATCTTCGCCGGCGTGGGCATCGGCATCGGCGTCACGCACCTCCACACGCACGGCACCCTGCTCGCCGCCGCCGCGCTCGCCGCCGGCATGGTCGCCGGGATCGTGCTGCGGATCGGCGAGCGGGTGAACGTCCAGCCCGCGGTGAGCGCCATCTTCATGCTGAGCGTCGCCGGCGCCACCGGCGCGGGCGTGGCGCGCGTCTGGGAGACGGCCGTCGGCGCCGCGGTGACGCTCGCGGTGGCGGTCCTCGTGTGGCCGCCCGACCCGCTCGCCGCCCTGCGCCGCCGCCTCGACCGCCTGCGGCAGGAGCTGGCGGCCGACCTCACCGCGGTCGCCGACTCGCTCGCCACGGGCTCCGACCTCGAGCTCGACGACGTCCGCGCGCACTCGCTCGACGCGATCCGCGACCTGTTCGAGGTCGCGCCGGCCCGGCGGGCCCTCCGCTGGAACCCGCTGCGGCGCGGCGACCTGCTCGAGCTGCCCGAGGTGGAGCGCCGGATCGCGCTCGCGGCGCGCATCTTCCGGCACGCGCGGGCCGTGGCCCGCGACGTCGCCGACGCGCGCCTCGCCAACCGGCACCTCGCGGCGGCGACGCGCCATCTTGCGGACGCCGCCGACCGCGCGCTCACGGGCGACGACGCCGGCGCCGCGCTCGTCCGCGCCGAATGGGAGCTCGCGGCCCCGGCCGAGGGCGAGGAGGTGATCGTGGCAGCCCAGCTCCGCCAGCTGCTCGCAGACCTCGGCGCACGGGCGAGCGCCGGGTAGAGGCGTACTGCAGGCCCCGGTGGGTACGGTTTCCGTCGAGTGGCCGGGCGCGACCCAGACAAGCTCCAGGAGGAGATCGAAGAGCTCTTCGCGGACCTCTGGCAGGTGCCGCGCTTCTCGGGGCTGCGCCACGGCTTCCGGCCGAACGTCGACTGCTACCACACGGCCGATCCGCACGCGCTCACCGTCGTCGTCGAGCTGCCGGGCGTCGACCCGGCCACCGTGCAGGTCGTCGCCGGCGAACGGCTGCTCGTCGTGGCGGGCGAGCGCCGCCGGCCGCACGTCGACGGGCGCACCTACCAGCAGATGGAGATCGAGCACGGCGTGTTCCAGCGCCAGGTCCGGCTGTCGGAGGACGTCGACCCGAGCCGCGCGTCCGCGCGCTACGAGCTGGGCGTGCTGACGATCACGCTGCCCGTCGTCGAGCGGAGGCCGCCGGCGGGCCGGATAACGATCGTGGTGGAGCGGTCGTGAGCGACTTCGAGCTCGACACGGTCGCCGACGACCAGGAGCTCAGCTTCCCGGCGGCGCTGCCGGTGCTGCCCCTGAAGGAGACGGTCGTCTTCCCGCAGTCGATGGCGCCGCTGGCGATCGGCCAGGAGCGCTCGGTGCGGCTGATCGACGACGTCGTCGCGGGGGAGCGCCTGCTCGCGCTGGTCGCCACGCGCGACGTCGAGCCCGAAGTGCCCGGCTTCGACGACATCTACCGCGTGGGCACGGTCGCCCTCGTGCACAAGATGATCAAGGTGCCCGACGGGACGTTGCGCATCCTCGTCCAGGGACTGGAGCGCGTGCACCTCGAGGAGCAGCTCGACACCGACCCCTACCTGCTCGCCGTCTTCGGCGCGCTCCCGGACGTCCTGGTCGAGACGCCGGAGCTCGAGGCGCTGACGCGCAACGTCCAGGGCCTGTTCGCGCGGATCATCGGGCTCGCCCCGTACCTGCCCGAGGAGCTCCAGCTCGCGGCCGCCAACGTCGACGATCCGAGCGCGCTCTGCCACCTCGTCGCGTCGACCCTCCGCACGATCAAGACGGCGGAGCGGCAGGAGATCCTCGAGACGGTGGACGTCGAGACGCGGCTGCGCACGGTCTCGACGATCCTCAACCGCGAGCTCGAGGTGTTCGAGCTGGGCTCGCGGATCCAGTCGCAGGTGCAGTCGGAGATGGAGAAGGGTCAGCGCGAGTACTTCCTGCGCCAGCAGCTCAAGGCGATCCAGTCCGAGCTGGGCGAGGACGACCCCGAGGCGGCCGAGGCGGCGGAGCTGCGGGAGCGGCTCGACGCGCTGGAAGGGCTGCCGGAGGACGCGCGGCGCAGCGCCGAGCGCGAGCTGAGCCGACTCGAGCGCCTGCCGCCGGCGGCGGCCGAGTACGGCGTCATCCGGACGTACCTCGAGTGGATCCTGACGCTGCCGTGGGGGACGTTCACCCAGGACGACCTCGACCTCGACCACGCGCGCGAGGTGCTGGACGCCGACCACTTCGACCTCGAGAAGGTCAAGGACCGGATCGTCGAGCACCTGGCGGTGGCGAAGCTGCGCGCCGAGGTCTCCGGCCAGATCCTCTGCTTCGTGGGCCCGCCCGGCGTCGGGAAGACCTCGCTCGGCCAGTCGATCGCCCGGGCCCTCGGCCGGAAGTTCGTGCGCCTCTCGGTCGGCGGCGTGCGCGACGAGTCCGAGATCCGCGGCCACCGCCGCACCTACATCGGCGCAATGCCGGGCTCGATCATCCGGTCGCTGCGCGACGCCGAGTCGTCGAACCCGCTCGTCCTGATCGACGAGATCGACAAGATGGGGTCCGACTGGCGCGGCGACCCGGCGAGCGCGATGCTCGAGGTGCTCGACCCCGAGCAGAACCGGACCTTTCGCGACCACTACCTCGACCTGCCGTTCGACCTGTCGAAGGTGCTCTTCGTGTGCACCGCCAACTCGCTCGACACGATCCCCGGCCCGCTGCTCGACCGCATGGACGTCATCCAGCTCTCGGGCTACACCGAGGACGAGAAGCTCGGCATCGCGAAGCGGTACCTGCTGCCGAAGCAGCTCGAGGCGCACGGCCTGACGCGGTCGCGGCTCACCGTCTCCGACCGCATGCTGCGCACGATCATCCGGGAGTACACGCGCGAGGCGGGCGTCCGGAACCTGGAGCGGCGCATCGGCGACGTCTGCCGCAAGGCCGCGACCCAGGTGGCGAAGGGGCGGACCGAGCGGATCCGCGTCGACGACGAGCTCCTCCGCGAGTGGCTCGGCCCGCGCCGGTTCTCCGGCGAGGTGCGGAGGCGGACGTCGGACCCCGGCGTCGCCACCGGCCTCGCGTACACGTCCGTCGGCGGGGACATCCTCTTCATCGAGGCGACCGCCTACCCGGGCAAGGGCCGGCTGACGATCACCGGTCAGCTCGGCGAGGTGATGCAGGAGTCGGCGCAGGCCGCCCTGTCGTGGGTGCGTGCGCACGCCGACGACCTCGGCCTCGCCGAGGACTGGTTCGCCGACCACGACGTCCACATCCACGTGCCCGCCGGAGCCGTCCCGAAGGACGGCCCCTCGGCGGGCGTGACGATGGCCACGGCGATCGCGTCGCTCGTACGCGGCGAGCCGGTCGCCGACGACATCGGCATGACCGGCGAGATCACCCTCACCGGCCAGGTGCTGCCCATCGGCGGCCTCCGGGAGAAGTCGCTCGCGGCCCAGCGGGCCGGCCTGAAGCGGGTGATCTTCCCGCGCGAGAACGAGCCCGACCTCGACGAGCTGCCGCCGGAGACGCGCAAGGCGCTCCGCTTCGTCCCCGCCGA
Source organism: Gaiellaceae bacterium (assembly GCA_035546715.1). GTDB lineage: Bacteria > Actinomycetota > Thermoleophilia > Gaiellales > Gaiellaceae > PALSA-600. The sequence goes on along the minus strand of DASZWI010000089.1, from coordinate 28,834 downwards.
GACGATCGAGGACGTGTTCGCCGCGGCGTTCGACGGCAAGCGGCGGGCCCGCCGTCCCGGCCCGGCGCTGGTCGACCGCCAGGCCGCCGCGCCTCCGAGCTAGCCGCTCCGGCCTAGGAGAGCTCGAAGCTCCTCTGGAGCTCCTTGCAGGCGGCCGCCCCGGGCCGCTTCGAGCGGCACAGGAGCTGGTACTCGCGCCGCCCGACGAGCACGAACGTGTACTCGTCGACGTGGTCGCCGACGGTGACGCGATAGACGTGGGAGCGGACCCCGGCGGCGGTCACGTCGCCGGCGCGCTCGACCTTCCCGCCCACGGCCGCCGTCGCCTTGCCCAGCTGCGCCTCGAGCTCGGACGCCACCTTGGCGAACAGCGCGGCGCGGTAGGGCTTGGCGAGCGGAAAGGCCGAGACCTGGACGAGATCGTCGCCGCCGGCCGCCGTGACGGCGAGCCGCGTCCGCACGACGTGCCAGCCCATGGGCGCCGAGAACCGGTACCCGCTCGCCGCGACGCGCTGCGACTTCGCGCCCGCCGACCCGCCGCAGCCTGCAACCATGACGGCGAGGGCGCCCACGACGACCGACAGCGCGGCTTGTTTGGGTCGACCGGCGCCGGGTATCAGCGCTGCAACGAGGCGAAAGGATCGAGCGAGCATGGCGAAGACGAAGGACAAGGTCTACGACGCGGCGGGCAACGTCAAACCCTACGTCGACCGTGCCCTGAGCGACGAGAAGCTGCGCGAGGACGTGCTCAGCGCGTTCGCGACGGCGAAGGATCTGTACAACGAGCTCATCGGCTCCCGGGGCGCCGTCACGCTCGCCACGCGGGTCGCGACGGACGACGAGATCCGCGACAAGCTGCGCGACGCGATCGACGACCTGCGCCATGCCGCCGACCGTCTCCAGGGCAAGCGCGACCATTCGGGTCGCAACACGGCGCTGCTGATGACGGGCATCGTCGTCGGGCTGCTCTTCAACCCGGTCACCGGGTCGGAGACGCGGAAGTGGCTGAAGGACCTGGTCGGGGGCGGCGACTCGTCGAGCGACCATCACCCGCCCGCGTCGTCCAACGGCGCGTAGCCCGTTGCGCTAGTCGCCGGCGCTCGCCTGCGAGCCGAGGTCGACCAGCGGCTTCAGGGCCGCCGGCACGAGCGGCTGCACCAGGCGCGCCGGCGGGCGCAGCGCGCGCCGCAGCGAGGCCGGGTCGAGCCCGTCCGCAGAGGAGATGTCGCGCATCCCCAGCAGCATGGCCGCGGGCGGCGGCGCCGGGCGCCCGCCCGGCACCGAGGGCGCCCAGCCCGCGGCGACCGGGAAGGGCAGGTCCTCGGCGTGCTGCCACGCCTCGAGGTACGGCGTGGGGTCGACCGCGCCGTCGTAGCCGAGGTAGAGCAGCGAGACCGGGTGCACCTCGAAGTGCAGGTGCGCCGGCGTGCCCTCCGCGTCGCCGGTCCGGCCCATGAAGCCGATCACCTGCCCGGCCCGGACGTGCGCCCCGTTCGCGACCTGGGTCGAGAACGCGGAGAGGTGCGCGTAGTAGAACTCGTTGCCGGCCGCGTCGCGGATCCACAGGCTGTTCCCGCCGATCCTGTTCCAGCCGAGGGAGAAGATCGTGCCGTCCGCGCAGGCGACCAGCGGCTGCCCGAGCTCGCCGAACACGTCGTCGCCGTGGTGGTAGGCGGTGTCCGCCCGGACGGCCCCGTACGTGTCGCCATAGGCGGTCGGCCCGTAGACCGGGAACACGTAGCGGCCCGCGGTGAGCTTCGGATGGATGCCGACGAGGCCGGCGCGGCCCGGATGCCGAGGCCACTGCCGGGGCGAGTCGCCCGCCGACGGCCCGGGCGACGGCTCCGGAGCCGTCGTGGTCGGGACGGCGGGCGCCGTGGTGGTGGTCGTCCCCGCGGCCGGGGGCGCGGTCTGGGCCGACGCCTGCGCGTAGCCGATGCGGATCTCGCTGCCGGCCGGCAGCCCGCCGTGATCGGCCGTCAGCTTCAGGTCGAGCTCGACCACCGTCCCGCGGTAGCCGCGCGCCCCCGCCGGCGCGGTGCGGTCGACGCTCTGCGTCCCGATGTCGAGCGTGCCCCAGTCGCCGAGGTGGACGTGCGGGCCGACGGTCGGCACGCCCGTCACGCGGAGGTTCCGGACCCGGCTGCCGCCGAAGTTCCCGCCCGCCCCGCCCGGGCCCGTGCCCGCATAGGCGCGCGCGGTCACCGCGTCGGCGGTGATGGCGCCCTGGAGCAGCGAGAGCCCCGTCACGTCGCTCTCGGCCTGCGCGCCGGCGTTCGCCGCGATCGCCGTGGTCGCGCTCGCCGTCGTCGACGCCGCCGCGACGATCGACCCGTCGGCCGGGTACGCGAAGGCGCCGCCCGTCGCGGGGGCGCCGCTCGGAGGCGCGCTCGCCTGCGTCGTCGTCGCCTCGTCCTGCCCGGGGACCGAGATCGCGATCGCCCAGGCCGAGGCGGCGCCGCTCGGAGCCGGAGCCTGCGCCGCCGCAGGCCCGACCGCGAGCACCGCGACGAAGGGCACGGCTCGGGCGAGCCAACGCACGAGCCGATTCTGCCACGGGCGCACCGATCCCTCTCGCTGTTCTTGATAATCATTCTCATTTTCGTGTAGAGTCGGGGGCGATGACCTGGGTCGCGATCCCCCTGGCGGCGCTGACGACCGTCTCGACCTCGCTCGGAGGCTGGGTGGCCATCCGCGTGCGCCGCGAGCTCCACACGCTGATCGCCCTGACCGGCGGCATCGTGGTCGCCGTCGCGCTGTTCGACGTGCTGCCCGAGGCGATCGACGCCGTCGGGAACGCGCGCCGCACGACCTGGCTCGTCGGCGCCGGGTTCCTCGCCTTCTTCCTGGCCGAGCGCGCGCTGGTGCTGCACCACCGCGACGACGAGGAGCAGGCGCGCGCCCACCACCACATCGGGATGCTGGGGGCAGGCGGGCTCTCGGTGCACAGCTTCGTCGACGGCCTCGGCATCGGGCTCGCGTTCCACCTGAGCACGGGAACCGGGCTGCTGGTGTTCGTCGCCGTCGTCTCGCACGACTTCGCAGACGGCATGAACACCGTCTCGTTCATCCTCCGGCAGGGCGGCGGGGTGCGCAGCGCCCTCCGCTGGCTCGCGCTGGACGCCGCCGCTCCGCTCGCCGGCGCGGTGGTCGGCAGCGTCGTCGCGATCTCCGAGCGCCACCTCGGCTACCTGCTGGGCGTGTACGCGGGCTTCTTCCTCTTCATGGGCGCCACCGACCTCCTGCCGGAGGCCCACGAGCACCCGTCGCGCACCCGGGTGGCGCTCACGGTGGTCGGGTTCGTCGCGACGGCCGCGATCGCCTACGCCGCGTCGCGCTAGGCCACGGCTCAGCCGAGCTGCTTGCGCGCGAACGCGCGGAAGCGCTCGCGCGCGTCGGGGTCCGGCCCCATGGGCTCGTCGCCCGCGTAGCGCGGATCGGCGGCGACCTCCTCGGCGACCGCCCGCAGCTCGCGCACGACCGCCTCGCGATGCCTCGGCTCGCGCAGCAGCGCCTCGACCCAGGTCTCGGTGCCGTCGTACGCCGGGACGTCGTGCTCGACGAGGAGCTGGCCCAGCAGGATCCCGACCCGGATGTACGCGAACGTCCGGAAGGCGAGGATCCGGTGGGGCGAGGCGACCAGCCGGTCGATCTCGGGATGCTCCTCCTGGAGCTGCGCGACGATCGAGCCGATCGGCTCGTCGACGAGGGGGATCCAGAGCTCGTCGTCGGTCGTCATCCCGAAAGTGTCGCGTATCCCGGCGGGACCCGCCACACCGTAGGGTGTCGGCGGTGGACCCCCTCGCCCGTCTCGCCGCCGAGCCGGCCCGCGCGGCCATCCTCCTCGACGTCGACGGCGTGCTCGCGCCGATCGTCGCCCGCCCGGAGGACGCGCACGTCCCCGACGAGACACGGCACGAGCTGGCGCGCCTGAGCGCGCGCTACGGCCTCGTCGCCTGCGTGACGGGCAGGCCGTCCGAGGTCGCACGCGCGATCGTCGGCGTCCCAGGCCTCACCGTGGTCGGCGAGCACGGGCTGGAGCTCGATCCCGAGGCGCCCGCCTGGGCCGGACGCATCGCCGCGTTCGCCGAGACGGCCGCCTGGCCTGCGGAGCGCAAGCCGCTCACACTCGCCTTCCACTACCGCACCGCGGACGACCCGGACGCCGCCCGCGCCGTGCTGGAGCGCGTGGCCGCGCAGGCCGAGGCGCAGGGGTTCCGGACGCGGTGGGGCCGGATGGTGCTCGAGGTCCTGCCCCCGCTGGACGCGTCGAAGGGCACGGCCGTCCGCCGCCTGCTCGAGGAACGGAACCTGCGCCGTGCGCTGTACGCCGGCGACGACACCACCGACCTGGACGCGTTCGCGGCCCTCGACGGGCTGGAGGCAGCCGTCCGGGTGGCCGTGTCCTCGCCCGACGGGCCCGCGGCGCTGCGCGAGCGCGCCGACCTCGTCGTCGGCTCGACGGACGAGCTTCTCGACGTGCTCCGCCGTCTCTAGAAGCGGAGGCGCTGCCGCAGCTCGCGCGACTGGCGCCGCGCGACGTCGACCTCGGTGCGCGCCGCATCCGCGAGCTGGAGACGGATCCGGTCGGCGGCGGGCCGCCGGACCGCGGCCACCTTCGCGAGGTTCACGAGGTAGGAGCGGTGCACGCGCACGAACGCCGACGGGAAGCGCCGCTCGAGCTCCGCCAGCGAGGCCGTCGAGAGGTACGAGCGGTCGTAGGCGTGCACCCGGCTGTAGTCGCCGTCGGCCTGCACGTAGTAGACCTGGTCGAAGTCGAGCAGCTCGGTCGCGCCGCTCGCGCCGACGACGGCGATCTTCTCCACCGGCGCCGCGCTCTCGCTCGACCGCTCGCGCAGCCGCTCGACGACGCGCGCGAGCCGGTCGGGGTCGACGGGCTTGAGCAGGTAGTCGAAGGCCTCGACGGCGAACGCGTCCACCGCGTACCGCTCGTGCGCGGTGACGAACACGATCGCGGGCGGCGGGCGGCGGTCGCGGATCAGCGGCGCGGCCTCGAGCCCGGTCCCGCTCGCGAGCTCGACGTCGAGGAAGACGACGTCGGCCGCCGTGGCGAGCCCGAGCGCCTCGTCGACCGAGGCCGCCTCGCCGACCACCTCCACCTCCGGGTGCGCGCCGAGCAGGTAGCGCAGCTCGGAGCGCGCCGGCGCCTCGTCGTCCACGAGCAGCGCCCGCACGGTCACGCGACCGGCACCTCGAGCCGGACGACCGTGCCGAACGGGAACGAGCGCAGGCGCACCCCTTCGCCGTAGTGGGCGCCGAGGCGACGGTGGACGTTGGCCAGCCCGAGCCCCGTGCCCTCGCCGACGCCGGGCTCGAGCACGCGGTCGAGCGCGTCCCGCGCGATGCCGCGTCCGTCGTCGCGGACGGTGACGAGCAGCCGGCCCCGCCGGACCCGCGCCCGGACGAGGAGGTGCAGCGGCCGGTCCGTCTTGCCGTGCTTGACCGCGTTCTCGACCAGCGGCTGGACGAGCAGCGGCGGCAGGCGGACGCCGCGCGTCTCCGGCGGCGCGTCGACCGTCACCTCGAGCTGCGAACCGAAGCGCGCCTGCTCCAGGTCGAGGTAGCTCTGGACGTGGTGCAGCTCCTCGTCGAGCGTGACGAACTCGCCCTGCCGCGCGAGCTTCCAGCGCAGGTGGTCGGCGAACGCCAGCACCAGGCGCCGGGCGTGCTCCGGGTCGGTGCGGATGAACGACGCGATGGTGTTCAGCGCGTTGAAGACGAAGTGCGGCTCCATCTGCGCCTGCAGGGCGGTGGTCGTCGCGCTGGCGAGCTCGGACAGCTGGAGCTGCGCGGAGAGCTGGTCGGCGAGCGCCTCGAGCGTCGCCACGGCGGGCGCGTCGAGCGGCGAGCCGGCGGTCGCGAAGGCGACGACGGCGCCGGCCGGGCCGTCGGAGAGCTCGAGCGGCACGACGGCCGCGGCGCCGAGCGGGCAGGCGGGGTGGCCGCACTCCACCCGCAGAGCGAGCGGCGCCAGGAGGGGCCGGTCCTGGGCGAGCGCCTCGTAGACGGGGCGGATCGGCCGGTCCCCCGCCGCGTGGTGGTCGGCTCCGGCGCCGACGAACGCGAGCACCTGCTGCCGGTCGGTGACCGCCACCGCGCCGAACCCGAGCTTCTCGAACAGCTCGTAGGCGACGGTGCGCGCCGCGCTCTCGCTCAGGCCGCGCCGCAGCTCCGGCAGCGTCGCCTCGAGCAGCTCGAGCACCGGCGCCGAGCGGCGCTGCCTGCGCACGCGCGGCATCAGGCCGGACCCGCGGTAAAGGGCACGCTCAGGCGGGACGGACGCGAACGGCGGTGCCGTACGCGCAGATCTCCGTCCACATCTCGCCCATCTCGGAGGTGTCGAAGCGCATGGCGACGATCGCGTTCGCTCCCTTCGCCTCCGCCTCGTCGGTCAGCCGCTGGATCACCTCGTGGCGGCTGTCGGAGAGCGCCTTCGTCATGCCCTTCAGCTCACCGCCGAGGATCGACTTCAGCCCGGCGCCGATCTGCGAGAAGGCGTTGCGCGAGCGCACGGTGAGGCCGAAGACCTCGCCGAACACCTCCTCGATCGCGTAGCCGGGGATCTCGTTCGTGGTCACGATCAGCACAGCTCCAGCACCTCCAGCACCTCGGGGATCGACGTCACGCGCGGACCATCCCACGTTCGCACCTCCGGCCAGAACGGGTCCTCGCCGGGCCGGTGGATCAGGATCGCCTCCATGCCGACGCGGCGCGCGCCGGCGAGCTCGTCGTTCGCGCCGTCGCCGACGAACACCGCCCGCTCCGGCTCGACCCCGAGCCGGTCGCAGCAGAGGCGGTAGATCGCCGGATCGGGCTTCGTCAGGCCCTCGGCGTTCGAGAAGACCTCCGCGTCGAACAGCCCCGCGAGCTCGGTCTCGGGAAAGAGCTGCTCGACCTCCTCGGTACACACGGTGATCAGCCCGAGCGCGACGCCCCGCTCGCGGAGCGTGCGCAGCGTCTCGACGGCGCCCTCCCGCGGCACGAGCGCACCCCGGTTGTAGTCGAGCCGGATCGCGCACACGTCCTCGAGCGCCTCCTCGGCGACGCCGGCGGAGCGCAGCACGGGCCGGATCGGCCCGATGTAGCGGGTGTTGCCCTTCGTGTCCCAGCGCGCGTGGAACTCCTCGGGATCCATGCCGACGCGCTCGGCGACCCGCTCGAGCATGGAGCGCGCCTCGTCGACCCGCCAGTCGACCAGCGTCTCCCACAGGTCGAAGATCACCGCGTCGGGACGCACGCCTTCAGCACCTCCCACGAGCGGCGGACGTCGGCTTCCGTGGTGCGGGCGTTGCCGATCGCGAGGCGGATCGCCGGCACCCCGTTCAGCCGCGTCGGCGCGACGAACAGCTCCCCCGTCGCCGTGGCCGCGCGGGCGAGCTCGTCGTTGTCGGCCTCGAGGTGGCGGAAGCAGACGGTCGAGAACGGGTGCGGCGCCGCGACCTCCCAGCCCGGCTCCGCGTCGACCCACGACGCGAAGAGCTGGGCGAGGCGGACGTGCTCCCGGATCAGCTCCCGCAGCCCCTCGGCGCCGTACCAGCGCAGGACCGCCCAGAGCTTGAGCGCGCGAAAGCGGCGGCCGAGCGCCGGCCCGTAGTCCTTCAGGTCCACGGCGGCCTCGGTCGACGCCAGGTACTCGGGCACGAGGGCGAACGTGTCGTGGAACGCCTCCGGCCGGCGCGTCCACAGCGTCGAGCAGTCCATGGGCGTGAACAGCCACTTGTGCGGGTTGACGACGATCGAGTCGGCGCGGTCGCAGCCGTCGAGGCACCAGCGGAGCTCCGGGCACACGGCCGCCGAGCCGGCATACGCCGCGTCGACGTGCAGCCAGACCCCGGCCTCGGCGCAGCGGTCGGCGAGCACGGGAACGGGGTCGACCGACGTCGTGCCCGTGGTCCCGACCGTGGCGACCACGGCGGTCGCGTCGTCGAGCGGGAAGTCGGCGCGCATCCGGAACGCGTCGTCGACGTCGACCTTGCGGAACTCGAGCCCGAGCAGGCGCACGGCCTTCTCGACGCTGAAGTTCGCCTCGCGCGACGCGTAGACGACGCCCCCCGGGCGCAGCGTCCGCGCCGCCGCCAGCGAGGCGACCGTCGCAGTCGAGGCGGTGTCCTCGATGTGGCCGTGCCAGCCGCGCGGCAACCCGAGGAGCTGGGCGAGCCAGTCGAGCACCGTCACCTCGAGCTCCGTCGCCGCCGGCGAGGAGATCCACGTCATCGCGTTGACGTTGAGCGCCGCGATCAGGAGCTCGGCGAGCACGCCCGGCTCCGAGCCGGTGTTCGCGAACCAGGCGAAGAAGCGGGGATGGTTCCAATGGGTCAGCCCCGGGACGATCAGCTCGTCGAGGTCGGCGAGCAGCGCTGCGAACGGCTCTCCGTGCTCGGGCGGCGAGGGGGGCAGCTTCGCCCGCACGTCGCCCGGCTCGACGGACGCCGCAACGGGCAGGTCGCCGACCCGCTCCAGGTAGCGGGCCGCCCACGCGGAGGCGGCGGCGAGGTCCTCGTCGAAGCTCGTCACGGACGCTGCTTCCGCAGCTTCTCGACCTGCGCCCAGGTGCGCGTGTTGACCACGTCGTCCTTCGTCAGCCACGCGCGCCGCGCCTGCCCGACGCCGAGCTCGACGTAGTCGAGCGCGGCCACCTGGTGCCCGTCGGAGTCGATCACGAGCTTCACGCCCGCCTCGCGGGCGGCGCGGGCGTGCACGTCGGTCAGGTCGAGCCGGTCGGGCTGCGAGTCGATCTCGAGGAACGTGCCCGTGGCGAGCGCCTGCTCGATGATCCGGTCGAGATCGACGGGCGACGGCGGGCGCTTGCCGATCTTGCGGTTCGTCACGTGCCCGATGCAGTCGACGTACGGGTTCGCCATCGCCGCGAGCACGCGGTCGGTCGGGTCCTCGTCGAAGCGCGAATGCACGGACGCGACGACCCAGTCGAGGGTCGCGAGGTCGGCGTCGTCCACGTCGAGCGTCCCGTCGGCCTTGATGTTCACCTCGAGCCCCTTGAGGATCCGGAACGGCGCGAGCCGCTCGTTGAGCGCGTCGATCGCCTCGGCCTGCTCGCGCAGCCGGTCGCCGCGCAGCCGCTGGGCGTGGTCGCAGATCGCGTAGTACGCGTATCCCCGCGCGCGGGCCGCGGCGACCATGTCCTCGAGCGAGTCCTTGCCGTCCGACCACGTCGTGTGGGTGTGCAGGTCGCCGCGCAAGTCGCCGACCGTCACCAGCTCGGGCAGCTCGCGGCGGCGCGCGGCCGGCAGCTCGCCGCCGTCCTCGCGGAGCTCCGGCGGGATCCACGCGTAGCCGAGGAAGTCGTAGACCTCCTCCTCGGTGGGGAATCGGTGCTCCTCGCCCGTCTCGACCTCGGTGACCGAGTACTCCGACACCGACAGCCCGCGGCGGACGGCGTCCTCGCGGAGCGCGATGTTGTGGGCGGCGGAGCCCGTGAAGTGCTGGAGCAGGTTGCCGTAGCTCTCCGGCGGGACGACGCGGAGGTCGAAGCGGAGCCCGTCGTTGGCGACGACGGTCGCCTTGGTCGGGCCCTTCGCCGCGACCTCGACCACCCAGGGAAAGCTGCAGAAGGCGTCGACGAGCGCGGCGGGATCGGTGGCGGTCGCGATGACGTCGAGGTCGCGCACGGTCTCGCGCATCCGCCGGGCCGAGCCGGCGATCGACACCTCGACCGACGCGGGGTGCGCCGCGAGCGCGTCGGCGACGGCGCGCAGCCTCGGCAGGGCGGTCCCGAGCAGCGTCCGCTTCGGCCCCTCGACCGCGGCCGGCTGCTCGAGCGCCGCGAGGATCCGCTCCTCCACCTTCGCCCCGAGACCGGCCAGCGACCGGAGCTGCGCGGTCTCTGCCGCCTCCTTGAGCCCGGCGACCGTGGTGATGCCGAGCTCCTGCCAGATGCGGCGCGCCGTCTTCGGCCCCAGCCCGGGCAGGCGCATGAACGTCGCCACCTCGGCCGGGACCGTCGCCTTCCGCTTCGTCAGCGCCTCGATCTCGCCGTGGTCGACGACCTGGACGATCTTCTCCTCGATCGTCTTGCCGATGCCCTGCAGCTGCTTCGCCTTGCCGTCGAGCGCGAGCTGCGCGACGGACGAGGGCGTATCGCGGATCCGGGCCGCGGCCTTGCGGTAGGCGCCGATGCGGAACGAGTCCGCACCTTCGAGCTCCATCAGGTCCGCCAGCAGGTCGAACTGAGCGGCCAGCTCGTCGTTGCGCGGGAGCGTCGTCGCCATGTGTAGCGATGATAGGCCCGCCGATGCGCCTCACCGTCTGCCTGCCGACCTACAACGAGCGCGACAACCTCGAGCCGATGATCCGCGCGCTGGAGGACGTCATCCCCGCCGACGGGCGCGTGCTCGTGATCGACGACGACTCGCCCGACGGCACGGGGGCCGTCGCCGACGAGCTGGCGGCGGCGCTGCCGTGGCTGGACGTGCTCCACCGCAGCGAGAAGCAGGGGCTCGGACGCGCCTACGTGGCCGGGTTCCAGCGCGCCCTGGCAGACGGGGCGGAGCTGATCGTGGAGATGGACTGCGACTTCTCCCACGATCCCGCGGACGTCCCACGCCTCGTCGCCGCCGTCGAGGAGGGCGCCGACGTCGCGCTCGGCTCGCGGTACGTCCCCGGCGGCCGCGTGCGCAACTGGAGCCTCGTGCGCCGCGCGATCTCGCGCGCCGCATCCATCTACACGCGGGCGCTGCTGATGCCGATCCGCGACCCGACCGGCGGGTTCAAGTGCTTCCGGCGCGAGGTGCTGGAGGCGATCGATCTCGACCGGGTGCACGGCGCCGGCTACGTCTTCCAGGTCGAGACGACCTACCGGGCGCTGCAGCACGGCTTCCGCGTGGTCGAGGTGCCGATCACGTTCTCCGAGCGCACGGCGGGCAGCTCGAAGATGAGCCGCGCCATCGTGCTCGAGGCGATGTGGCGGGTCCCGCTGCTCCGCCTCCGGCGCTAGCGTGCCGGCGTGCGCGACGTGACGGACGCGACGTTCGAAGCGGAGGTGCTGCGCGCCGGCCGCCCGGTGCTCGTCGACTTCTGGGCGCCCTGGTGCGGGCCGTGCCTGGCGATCGAGCCGCTGCTCGAGGAGGTGGCGGCCGAGGGCGGCGTCGACCTGGTGCGGGTCGACGTCGACGCCAACCAGGCGACCGCGAGCCGGTACGGCGTCCTGTCGCTTCCCACCGTGATCGGCTTCGCGGACGGCGAGGCGCGCCGCACGCTCTACGGCGCCCGCGGCCGCAAGCAGTACGCGCAGCTCGCCGCCGAGCTCGTCAGCGGCTGAAGTGCTCCCAGCCGGCGAGCTCGACCGGCCGGCCGTCCCGCAGCAGCGCGACGCCCTCCCCCGCCTCGACCCGGCCGACGACGGCGAACGGGCCCGGTTCGGAGACGGCGGCCAGCAGCTCGTAGTCCTCGCCGAACGCGAGATCGTCGATCGTCGCGCCCGGCGCGAGCGGAACCCGGTCGAGCTCGACGACGCAGCGCACGCCCGACCTGCGCGCCAGGTGGCCGGCGTCGACCGCGAGGCCGTCCGACACGTCCAGGAGCGCGTGGGCGTGCGCGCCGAGCGCCCGGCCCTCGTCCAGGCGCAGCGGCGGGCGCACGTAGCCGGCCGCTCGGAAGGCGGCTCCGGCCGCGCCGAGCGGGCCGCTGACCACGAGCAGGTCGCCCGGCCGCGCCCCGTCCCGGCCCGGCACCCGCGGGCTGCGGCCGAGCGCGGTCACGCTCAGCACGACGAGCGGTGCCGCGGTCGTGTCGCCGCCCACGATCGGGACGCCCGGCTCCGCGAGCCCTTCGTAGAGCTCGACGACGTCCTCGACGCGCGTCTCGGCGGGAGCGGCGAACGTGACGACGAGCGCCTCGGGCGTCGCGCCCGACGCGGCGAGGTCGCTGAGGTTGACGGCGGCGGCGCGCCACCCGAGGTCGCGCCAGGCGAGCCAGTCGAGCCGGAAGTGGACGCCCTCGACGAGCGCGTCCTGCGTCACGACGAGGTCGCCGGCGAGCCGGGCGGCGTCGTGCTCGACGCCGACGATCAGCCCGCGGCGCTCGAGCTCGGCCAGCAGGCCGAGCTCACCGCTCTCCGAGAGCCTCATCGACGGCGGCCCGCAGCGCGGGGTCGGTGGCTGCGCGGATCGCGGCGACGCCCACCGCTCCGGCCCGGATGCACTCGGCGGCGTTCCGGGCGTCGATCCCGCCGATCGCGACGACGGGGACCGCGACGGCCGCGCAGATGCGCGCGAGCCCGTCGACGCCCACCGCCGGATCGGCGTCGAGCTTGGAGGGCGTCTCCCAGACAGGTCCGACACCGAGGTAGTCGGCGTCGGCGGCCACGGCCTGGGCGAGCGTTGCCGCGGAGCGACCGAGCAGCAGCCCGGCCGCACGCGCACGCTCCGCCCCTTCGTCGCCCTGCCCCAGGTGGACGCCGTCGGCGCCGAGCGCGATCGCCGCCTCGACGTCGTCGTTGACGACGAACGTCGCGCCGAGCTCGCCGAAGCCCCGGCCCGCCCGCACGACGTCCGCCGTCGGCGCGTCCTTCAGACGCAGCTGCACGACCGTCGCGCCGGCCGCGACGGCCGCCTTCGCCGTCGCGAGGTCGGAGACGATCGCGTGCACCCTCACGCGACCCGAGCCCGCCCGTCGAGGGTGTCCGGGTCGAGCGCGGCCAGGGCGTCGTAGAGACCCACGTGGAACGACCCCGGCCCTCTCGCCTCGCGGGCCGCGTCCTCGCCCGCCACCCCGAGCGCGACGAGCGCCGCCGCCGCCGCGTCGAGCGGCCGCTCCGGGTTGACCGCGACGAAGCAGCCCGTCAGCGCGGACGAGATGCATCCGGTGCCGGTGACCGTCGCGAGGAGCGGGTCTCCGTTCGCGACCGCGACGACCCGCTCGCCGTCTGAGACGTGGTCGACGGGACCCGTCACGGACGCCACGAGGCCGAGCGCCCGGCCCGCCTCGCGGGCCAGCTCGGCCGGATCGGCCCCGGCGCCGATCGACTCGACCCCGCGCACCTCGGCCGCGACGCCGACCAGCGTCGCGACCTCGCCCGCGTTGCCGCGGAGGACCGCGACGTCGACCTCGTCGAGGATGCGCTTCGCCGTCTCGGTCCGGTAGGCCGTGGCGCCGGCGCCGACCGGATCGAGGACGACCGGGACGCCGTGGGCGTTCGCCGATCTGCCGGCGAGCAGCATCGCCTCGACCCAGGCCGGGGAGAGCGTCCCGATGTTGAGGACGAGCGCGCCCGCGAGCGCGGCCATCTCCTCGACCTCCTCGCGCGCGTGCGCCATCACGGGCAGCGCGCCGAGGGCAAGCGTGGCGTTGGCGGTCTCGTTCATCACGACGTAGTTGGTGATCTGGTGGACGAGCGGCTTCGCCTCGCGCAGCCGCCGCAGGGAGTCGCCTGGGCTCATCTCGACCTTTCTCGTAGGTGCAGGACGTCGACGGGGCCGTCACCGGCGCCGATCTCGGCGAGGCCGTGGCGGACCGCGTCGGTTGCGGCGGCCGCGGCGCGGCGGGCGGCCTCGACCAGCGGGAGGCCCCGCGCGAGCAGCGCCGCGAGCGTCGCCGAGTGGGTGCAGCCGGCGCCGTGGGTCGCCGCGACGTCCAGCCGCTCGACCGGGATCTCGACGTGCTCGGTCCCGTCGAAGAGGTGGTCGACGGCGTCCTCGCCGTGACCGCCCGTGACGATCGCCGCCGCGGCACCCAGCTCCACCAGGCGTTCCGCGAGCCGGCGGCGCGGCCCGGGCTCGCCCGTCAAGGCCTGCGCCTCGAGCAGGTTCGGCGTCACGACCGTCGCGAGCGGGAAGAGCCGCCGGACGAGCGCCTCCACGGCGTCGTCCTCCAGCAGCCGCGCGCCCGAGGAGGCGACGAGCACCGGGTCGACGACGAGCGGCAGCCCGCGACCGGCGAGCCGGCCGGCGACGGTCTCGACGATCCGCCGCGAGAACAGCATCCCGGTCTTGGCGGCGTCCGCGCCCACGTCGTCCAGGACGGCGTCGATCTGCGCCTCGACGAACGCCGGCGGCACCTCGTGCACCGCCGTCACGGCGCGGGTGTTCTGCGCCGTCAGCGCGACGATCGCGCTCGACCCGTGCACGCCGGCCGCCGCGAACGCCTTCAGGTCCGCCTGGATCCCCGCGCCGCCTCCGCTGTCGGAGCCCGCGATCGTCAACGCCCGCGCAATCACTGGATGGAGCAGCTCCCTTCGCCGGTACGAGCCGGATCAGGTTCGACGGGTCTGTTCTCAGCCCCTCGGCGGGGCACCCCGGTACGCGCAGCCTACTCCGCGCTGCACACTGGTGGCATGGCGGTCGACGTGCTGCGGTGGGAGGGCCTGCTCTCCGGCGAGGAGCTCGCCCACCTCGCCGTCGAGCCGGCCCGCGAGGCGCGGTTCGCGCCGCTGCCGGACGACCTGCACCCGGACGTGCGCGCCGCGATCGGCGTCGACCGCCTGTACGCGCACCAGCGAACGGCCTGGGACGCGGCCGCGCGCGGCGAGCACGTCGCCGTCACGACGGGCACGGCCTCGGGCAAGACGCTGGCCTTCAACCTCCCGGTGCTCGACGCGCTCACCCGCGATCCCGCGGCGCGCGCGCTCTACCTCTACCCCACGAAGGCGCTCGCCCAGGATCAGTTCCGGACGCTCTCGGCGACCGCGCCCCGCCTGCGCCCCGCGATCTACGACGGCGACACGCCGATCCAGCAGCGGGCCGGGATCCGGCGGGCGGCGCGGCTCGTCCTCTCGAATCCGGACATGGTGCACATCGGCGTGCTGCCGAACCACGACCGCTGGGGCGACCTGCTCGCGAACCTGCGCTACGTCGTCGTCGACGAAGCCCACGTCTACCGCGGCGTCTTCGGCTCGCACGTCTCGAACGTCCTCCGCCGGCTGCGCCGGCTCGCCCGCGCCTACGGCTCGGATCCGCGCTTCCTGCTCGCCTCGGCCACGATCGCCAACCCGGGCGAGCTGGCGGCCGAGCTGCTCGGCGACCCGGTGACCGTCGTCGCCGACGACGCTGCCTGGCGCGCCGAGCGCACGATCGTGCTCTGGAACCCGCCGCTGCTCGACAGCGAGCTGGGACTCCGCGGATCGGCGCTGGCCGAGGCGGCGAAGCTCCAGGCGGCGTTCGTCGAGCGCGGCCTGCGCACGCTGACGTTCGCGAAGAGCCGCAAGGCGGCCGAGCTGATCCACCGGTTCACCGCCGAGCGTCTCGGCGGCGACGACCGCCACCTGTCGCCGTACCGCGCCGGCTACACCGCGGCCCAGCGGCGCGAGATCGAGCGGCGGCTGGGCGAGGGCGAGCTGCTCGGCGTGACGGCCACCGACGCGCTCGAGCTCGGGATCGACGTGGGGCTCCTCGACGTGGTCGTCTCCGTCGGCTTCCCCGGCACCGTCGCGTCCCTGCGCCAGCAGTGGGGCCGTGCGGGCCGGCGCGGCAGCGGCCTCGCCGTGCTGGTCGCGAGCGAGGACGGCCTCGACCAGTTCTTCATGCGCGAGCCGGAGAAGCTGCTCGGCCGTCGCGTGGAGTCGGCGATCCTCGACCACGCCAACCCGCGGGTGCTCGCCGGGCACGTGCGCAGCGCGGCCTACGAGGGGCCGGTCACCGAGGCCGACGCGGGGCTCCTGGGCCCGGAGGCGCTCGACCTCGCCCGCGACGACCCGCTGCTGCGGGAGACGCGGGCCGGCTTCGTCTGGGCGGGGAAGGACCACCCCGCCGCGCGTGTGCCCCTGCGCTCGGCCGACCCGGACGCGTTCGCCGTCGTCGACACGAGCACCGGCGCCGTCATCGGCCAGGTGGAGCGGTCGCGGGCCTACTCGACGATCCACGAGGGCGCCGTCTACCTCCACCTCGGCGAGTCGTACCTCGTGCGCGAGCTCGACCTCACCGCGCTGCGCGCGCTGGTCGAGCCGTTCAACGGCCCCTGGTACACGCAGGCGAAGAAGGAGACGCAGACCTCGATCGTCGAGCCCCGGCGCGTGGAGCTGCGCTGCGGCCTCGAGCTGTCGTTCGGCGAGATCGAGGTGACGGAGCAGGTCGTCGCCTACGAGCGGAGGACGATCGCCTCCCAGGAGCGCATCGAGCTGGTCGTGCTCGACCTGCCGGCGACGACGTTCTCGACCGAGGCGATCTGGTTCCTGCCCGAGGCGCACCAGCTCGCCGGGGTCGAGGAGATGCCGCGCCTGCTCGGAACCCTGCACGCGGCCGAGCACGCCCTGATCGCGGTGCTGCCGCTGTGGGCGATGTGCGACCGCTGGGACATCGGCGGGCTCTCGACCAACGTCCACCCGCAGACCGGCCGGCCAACGGTGTTCGTCTACGACGGCCACCCCGGCGGCGTCGGCATCGCCGAGCGGGGATTCGAGGACTTCGAGGGCTGGGTGCGCGACACGACCGCCCTGCTGCGCGGCTGCCCCTGCTCGAGCGGGTGCCCGTCGTGCGTCCAGAGCCCGAAGTGCGGCAACCTCAACGACATGCTCGACAAGGCCGGCGCGCTCGCCTTCCTGACGCGACTCGCCCGCTGACGGTTGAATTGGGCGAATGCTCGCCCGGATCGCCGCCTTCCAGCACGGGCTCGCCGAGCGCGTCGCCGAGCGGACGGCGGCGCTGCCGCACGGCACGGGGCTCTTCTGCGACTCGCTGCCGTCGGTCTACGACGCCAACTACGTCCGGCTCGAGCGGCAGGGCGACGCCGACGCGATCCTCGCCGAGGTCGAGGGCGCGATGGAGACGTTCCACCACCGCCGGCTGAGCAGCGACGGCGAGGAGGCGGCGCTCGCGACCAGGGCCGCCGAGCTCGGCTGGGAGGCCTCGATCAACCTCGTCATGGCCCGCAGCCGCGAGCCCGACCGGCGCGTCGACACCTCGATGGTGCGCGAGGTCGCCTTCGACGACCTCCTCGAGGCGCGGCGGCCCTCGACGCTCGACGAGCCGTGGGGCAGCGTCGAGCTCGCCGACCAGCTCGACGAGGCCAAGCGGCGCGTCCAGACGGCGGTACCGACCCGGTTCCTGGCCGCAGAGGTCGAGGGTGAGATCGCGGCCTACTGCGAGCTCCGCGACGACGGCCGGGTCGCGCAGATCGAGGACGTCGCCACCCTCCCGGCGTTCCGCGGCCGGGGCCTCGGGCGCGCGATCGTCCAGGCGGCCGCCGACGCCGCGGCCGATCGCGAGGTCGTGTTCCTCGAGGCGCTCGCCGACGACTGGCCGCGCGAGCTGTACGCGAAGCTCGGGTTCGACGTCGTCGGCGTGCGCCAGCTGCTGACGAGATCCGGCCATCCGCTCGCCGACCTGCGCATCCGGACGCCGCGACTGGAGCTGCGGCTCGCGACCCGGGCGGAGCTGCGCGAGCTCGCCGCGGTCGCGCAGCGCGGCGTCCATCCGCCCGACGAGATGCCGTTCGCGGTCCCGTGGACCGACCGGATCCACGAGCCGGACGCCGTCGACCGGTTCGTCGCCTTCCACGAGGGCCACGTCACGGGCTGGCGGACGGACGAGTGGCACCTCGACCTCGTCGCGTTCCACGAGGGCCGCCCGATCGGCGTCCAGAGCCTCGTCGCCACGCGCTTCCCGGACACGCGGACGGTGTCGACGGGCTCCTGGCTGGGACAGGAGTGGCAGGGCCGGGGCCTCGGCACCGAGATGCGCCGTGCCGCGCTGCAGCTCGCGTTCGAGGAGCTCGAGGCGGAGCGGGCCCGATCCGGCGCGCTGCTCGGCAACGAGGCCTCGCTCGCCGTCTCCCGCAAGCTGGGCTACGCGGAGATCGGCACGAGCACCGCGTCGCCGCGCGGCGTCCCGGTCCCCCACCACGATCTCGAGCTCCGCCGCTCCGCCTTCCGGCCGTCGGCCGACGTCCGGATCGAGCACGCCGACCGCCTCCGTCGCCTCACTTGACGACGCGCGCGCGGGTGTCCATGATCCCGCCGCACATCACAACGTCAGGAGGGCAGGCATGACCGTTGCACTGCCCCGCCCGCGGCACGGGGATTCGGCGGCCGTCGACGAGCTGCGCGAGCTCGCGTCGGCGGTGCTGCACGACGACGTGGCGACGCTCGCCCGCACGACGGCCTACCTGCGGCGGTCGTACCGGGTGGTGTTCGTCGGCTACGTGGCGATGCTCGTCTTCGGCCTGGGCGCCGTGATCGCGGCGTTCGTGAAAGGGCTCACCGCCTCCTCGATGTCCGAGGCGGCCGCCGCTCTCGGCCTCGCCGGGCTGACGGTGGGCATCTTCGTGGCGTTCTTCGTCCAGCGGCCGTCGGCGGCCCTGGAGCGGAACGCCATCTTCATGCCGTGGGTCTCGATCGTGCTGACCACGTTCTGGACGCGTCTGCTCTACCTCGACGACCCGAAGACGCTCGACGAGCGGCTCGGGAAGGCGGCGCGCGAGGCGTCGGACGAGCTGAGCGCGATCGCCGCGCGCTACACGGCGATCGACTCCCACGAGCTGACGGTGGCGAAGGAGGCGGCCAGGACGCACCCGACCGCCACGCACTAGTCCAGGGCTGCGAGGGCCTTCGAGAGCGACTGGCGGGTCGTCGGCAGCTCGGCGTAGAGGTCGCCCAGCCGCTGCACGCGCTCGAGCACGGCGTCCATGGTGAACGAGGCCGGGTCGAGGTCGGGACCCACCTCGTCCCACGTCAGCGGCGTCGACACCGGCGCGCCCGGCCTGGGCCGCACCGAGTAGACCGACGCGATCGTCTTGCCCTCGCCGTTCTGGTTCGCGTCGATCAGGACGCCGCGCCGGCGCGCCTTCGACCACTCGGTCGTCGCGAGCTTCGGATGGGTCCGGGCGATCGCGCCCGCGACGATCTCCGCGAACGAGCGGGAGTCCTCGTAGGTCGACCGCCGGTCGAGCGGCACGAGCACGTGGAAGCCCTTGCCGCCCGACGTCTTCGGGAACGAGCGCAGCCCCAGCTGGTCGAGCAGCTCGCGCAGGATCAGCGCCACCTCTATCGTCTGGCTCCACGGCACCTCGGGCGTCGGGTCGAGGTCGAAGAGCACGAAGTCCGGCCGGTCGGGCTTGTCGACGCGCGAGTACCACGTGTTCATGTCGATGCAGCCCATGTTGACCATCCAGAGCAGCGCCAGCTCGTCGTCGACGAGCGGGAACTCGACCCACTTGCGCGTCGCCTTGCCGTGCGAGCGCTCGCGGGTGGAGACCTCGGCCCCGAACGTCTTGATCCAGTCCGGCATGTGCTTCGGCGCGTCCTTCTGGAAGAACGCGCCGCCCTCGATCCCGTCCGGGTAGCGCCGCATCGTGAACGGCCGGCCCTTCAGGTGCGGCACGAGGACCGGCGCGACCGCGCGGTAGTACGCGAGCAGGTCGCCCTTGGTGATCCGCTCGTCGGGCCAGAAGACCTTGTCGAGGTTCGACAGCTTGAGCGTCCGCTTGCCCTGCGCGATCGTCTCGGGCAGCTGCGGCGTCTCCCGCTCGACCTCGGCGGCGGTCTTGTCCTCCCGGATGCCCTTGTACGACGGCTGCCGGACCCGGCCGTCGTGCGTCCACTCGGAGAAGGCGATCTCGGCGACGAGCCGCGGCTCGACCCACTGCACGTCGGCCTTGCGGACGCGGGGCATCTTCGGCACCTCCGCGAGCGGGGAGTCGGCGCGGTGGAGCGGCCGCAGGAGCTTCAGGAGCCGCTCGATCTCCCGCTCGTCGAACCCGGTCCCGACGTTGCCGGCCCAGCGCAGGCCTCCGTCCTCCGGCACCCCGAGGACGAGCGCCCCGAACGTGCTCGACCGGCGCCCCTCTCCACGCGTGTACCCGACGACGACGAGCTCCTGGCGGCCGTGCGTCTTGAGCTTGAGCCAGTCCCGTCCGCGCTTGCCGGGGCGGTACGGCGAGGAGGCGCGCTTCGCGACGATCCCCTCCAGCCCCTGCTCGCGGGCCGCCTCGAGCAGGGCGTCGCCGTCGTCGAAGCTCTCGGAGAAGCGGATCGCCCGCACCCGGCCGTCCAGGACCTCGCGCAGCCGCTCCTTGCGCTCGACGAGCGGCTCGTCGAGCAGCGGCGCGCCGTCGAGCTCGAGCAGGTCGAACGCGTAGTAGACGAGCGGGCCCGTCCCCTGCTGGAGCAGGGAGAAGCTCGACCGGCCGCGCTCGTCGAGGCGGCACACCTCGCCGTCGAGCACGGCGTTCGGGGTCTTCACGGCCTTGACGACCTGCTTCGCCACCTCCGCGAAGCGCTCGGTGAGGTCGTTGCCGTTGCGCGAGACGAGCGTGCACTCCCCGCCGCGCACGTACGCGAGCGCGCGGTAGCCGTCGAACTTGACCTCGAACGCCCAGTCGCCGTGCGGGACGTGCTCGTCGAGCGTGGCCAGCATCGGCGCGTAGCTCGTCGGCGCCTTCGCCTTCGCCGGCTCGTCCGGGTCGGAGCCGTCGTCGCTGCGCTTGATCAGCAGCCAGTTCTGCTCCTTGCCGTCCATGTGCGCCGGGACGAGCGTCCAGGTCCCCTCGAGCCGCGCGCCGTGCAGGCGCACGGTCAGCTGGCCGTTGCGCTTCTCCTCGAGCAACTCGTAGGTCCCGTGGTCCCAGATCTCGACCGTGCCCGCGCCGTAGTTGCCCTTGGGGATCTCGCCCGCGAACCGGGCGTACTCGAGCGGGTGGTCCTCGACGTGGACGGCGAGGGCGCGGTCGCCCGGCTCGAGCGGGACGCCCTTCGGGACCGCCCACGAGGCGAGCGCCCCGTCGCGCTCGAGCCGGAAGTCGTAGTGGAGCCGGCGTGCGTCGTGCCGCTGCACGACGAAGATCGGGCGCCCCGAGCTTCGCCCGCGGCGAGGGAACGGCTCGGGTGTGGCGCCCGGCTTGCGTTTGCGGCGGTACTCGCCGAGGCTCATCTCAACCGGCCCCTCTCAACCGGCCTCTTTCAACCGGCCTTGCGCGCGGCGGCGCTCTTCCGAGCGCGGCCGCCGCTCTTGCGGCCGCCGCTCTTACGGCCGCGTGTGGTCGTCTGCGCGACCGACTGGCGCAGCGCCTCCATCAGGTCGACGACCTCGCCGCCCTCCTCCTCGGCCGGCTCCGGCAGCGGCTTACCCTTCGCCTTCTTCTCGAGCAGGTCGAGGAGCTGGCTGCGGTAGCGGTCGTGGTAGCGCTCCGGCTTCCACTCGGTGGCCAGGTTCTCGATCAGCGACTTCGCCATGTCGATCTCGGCCTTCTGGAGGCGCGGCGACGGGACGTCCTCGGGCTTCCGGATCTCGTCGGCGAAGTACATCGTCTCGAGCACGAGCACCCCTTGCCCCGGTCGCACGCAGGCGAGATGCTGCTTGTTGCGGATGACGATCTTCGCGATGGCGACCTGCCCGGTCTCGTCGAGCGCCCGTTGGAGCAGCCGGTAGGGCTTCTCCGCGCCGTCCTGGGGCAGCAGGTAGTACGCCTGCCGGAAGTAGATCGGGTCGATCTCCTCGAGCGAGACGAAGTCGCAGATGTCGACGGCGTGGGTGAGCTCGAGGTCGAGCCGGTCGACGTCGTCGTCCTCGAGCTCGACGAAGCGCCCCTTCTCGAGCTCGAACCCGCGAGCGATGTGCTCGTCGGGCACGGGCTCGCCCGTCTTCTTGTTCACCTTGTCGTAGCCGATCGGGCTCTGATCGCGCCGGTCGAGGAAGTGGAAGCGGATCTCCTTCGACTGGGTGGCCGAGAAGAGCCTGACCGGGACGGAGACGAGACCGAACGAGATGGCGCCGGACCAGAGAGAGCGTGGCATGGGCTCAGCCTTTCCACAGCCTGGGAGGTTTAGACCCGTCTGGCGTGGACACAACCGTGCCGAGCTTCTCCACCTGACGGGGGGTTAGGCGCTCGGGGTCTGCTGGAAACAGCAGGCCCCGACGCGTTTCCGGGTGCATCTGTGCCCGTTGAAAACCCTGTGGATGATGTGGAAAAGCCTGCTCGTCACGCGAAAACGCCCATGCCGCGGAACTTCGCGCGGCGGCGCCGGCGCAACTCGTCGCCGGGGACGTCTTCGAGGGCCTCCAGGGCCTCGACGATGGCGGTCTCGAGCAGCCGGGCGGCGGCGTCGTGGTCGTTCTGGGCCCCTCCCTCGGGCTCCGGCACGACGGCGTCGACCACCCCGAGCTCGAGGCAGTGCAGCGCGTCCGGCTTGAAGGCCGCCGCGGCCTTCTTCGCCTCGGCGGCGTCCCGCCAGAGGATCGCGGCACAGCCCTCGGGCGTGATCACCGAGTAGATCGCGTTCTCCTGCATGAGCACACGGTCGGCGACGGCGATCGCCACCGCCCCGCCCGAGCCGCCCTCGCCGATGATGCACGAGACGGTCGGCACGGTGAGACGGGCCATCGTCGCCTGCGAACGGGCGATCGCGCCGCCCTGGCCGTGCTGCTCGGCCGCGACGCCCGGGTACGCGCCGGGGGTGTCGACGAGGGCCACGACCGGGAACGAGAACCGCTCGGCGATCTCCATCAGGCGCATCGCCTTCACGTAGCCCTCGGGATAGGCCATGCCGAACTGCCGGTCGATCCGCTCCTTGACGTCGCGGCCCTTCTGGTGGCCGATCAGCGCGACGGTCCGCCCGTCCAGCTTGCCGAGCCCGGTCACGAGCGCGCCGTCGTCGGCGCGACCCCGGTCGCCGTGCAGCTCGACCCAGTCGTCCAGCATCCGCTCGACGTAGTCGAGGGTGTACGGCCGGTCCGGGTGCCGGGCGAGCTCGACCGACTTCCAGATCGCCTCGTCCGAGGTGTCCTGCTTCAGCCGCTCGAGCTGCTGCTGGAGCCGCTGGGCCTCGCCCTGCACGCGGACGCCCCGCAGCAGCGGCAGCCGGGACAGCCCGGCCAGCCGCTCGCGCAGGCGCACCTCCTGCTCGCCCTGGCTCACGCGGCCCACAACCTCAGCAGGCGCGTCAGGTACTCGGGCTGCTCGGGTCGGGGGACGATCGCGTCGAGGTGGCCGAAGCGCAGGTTCTGCTCGGCGAGGCCGAAGTCGTCGGGGAGCTTCTCACGCGTCGTCTGCTGCACGACGCGCGGGCCCGTGAAGGCGATCAGGGCGCCGGGCTCCGCGATCGTCACGTCGCCGAGCGAGGCGAACGAGGCGAGCACGCCGGCGGTCGTGGGGTGGGTCATGACGGTGAGCATCGGCAGGCCGGCGTCGTGCAGGTCCTCGACGGCGCAGACCGTCTTCGGGAGCTGCATCAGCGAGAGGATGCCCTCCTGCATGCGGGCGCCGCCGGAGGAGGTGATCGACACGAGCGGCACGCCCCGCTCGATCGCCGAGTCGCACGCGCGGGAGAACTTCTCGCCGACGGCGCTGCCCATCGAGCCGCCCATGAAGGCGAAGTCCATCACGGCCAGCTCCACCGGGTGCCCGCCGATCGCGGCCTGACCGACGAGGATCGCCTCGCCCAGGCCGGTGTTCAGCTCCGCCTCCGCGAGCCGCTCGCTGTACGGGCGCAGGTCGAAGAACTGCAGGGGATCGTCCGAGTGGACGCCCGCGGCCTCCTCGAGGAACGAGTCGCGGTCGGCCAGCCACTCGATGCGAGCCCGCGCGGGCATGGGGAAGTGGTGCCCGCACTGGGCGCAGACCCAGAGCGCGAGCTCGAGCTCGTCGTCGCGGTAGTGCGAGCCGCACTTCGGACACGTGTTCGGGTGCTTGCGCTCGGCGGGCGCCGGAGCGTGCTTGTGCTCGACCTGGACGTCGATCCGCGGCTCCGCCATGGCTCGATCTTAGACCGCTTCGGTCGCGACGCCGGTTACAGACCCAGCGCGTGCGCCAGCCGCGTCAGGGCCGCGGCGTTGCCCTCGCCCGGCTCGAGACCGCTGAACCCGGCCCCGGCGGGGCGCGGCAGCTTCGCCAGGAGGCCCTCCAGCTCGGCGAGCGTGAGCCCCTCCGGCTCCGGGAAGCGCACGTCCAGCTCGCCGGGCTCGAGGACGTCGCAGTCGATCGCGACGTAGATGCGCTCCGGCAGCGCCCCGAGCTCCGTGCGGATCCCTGCCGCCTCGACGAACGCCTGCTCCGGCGGATCGAGGTTCCGCGCGCCGATCAGCGTGACGTCCCTCGGATCGACGTCGCCGGCGTCGATCGCCATCCGCAGCGCCATGCCCCAGGGATCACCGGAGGGGGAGGTCTCGGGCGTGTTCAGATCGCCGTGGGCGTCCAGCCAGACGACGCCGAGCCGGCCGCGGCGGGCCAGCGCCCGCACCGTTCCCACGTGCGAGCAGCAGCAGCCGCCCAGGACGAGCGGTCGCGCCGGGCTGGTGCGCGCCTGCTGCTCGATCTGCTCTTCGAGCGTGTCCGCCTCCACGAGCGCCGCCTCCGGCCAGGGCAGAGACGCCCAGGCGGCGTCGGCCAGTCCCTCGCCGCCCGCGCCCCAGGCGCGCGGCACCCGCACGAGGCCGGCGGCGAACTCCCGCCCACAGGCGTGGCATTGGTACTCGTCCCCGATCGCGACCGCGGTGAGCGTACGGCAGTCGGGGCAGCGGGCCCGCAGCGCGCTCATCGCGCGAGGTCCTTCTCGAAGACGACCGCGCCCCAGTGCACGTGCATGCCCAGCCGCTCGTAGAGCCGGTTCGCGCCCGTCGTGCTCTGGGCGTCCACCCCGAGGCCCACGACAGGCTGGCCGCGCTGCCAGAAGTCGCGGAACGCCTGCCGGACGAGCGCCTCGCCGATGCCGCGGCCGCGCCAGGCGCGCCGGGTGAAGACGCGGGCGACCCAGCCGGCGCCGAGGCGCTCCGGCAGGCACACCGTCCCGGCGACGATCTCGTCGCCGTCGCGGACGACCGACCACAGCTCCGGCGCGTAGCCGTCGCGCTCGAGCTCCAGGCGCCGCCAGTCCTCGAAGGCGAGCGCCTCCCATTCCCAGTGGTCGGCGAAGGCGTCCTCGAGCGCCGCGTGGAACGCCTCGGCGTCGCGCTCGTCGAACCGGCCGTGGGTCAGGCCGGCGGGCCAGCCGGGCGCGGGCGGCTCTGCGTCGAGCTCGATCCGCATGTGCTGGAACCGGCGGATCTCGCGGTAGCCGCACGAGACGAGCAGCCCCTGCGCGCGCAGGTCGCGGAGGAGCACCGCGTTCTCGACGCGGCGCGCGCCGCGGGAGGCGACCTCGGCCTCGAGCTCCTCGACTAGGAGGCGCCCGACCCCGCGGCCCCAGACGGCCGGATCGACGTACGCGTCGACCCGCCAGTGGCCGTCGCGCTGCTCCACCGAGCCGAAGCCCGCGATCCGGCCGTCGCCCTCGACGACCCACGAGTCGCGCTCGACGTCGAGGTCGCGCCACTCGTCGTGGAGCTCCTCGAGCGAATAGTCCGAGCGGCCGAGGACGGCGACGTCCATGGCCGTCACGAGCTCCGCGATCGCCGGTGCGTCGTCGCGGCGCGTGGGCCTACGGCGCCACGAGCTCATCGAGCACGTCCGGGAGCCCGCGCAGATCGGGGAGCTCGCGGTCCGGACGGGCCCCGTCGTACGCCTGCTGGCGGGAGCGGTTGATCCAGACGCTGCGCAGGCCGAGCTCGTTGGCGGGGGCGATGTCGTGGAAGAGGCTCTGCGCGACGTGCACGTGCCCCTCGCGGGGCGCCGAGGTGCGCGCGAAGAACTCCTGCCAGTGCTTGTGGGCCGGCTTGTAGGAGCGGATCTCGGACGCCACGACGACCTCGTCGAACAGGACGCCGATCTGCACCTGCGAGGCGGCGATCAGGTCGGAGTCGGTGTTCGAGAGGATCGCGATCCTCCACCCGCGCCGGCGGATCTCCTCGAGCGGCTCGCGCACGTCGGCAAACGCGACCCAGGAGAGCACGGACTCCGCCAGCTCGTGCTCGCGGCCGGCGGGCGCACCGAGCTCGCGCATCGCCTCCGTGAGGACGTCGCGGTAGGTGCGCGTGCCGTCGTCCTGCAGCCCCGGCTCGATCTCGTGGTAGCGGTCGAGCAGCTCGTCGACCCGGTCGGGGCCGAACACGTCGGCCAGGGTGGCGCGGACGCCGCCGTCCCAGTCGATCAGCGTGCCGTAGCAGTCGAACGTCGCCCACCGCTGCATGCCTACAGCTTACGGGCGCCGGTCGAGCACGGCGTGCGGAGGCTCCTCCTGCGCGAGGACGACCTGGCGAGCACGTCCGGTGAACCGCCCGAACGCCTCCCCGAGACGCCGGCGCGGCTACGCGGCGTCCGCGAGCGGCGGCCGGTACGCGAGCAGCTCCCAGCCGTGCTCGTCGAGCCAGTCCTTCTGCTCCCGGTAGCCGGGCCGGCGGCGGGCGAGCAGCCGCCAGAAGGCCGGCCCGTGGTGGTGCTCGACGAGATGGCATACCTCGTGGACGACCACGTAGTCCAGCACGTCGTGCGGAGCGAGGACGAGGCGCCAGTTGAACGAGAGGGTGCCGCGGCTCGAGCAGGAGCCCCAGCGGCTTCGCTGGTCGCGCAGCGCGATGCGGTTGTAGCGCACACCCAGGGCGGCGGCCTCGGACTGCGCGATGAGCGAGATGCGGGCGCGCGCCTCGCGCCGGCCCTGTTCCTCGGTGAGGTGCAGCCGGTCGAGCCCGAGGCTCGGCTCCGGGGTCCGCGCGAGCTGCCGCTCGAGCCACGGCAGGTGGTAGGCGAGCGCCGCGTCGACCTCCGCGTCCGTCGCGTGGGGCCGGACGACGAGCTCGGGCGGCAACCCGTGGCGGACGACGATCCGGTGCCCCCGCACGCGCGTCGAGCGGCGAACCTGGAGCTCGATCAGCCGTCCACCCACCTCGACGAGACGCACGCAGCCACGGTAGACCCAGCGCTGGACATGCCGCCCCGGACCGCTTGGCAGGGTTCGCGCGTGCCCGAGCCTGCTCGGGTGCGCGCTCGTGCTAGCCGTGCCGCATGGCGCGCCGCTCCGACCGACCGTCCGAGTCGACCGACGTCGGAGGGGCGGGCCACGGGAGGGAAACCGAAGTCGCCCCTCCCGTCATTCGTCCCAGCGGCGGACGACGATGGTCGCGTTGTGGCCGCCGAAGCCGAACGAGTTGGAGAGGCCGACGCGGAGGTCGGGAAGCGGGCGCGCCTCGTTCGGGACGTAGTCGAGATCGCACGTGGGATCCGGCTCGTCGTAGTTGATCGTCGGCGGGGCGATGCGGTCGGTGACGGCCTTGACCGTGAACACCGCCTCGACCGCCCCCGCGGCGCCGAAGCAGTGGCCCGTCGCGCCCTTCGTCGAGGAGACCGCGGTCTTCTTCGCGTGCTCCTCGCCGAGCGCCCGCTTGATCACCTTCGTCTCCGCCGTGTCGCCGATCGGCGTCGACGTGGCGTGCGCGTTCACGTAGCCGACCTCCGTGGGGTCGATGCCGGCGTCCTTGATCGCCATCGACATCGACCGCGCCGGGTTCTCGCCGGTCGGGTCGGGCTCCGTCATGTGGGACGCGTCGGCCGACATGCCGTAGCCGAGCAGCTCCGCGTAGATCTTCGCGCCGCGCGCACGAGCGTGCTCGAGCTCCTCGAGGACAAGGATCGCGGCGGCCTCGCCCATCACGAGCCCGTCGCGCTCGTTGTCGAACGGCCGCGACGCCCGCTTGGGGTCGTCGTTCCGCCGCGACAGGGCCCGCATGGCGTCGAACCCGGCGATGCCGACCTCGGTGATCGGCGACTCCGAGCCGCCCGCGAACACCACGTCGGCGCGGCCGAGGCGGATCTCGTCCAGCGCGTCGCCGATCGCCATGTTCGACGCGGCGCACGCCGTGCACTGGCTCATCAGCGGTCCCTGCGTGCCGAGCTCGATCGAGACCCAGCCGGCGCCCATGTTCGGGATGATCGACGGGATCGAGAACGGGCTCACGCGGTCGGGCCCGCGCTGGAGCAGGACGTCGTAGCACTCCTGGTAGGAGTGCAGCCCGCCGATGCCGGTCGCGATCGACGCGCCCGTGGTCGTCGGCTCCGTGCGCGGGTCGAAGCCGGAGTCCTCGCGCGCCTGGTGCGCGGCTGCGAGGATCATCTGCGCGAACCGGTCCATCCGCCGCGCCGCCTTGCGGTCGATCCAGACGGTCGGGTCGAAGTCCTTCAGCTCGCACGCGAAGTGGACGTTGTAGTTCGAGTGGTCGAAGCTCTGGATCTCGGCCGCGCCCGACTCGCCCGCAAGCAGGCGGCGCCACGACGTGTCCACGTCGTTGCCGAGCGGGCTGACCATGCCCAGCCCCGTGATGACGACCCGTCTGCGTCCGTTGGCGCTCACGTCACATCCCCAGTCCGCCGTCGACGAGCACGACCTCGCCCGTGATGAACGAGGCGTCGTCCGACGCCAGGAAGCGTACCGCGCCTGCGATCTCGTGCGGCTCCGCGACGCGGCCGAGCGGCGTCTGGGCCACCATCGCCTGCGTCGCCTCCTCGGGCAGGACGTCGGTGAGCTGCGTCTTGACGTAGCCGGGCGCGACGACGTTGGCCCGGATCCCGCGCGATCCCAGCTCCCGCGCGAGCGACTTCGTGAAGCCGATGATGCCCGCCTTGGACGCCGCGTAGTTCGTCTGGCCCCAGTTGCCGTGGACGCCGACCACCGAGCTGACGTTGACGATCGACCCGCCCTTGCGCTTCATCATCGGCCGCGCGACGGCGCGGCACGTGTAGAAGACCGAGCTGAGGTTCGTCTCGATCACCGTGCGCCAGTCGTCGTCGGGCATGCGCGCGAGCAGGCCGTCGCGCGTGAGCCCCGCGTTGTTGACGAGGACTTCGACGTCGCCCGCCTCCTCGACGAGCCGCTTCGCGTCCTCGGGCGACGAGACGTCGGCCTGGACCGCGCGGCCGCCGATCGACGCTGCGAGCTCCTCGGCCTCGTCCTTGCCCGAGCGGTAGCCGACCACCACCGAGGCGCCGGCGCGCGCGAGCTCCTCCGCGATCGCGCGGCCGATCCCGCGCGAGGCGCCGGTGACGAGTGCGGTCTTGCCGGTGAGCGAGC
>DASZWI010000088.1:0-17697 GCA_035546715.1 Gaiellaceae bacterium | reverse complement strand
GAGAACGCCTGC
This sequence comes from Gaiellaceae bacterium, assembly GCA_035546715.1. Lineage (GTDB taxonomy): Bacteria > Actinomycetota > Thermoleophilia > Gaiellales > Gaiellaceae > PALSA-600. The sequence goes on along the minus strand of DASZWI010000088.1, from coordinate 17,685 downwards.
TTGTACATGTACGACAGCAGCACCTGCGTCTCGTCGATGGGGCCGCCGTTCGTGATCAGCAGGACGGAGATGAAGACGTTGAAGCTGCCGATCACGAGCATCACGGTCACGAAGGCGACGACCGGGCGGATCGCCGGCAAGGAGACGGCGCGGAAGCGCGCCCACGCGCGGGCGCCGTCGACCGCGGCGGCCTCCTTCAGCTCGGCCGGCACGCCCTGCAGGGCGGCGAGGAAGATCACCATCGACCAGCCGACGCCCTTCCACACGCCGAGGAGGCTGATCACCACGAGCGCCGGCCAGCGGCTGCCGAGCCAGTCGATGTTGTGTCCGGTGACGTGCGTGCCGTCGTGGAGCACCCAGTTGACGAGGCCGCCGTCGGTGAAGAAGAGGTACTTGAAGAGGAGCGAGACGACCACCCAGCTCGTCACCACCGGGAGGTAGTAGAGGGTGCGGAAGAGCGTGCGGCCGGGCATCCGCGCGTCGAGGAGCACCGCGATCGCCAGCCCCACGACGATCTGCGCCGGCACCGTCACCGCCATGTAGAAGGACGTGTTGACGAGGCCGCGCCAGAAGATCGGGTCGTGGAGCTCGCGCCCGTAGTTGTGGAGACCGACGAAGTCGCTCGCGAGACCCGGCGCGATCGCCCAGTTGTAGAGGCTGATCTGGAACGCCCGGACGATCGGGTACAGGATCACGAGCGCGAACAGCGCGAACCCGGGCGCCAGGAAGACGTACGGGGCGGCGGCCTCGCTCAGCCGCCGCCGCCCCGCCGTGCGGGCGCTCGGGCGCAGCGCTCCCACGCTGCGCCCGAGCCGAGCGGAGAGACGGCTACTGGAGGAGACCGTCAATCTGCTTCGCTGCGTTGGTCAGGGCGTCCTGCACCGACTCCTGACCCTTGAACGCCTTCGTCACCTCGGTCTGGAGCACCGAGTCGATCTGCGTCCACTTCGGCGTCGGCGTGCGCGGGCGCGCCGTCGCGATCTGCTTCAGGTAGGTGGCGTAGTACGGGTGGATCTTCAGCAGCCACTTGGTCGAGCTCTTGAGCACGGGCATCTGGCCGGCGCGCGCCATCTGGTTCTGGGCGAACGTGCCGAGCAGGTAGCGCATGAACTCGAGCGCCGCCGCCTTGTTCTTGGACTGCTTGGTCATGACGATGTCCTCGCCGCCCACGACGCTGATGCTGCCGCCGGGGCCGGCCGGGATCGTCGAGGCCGCGAGCTGGGTGTTCTTGTAGGCCGAGGCGAAGATCGAGAACATCCACGGCCCGTCCAGCGTCGACACGTACTTCTTCTGGGCGATGCCGTCGTAGGTGCCGGTGCCGCCGTTCGGGTCGACGATGATCCCCGGCATCTCACCGGCCTTGTAGAGGTTGTAGAGCATCTGCACGCCGGCGACGCTCTTCGGGCTGTTCAGGTACCCGGTCGCCTTCGTGAACGTCGAGTTGGTCAGGCTGCCGCCCGCCGACCAGATCCACGGCAGGATGTTCCAGCCGCCCAGGCCGCCCTCGGCGTAGAGGTACATCCCCTTCGCCTTCGCCTGGGCCGACATGCTCTGGAGCTGGGCGAACGTCGACGGCGGAGCGCTGGCGCCGATCGCCGAGAGCGCCTTCGGGTTGTAGACCCAGATGCGCGTGTTCGTGTCGAGCGGCAGGCCGTAGTAGTGGCCCTTCCAGTAGTTCGTCGCCAGCGGTCCGGCGAAGACCTTCGACGAGTACGACTTGAAGTCGGGCATGTCCGTGTCGAGCGGGTCGAGCACGCCGAGATTCGCGAGCTCGGGCACCCAGATGATGTCGGAGCGGACGAGGTCGGGCAGCTGCCCGCCCGCGACCGCGGTGACGAGCTTCTGGTGGAGGTCGTCGTACGGGATCGGGACGTCCTGGACCTTGATCCCGGGATGGCTCTTCTCGAACGCCGGGATGATCACCTTGTTGATGTGCTGCACCTCGGGGCCGTCCGAGCTGTACGCGTTCCAGAACGTGACGGTCACCGTCTTCTTGGTGCTGCCCAGGGCCACGGCGGTCGTCACGGACGCCGCAGCGGCCAGGGCGACCAGCGCGAGGATGAGGATGGTCCTGCGAGAGCGCATAGCGGTTTGCTCCTACTCGTGGGGGAACGGACGTCGGCCGCGGCGATCCGGCGCGCGGCGGGTCAGGCGTGTTCTCAGACGAGCGCCTCCGGGACGCGCGGCAGCCGCGCGCGGATCGAGGTGTCGGCGGAGACCGGCTCGAGCGCCGGCGTGAAGGTGCTGCGGAGCACGAGTGAGGCGGCGCCGACCGCCCACTTCGCGTCGTCCCAGGGATCGACCTCGACGACCACGCCCGCGAGCGGTCCGAAGAGGTGCGTGCGCAGGGCCGTGTCGAAGGCGGCCGCCATGTGCCGCCACGCCTGGGTGCCCTCGCCGCTGACGAGCACGAGCTCGGGCGCGAGGACGTTGACGAGGTTGGCGACCGACCGGCCGAGGACGGCGGCGGCGTCGGCGAAGATCGCCCGCGCCTCCACGCTCCCCTCGTCGGCGACCCGCCGCAGCCGCTCGATGCCGGCGCGGGGCGTCACGACGCCCTCGCGGCGGGCGCGGGCGACCAGGGCCGGGTCGGCGGCGACCGTCTCGAGGCAGCCCCGCTTGCCGCAGCTGCAGCGCGGGCCGTCGTCCAGGACGGTCGTGTGTCCGAACTCGCCGGCTCCGCCGGCGTACCCGTGGTAGATGTCGCCCCCGGCGACGATGCCGAGGCCGATGCCGCGGCCGAGGGTGACGGTGAGGAAATGGTCGACGTTGCGCCCCCGGCCGTACAGCCGCTCGGCGATCGCGAGGGTGTTCACGTCGTTGTCGACGAGGACCGGCACGCCGATGCGCTCCTCGAGCTGCCGGGCGAGCGGCAGGTCGCGCCACCCCAGCATCGGCGAGTCGACGGACTTGCCGAGCTCGTGCGAGATGCCCGGGACGCCGAGGCCGACGCCGAGGAGCGGCGGGAACTCGCTGTCGCCGTCGCCGCCGAGCCAGCGGGCGAGCGCGTCGGCGATCCGCTCCGGGGCGTCGGGCGCGGCGCTGTCGAGCGGCTCCTCGTAGCGCTCGAGCACGTCGGAGTCGAGGTTGACCCGGACGCCGACGAGGTGGTCGGGCGCGACCTTGACGCCGAAGGCGGTCGCGGCGGAGCCGACGATCTCGAGCAGGACCGCGGGCCGCCCGCCGCTCGACGGGGCCTGCTCCGCGACGCGGAGCAGGCCCTGGTCGAGCAGCTCGCGGGTCACCGAGGTCACGGTCGCCGGGCTCAGCCCGAGCCGGCGAGCGATGTGCGTGCGCGCGATCGGCCCCCCGGAGGCGATCAGGCGCAGCACCGCGACCCGGTTGAGATCGCGCGTCAAGGCGACGGATCCCGTGCGGTAGCTCGACATCGTTCGGGATCTAAATTTATTCCTCAGCAAAAGTCAAGCGCCGAGCCGTCGTCCTCGGCCGGTGCGGCCAAGGCCGGTCGAGCCATGTCCCAGGGACTGTCCCCCAGACGTGTCCCCAACGGCCGATGCCGCGTCGCCGCCAGTGTCCGGAAACGGCGTCGTTGAGCCGTTTGTGCCCCTTGTCCTCTGCGGCCATGCCCCAGGGACTGTCCCCTGGGCATGGCCGGAAAGGGCGGGGTCAGCGCTCGTGGTCGACGGCGACGGCGCCGCCGGAGACCCGCGCCGTCCAGCGGCGGCCGTAGGCGCGGATGCCGCTCAGCGTCAACCCTTCCGCCCACGCGGGCAGACCGGTCGCCGACGACACGAGGCGGCGGCCGGGCCGGTCCGGCTCGAGGCCGAGGAGCGTGCGCAGCAGGACGACCGGCGTCGCGGCGGCCCACGCCTGCGGGCTCGACGCGGTCGGGTAGACGACCGGCGGCAGCAGCGGCATCCGGCGGAACCCGGCGAACACCTCCGGCAGCCGATAGTCGAAGTGCGCCGCGGCCTCGATCATCGCCTCGAAGATCTGCACCGCCTCGGCGGGCCGGCCGCTGCGGCCGAGCCCCCACGCGATCAGGGAGTTGTCGTGGGGCCACACCGTCCCGTTGTGGTAGACGAGCGGGTTGTACGCCGCCTCGCGCGCGGCGAGCGTCCGCACCCCCCAGCCCGACCACAGCCGCTCGCCGACGAGGAGCTCCGCCATCCCCGCCACACGCTCGGGCGGGACGATGCCGCTCCACAGCAGATGGCCGATGTTGGAGCTGAGCGCGTCGATCGGCTGCTTGTCGCCGTCGAGTCCGAGCGCGTAGAAGCCGACGCCGTCGCGCTCGACCCAGAACGCCTCGTCGAAGCGCCGCCGCAGCTCCTCCGCCTCCCGCTCGAGCCGCACCGCCATCGCCTCGTCGTCCCACGCCCACCGGGCGAGCTCGGCCATCCGCAGCTTCGCGTCGTAGACGTACCCCTGCACCTCCACCGGCGCGATCGGCGGCAGCGCCTCGCGGCCGTCGTGGAAGTTCATCGAGTCGTGCGAGTCCTTCCAGCTCTGGTTGTCGATGCCGCGATGCCGCGCGCGCCGCTTGTACTCGACGAACCCGTCGCCGTCCGCGTCGCCCGGCCCGTCGATCCACGCGAGCGCGGCGCGCGCCGATCCCTCGAGCTCGCGCGCGAGCGCATCGTCGCCCGTCCATCGCCACAGCTCCGAGAGCAGGACGAGGAAGAGCGGCGTCGCGTCGACCGTGCCGTAGTAGCGGTCGGTCCAGGCCTCCGCCGCCTTGCCGCGGCGGATCTCGTGGATGATCTTGCCGGGCTCGGCGTCGCGCTCGGGGTCGTCCTCCGTCGCCTGCGTCGCCGCCAGCACGCGCAGCGCGCTCGACGCCAGCTCCGGCCCGAAGGCGAGCGTCTGCAGGCAGGTGATGATCGTGTCCCGCCCGAACACGGTCATGAACCACGGGGCCCCCGCGGCCGGCAGCTCGCCGAAGTCGAAGCCGTCGCCCGCCATGCGCAGGGCCGCCAGGTCGGCGACGGAGCGGTCCCAGGTGCGGATCAGGTCGTTCCACCCCGACTCGAGCCGCGGCGCCGAGCCCTGCCAGTCGGCGAGCGACCGGTCGGCCCGGAGGAGCTCCCGCGCGAACTCCTGCCCGAATGCGCCGTCGCGGAGCGGCGTCGCCCCGCCGAGGAGCGGCTGCACCTCGACGACGAGCTCCCACCGCTCCCCCGGGTCGAGCTCGAGCGGGTAGCGCAGCACTCCGGCGTCCGGATCGACCGCGTGCGACACGTGCACGAGCGTCCGCGCCGGGAACTCCGAGTCGGCGAAGAGCAGGGTCGCGTCGGCCGCGTCCCACTCCGGTGCGCCCTGGTCGCGCGGCAGGTCGGAGTCGTCCGCGATCCCGAACCCCGGGTCGGCGCTCTTCACGGCGAAGATGTCCGCGAAGTCGACGCCCAGGTCGAGCGCCAGCTCGCAGCTCACCCGTCGGCGGCCGCGGTTCACCACCGTCACGCGCTCCGACATCCCCTTCGCGACCGAGCGGACGCGCTCGATCGACAGCTCGTTCGGCTGGAGGCCGGCGACCGGCAGGTTGCGGAGGACGAAGAGGGCGACGTGCGGGACGGGCTGGGCCTGCGAGAGCGGCTCGGGGCGGACCCCGCCGAGCGTCAGGACGCTGCGCGACAGGAAGCGCGTGTCCGCGACGAACAGCCCCGCCGCATCGGGCGAGCCGTCGACGTCGCCGCGCTCGTCGCAGACGCAGAACGTCGACCCCTCGAGGACCGTCAGCGGCACGAGGAGCTAGGCGGCCGAGCCGAGCGCCCGCTCGGTCTCGCGGTCGAACAGCAGAACCTTGTCGCGCGGCACCGAGAACGTGGCGTTCGTCCCCGCCTCGAGCCGCGGCTCGACCGGCAGCTTCACGACGACCTCGGCGTCCTGCACCCGCGTGTGCGCGAGCTGCTCGTTGCCCAGGTACTCGACGACCTCGACGAGCGCGTCGTAGTGCACCGACTCCGGCCGGCCGTTCCCGAGCTGCACGTGCTCGGGCCGGAAGCCCGCGAGCCGGCCGCCGGCGTCGGCCCCGCCGAGGCCGACCAGCTCGGGCGGGACGAGGTTCATCGCCGGCGAGCCGATGAACCGCGCGACGAAGGTGTTGGCGGGACGCAGGTAGAGCTCCTCCGGCGTGCCGATCTGCTGGAGGACGCCGTGGCGCATGACGGCGATCCGGTCGCCCATCGTCATCGCCTCGACCTGGTCGTGCGTGACGTAGATCGTGGTCGTCCCGAGCCGCTGCTGGAGCTTCAGGATCTCCGCGCGCGTCTGGACGCGCAGGGCGGCGTCGAGGTTCGACAGCGGCTCGTCCATGAGGAACACCGACGGCTCGCGGACGATCGCGCGCCCGAGGGCGACGCGCTGCCGCTGGCCGCCGGAGAGCTGCTTCGGCTTGCGCTTCAGGTACGGCTCGAGCTCGAGGACGCCCGCCGCCCGCGCGACCCGCTCCGCGATCTCCGCCTTCGGCAGCTTCGCGTTGCGGAGGCTGAACGCGAGGTTGTCGAAGACCGTCATGTGCGGATAGAGCGCGTAGCTCTGGAAGACCATCGCGACGTCGCGCTGCCCCGGCGCGACGTTGTTGACGACGCGGTCGCCGATCAGGATGCGTCCGCGCGAGATGTCCTCGAGCCCGGCGAGCATGCGCAGCGCGGTGGTCTTGCCGCAGCCGGAGGGGCCGACGAGCACGAGGAACTCGCCGTCCACCACGTGGATGTCGAGGTCGTCGACGGCGAGCGTGTCGCCGAACTGCTTGGTGACGTGGTCGAAGGTGATCGATGCCATCAGCGGAGCTCCTCGGGACGGGGAAGGGCGAAGTGCGCGGCGGCGACGAACGAGTAGGCGACGGTGAGCGTGAGGAACGGCATGACGGCCGCGGCGACACCCGCGGCGTTGACGGCCAGGAGCGCCAGCCCGAGCCCGGCGGTGGCGCCCGGCCGCGCGACGACGAGCTCCGCGGCCCGGCGCACGGCGACCGCGAGCGGCCGCTCCGGCTCGGCGATCGCCAGGACGAAGACGAGCAGGCCGAGGACGCCGAGCGCGACGAGCACGTCCGCGGCGGCGAACGCGAGCACCCAGACGCCCTGGCGGGCGTACGTCCCCACCGCGAGGACGCCCAGCGCGAGCAGCGCCGCGCCCCCGGCGCCGAGCACGAGCCCGCGCCGCCAGTGCACGCGCAGCCCGTCGAGCCCGTCGCGCACGGCGACGTTGCCCGTGCGCTGCAGGACGATCGCCGCGTGCGCGAGCGCCGCCGCGAGCGGCCCGGCGAGGACGACCAGCACGAGCGCCGCCCGCACCGCCACCGCGGCCAGCCCGACGGCCACGAGCAGCGCGCCGAGCGCGGCGTTGACGGCGATCAGCCGCCACGAGTTGGCGTAGAAGTCGCGCAGCGCGGCGCCGAGTGCCTGGCGCGAGCTCATCCCTTGATCCCCACCGCCGCGACGCCCGCGATGAAGTAACGCTGGAACACGAGGAACACGAGCAGCACGGGCGCGATCGCGATCAGGCTGCCGGCCATGAGCTGAGGCCACAGCGTGAGGAACTGCGTGGAGAACATCGCGAGCCCGAGCTGCACCGTGTAGTGGCTCGTGTTGCCCTGGCCGAAGATGATCAGCGGCCAGAAGAAGTCGTTCCACGTCCCCTGGAACTGGAGGATCGTCACCGCCGCCAGCGCCGGGCCGGCGAGCGGGAGCATCACGCGCCAGAACGTCTTGAACGGCCCGGCGTTGTCGAGCCGCGCGGCCTCCTCGTAGTCCTTCGGGATCGTCAGGAAGAACTGCCGCATCAGGAAGAGGTTCGCGGCCGTGACGAGGTTGATCGCGATGTAGCCCCAGAACCCGCCGATCAGGTGCCAGTTGGTCAGCATCACGTAGACGGGGATCAGGCGGAGCTGGTCGGGGATCATCAGCGTCCCGAGCACGAGGAAGAAGAGGAGCTCCCGGCCGGGGAAGCGCAGGCGCGCGAACGCGTAGCCGCCGAGGGCGCCGAGGAACACGTTCGACGCGGTGATCACCGCCGCGAGGAAGAAGCTGTTGCGGATGTACAGCGCGAAGTCGTACTTCGACCAGACCGTGCTCCACGCGCCCGTCGTCCAGTGGTGCGGCAGCAGGCTGAAGTACGCGGTGTCGGGCAGCGTCTTGAACGAGGTCGAGATCGACCACAGGAACGGGACGAAGAAGAGCAGCGAGATCGCGACCAGCAGCCCGTAGAGGGCGGCCTTCCGCCAGAGCTCGCCGCGCGGGCGCCCCGGCAGCGCGGTGTTCGCGACCGCCGTCACTGGATCTCCGCCCGGCCGACCGTGACCCGGAAGAGCAGCGTGAGCACGAAGATGACGGCGAACAGCACCACGCCCGCCGCGGCCGCGACGCCGAGCTGGAGGCTGTGGAACGCCTTGAGGTAGATGTAGAGGACCGGCGTGTACGTCGAGTAGTCGGGCCCGCCCTGGCCTCCCGAGACGATGAACGCCTGGTCGAACAGCTTCAGGGCGCCGATCCCGAACAGCACGCCGACGAGGAAGTGCGCCGGCCGCAGCAGCGGGAACGTGATCCTCCAGAAGGTGCGCCACGCGCTCGTGCCGTCGAGCGCGGCCGCCTCGTAGACGTCGGTCGAGATCGCCTGGAGCGCCGCGAGGTACATGAGCATCACCGTCCCGGCGGTCGTCCAGGCGTTCAGGCCGACGATCGACCAGATCGCGGTGCGCGCCTCGCCGAACCAGGAGCGGTGCGTCCCGAGCACCTTGTTCAGCAGGCCGTCGCTGTTGAGGATGTAGATCGCGATCGTCGTGATGGCGACCGAGGACGCGAGCGACGGGAAGTAGAACGCGGCCCGGAAGAACTTCTGGCCGCGGATCTTCTGGTTGACGATCAGCGCCATCGACAGGCCGAGCGCCATCTCGAGCGGCACGACGACGACGGTGTACTCGCCGATGTTCTTCAGCGCGATGTGGAACGCCGGGTCGTGCCACAGCGTCCCGTAGTTCCCCCAGCCGACGCTCCCCTGCTTCCCGAAGATCCCCCAGTCGAAGAAGCTGATGTAGACGCCGTAGACGAACGGGTAGAGGAAGAACACGCCGAAGACCGCCATCGGCAGGGCCACGAACAGGTAGCCCCAGCCGGCTTCGCGCAGACGGGCGGGCGTCAGCGCCCGCCGCCACGCGGCGGGCTGGAAGTGGGTGTCGGACGCGACTGCCATGGGCAGGGGAGCTTCCCCGCGTGGCCCGAAGACCACGCGGGGAAACGGTTCCGCGCTCCTCCCCGTCCTCCTACTGGTTGAGCTGGGCGGCGACGTCGGACAGCATCTGCTGCACCGACTTGCTGCCGGCGATGACGCCCGAGAGGTCGTTGTTCATGACGGTGTAGGTGTTCGAGAAGTTCTTGAAGCCCCAGCCGTGCGCCCACGGGGCCGCCTTCAGGAACGCCTCCCGCCCGCCGATCGCCTTCACGTCGGAGCGCGACGGCAGGGCGAGGCCCTTCGAGACCCAGAGCTTCTGTCCCGCCTGGCTCGTGAGCCAGGAGAGCAGCGTCCAGGCGGCCTGCTTGTTCTTCGCGTCCTTCGCCATCGAGTACGAGACGGTGAACGCGAGGTTGCCGCCGGTCTTCTGCGAGACCATCGGGAAGACGCCGTACCGCGTCTGCGGGTACGTCGTCTTCATGCTCGGAAGCAGCCAGTTGCCCTCGAAGATGATCGCGGACTTCTGCTTGCCGAGCGCGGTGCCGCACCAGTCGACGCCGAGCTGCGTCGGCGTCTCGGCCAGGCCGTTCTTGAGCAGGCCGACGTAGTAGTTCACCGCCTGCACGACGGCCGGGCTCTGGACGTCGGCGAGCGAGCCCTTGTTCTGGAAGATGAACGCGAGCATGCGGGCCCAGTCGGGGCTGAGGCAGATCGGCGCGCCGCCCTTCACCAGGCCGGCGTTCTTGATCGCGGTCGCCACCGAGGTGAGGGTCGACCAGTTCGTCGGCACCTTGGCGTGGACGCTCCCGAGCATGCCGGTGTTGATCTCCATCGCGAGCGGCGACCAGTCCTTCGGGAAGCCGTAGGTCTGCCCGTTCACCTTGAACGTGTTCAGGAGCGAGGGGAAGAACTTGCTCGTGTCGTACTTCGAGGACTTGATGTAGCTGTCGAGGGGCTGGAGGACGCCCTGCGTCGCCCACGTCGAGGCGAGGCTCGAGTCGACGTAGAAGACGTCGGGCGGGTTGTGCGCGGCGAAGCGCGCCGTCATCGCCGTGGCGTAGTCGCCGTTGATGACCGAGTAGTTCACCTTGATCGAGGGGTGGGTCTTCTCGAACGTGGCGATCACCTGCTTCAGCAGGGCGTCCTCGTCGGTGCCGCCCGACCAGCCGGCGAGCGAGACCGTGGTCGCCTTGGTGCGCCCTTGGGCGCTCGCGGCGACGACCGCCGCGGCGATCAGTGCCAGCGCGAGGAGCGCGATGATCCCCCTACGCATACCGTGAACCTCCTGGTTGGAACCGGTTTCAGAGCGTGCGGTCGCGACCTTACGCCCCTATTCCGGTAGTTGTCAAGCGCCGAGACGCGTGGAAGGATGTGCCCGATGGAAGCGCTTCCAACCCAGACCGCCCGCATCCGCGACGTCGCCGCCCGCGCGGGCGTGGGCGTCGCGACCGTCTCGCGCGTCCTCAACGGGCGCGACCACGTCGCGGCGGCGACGCGCGAGCGCGTGCTCGCGGCGATCGGCGAGCTGGGCTACCGGCCGAGCTCGATCGCGCGGAACCTGTCGCTCGGCCGGACGCGCGTCGTCGGCGTGGTCGTCCCGTTCTTCACCAGCCCGTCGGCGGTCGAGCGGGTGCGCGGGATCGTGGACGTGCTCAACCGCTCCGAGTACGACCTGTCGCTGTTCGACGTCGAGGCGCCCGACCGCCAGCGCCGCGCGTTCGAGCTGCTCGGCCGCGCCGACCGCGCGGACGGCCTGCTCGTCGTCTCGCTCGTGCCGCCGGCGGCGGCGGTCGAGCTGCTCGAGGCGGCACGGATCCCCTGCGTCCTCGTCGACGCGATGCACGACCGGCTGCCCCACCTCGTCATCGACGACGTCGGCGGCGGGATGCTGGCGACGCGCCACCTCATCGACCTGGGCCACGAGCGGATCGCGTTCATCGGCGACAAGCCGCCGGACGCGTACCGGTTCGACTCCAGCCGCGACCGCACCATCGGGTTCGAGCAGGCGCTCCGGGAGGCGGGCCTGCAGGTGCGCGACGGCTACGTGCGCGAGGGCACGCCGAGCCGGCACGTCGCGCGCAGCATCGCCGCCGAGCTGCTCGCCGCCGGCGAGCGGCCGACCGCCGTCTTCGCGGCGTCGGACACGCAGGCGCTGGGCGTCCTCGAGGCGGCGCGCGACCTGGGCCTGCGGGTGCCGGAGGACCTGTCGGTCGTCGGCTTCGACGACATCGAGATCGCGTCGTACGCCGGGCTGACGACGGTGCGGCAGCCGCTGTTCGAGAGCGGCCGCCGCGGCGCCGAGCTGCTCCTCCAGTCCCTCGACGGCGAGCGCCTGCCGGCGCGCAAGGAGACGCTCTCGCTCGAGCTGGTGGTGCGCACGACCACCGGCCCGCCGCCGCGCTGAGCCCGGTCGAGCGCCGATCAGGCCGGTCGCGGCCGGCGGGCGGACCGTCTCACCCGGGGTCAGACCCGGGTCTGACCCTGCCGGGGGTCACGCCTGCGTGTCGTCGCCCGGCCAGGTGTCCGAAAGGAGGTAGCCCTCCGGGAACGGGTCGTCCGGGTCGACGAAGACCTGCGCGATGCCGGTGATCCACGCGCTGCCTCGGATCGCCGGGACGATCGCCGGGCGGCCGCCGACCTCCGTCTCGGCGACGATGCGGCCGTCGAAGGTCGAGCCGATCGGCGAGGCGTGCGTCATCTCGTCGCCGACCCCCATCAGGCCTCGCGCGTGCAGCGTCGCGAGCCGCGCCGACAGTCCCGTCCCCGTTGCCGACCGGTCGAGCCGCCCCGGCGCGACCACCACCGCGTTGCGGGTCACCTGCCCCACCCCCTGCCACGGCTGGGCGATCTGGACGATCGAGACGCCCGCGATCTCGGGGTTCTCCGGGTGGGCGCACGGGAGCTGCTCGCGGGCGGCCAGCCGGATCCGCTCGCCGACGGCGCTGAGCTCGCGCGCCTCCCCCGGCTCGATCGCGAACCCGAGCGCCTCCGCGTCGGCGATCGCATACCACATGCCCCCGAACGCGACGTCGACCGCGAGCGTCCCGAGGCCCTCCACCTCGAGCGCCGCGTCGAGACGATCGACGAACGCCGGGACGTTCGTCAGCTCGACGCTCTCGCAGCGTCCGTCACGGCAGCGCGCCCGCACCTCCACGACGCCCGCCGGCGCCTCGAGCCGCAGCGTCGTCTCCGGCTCTCGCATCTCGACCATGCCCGTCTCGAGCAGGACGGTGGCCGTGCAGATCGTGTTCGAGCCGGACATGGCCGGGTACTCGGTCGGCTCCATGATGATGAAGCCGGCGTCGCAGTCCGGGCGCGTCGCCGGGACGACGAGGTTCGCGTGCACGGCGACGCTCCCGCGCGGCTCGCGCAGCAGCAGGCGCCGCAGCGAGTCGTCGGCCGCGAGCGATTGCATCTGCTCGAACACGGTCGCCCCCGCCGGCGGCAGGACGCCGCCGACGACCACGTTCCCCACCTCGCCGCCCGCGTGGCAGCCGACCACCGTGATGACGCGCCTCGTGCGCACGAGGTGACCCTAACCGGGCTCAAGACGGTCGTGGCGCGGTCGATCCACGAGCCTACCCATGACGTTGACGTCAGTCGTCGCGCGCACGCTCGCCCCTTCCGAGTCCCTCGTCGGCCGTCTGCGCTACCCGTGGAAGTTCGCGCTCGTGGGCAGCGTCCTGCTGGCGCCGCTCGTCTATGCGGTGTGGAGCTACGTCGGCGCGCAGACCGCGCCGATCGCGTTCGCCGCGAACGAGCGGACCGGCGTGGTCGTGGTCGAGCCGGCGGCGCGCGTCGTCGTCGACGTGTCCGAGGCCCGCACCGCCGCCGTACGGGTCGCGCTCCACCAGCCGGGCGCCGGGGCGCAGCTCGCGGCCGTCCGGCGGCGCCTCGCCCGCGACGTGGCGGCGACCGACGCCGCCGTCGCCAGGGTCGGCGCGGGGCTCTCCTACCAGGATCCCGCGACGGGCCAGACGCACACGATCGCAGGCGACTGGGCGACCGAGCGCTCGGCCATCGAGGCGCTCGCCGGTCGCGCTGGCAGCGCGCAGAGCGTCTTCGCCGCGTACGGCAAGGTGCTGACCTCCGGCCTCGAGCCGTTCGTCGTGAACGTCGGCAACGCCTCGCAGCTGATCCTCGACCCCGATCTCGACAGCTATTGGGTGATGAACGCGACCCTGGTCAACGTTCCGGCGCTCGTCGACGGCGACGGCCAGATCGCGGCGCTCGCGGCGCTCGTCCGCGCCCGGGGTCGCTCGCTCGACACGACGCTCGCCTTCGCGTCGGCGCAGGGCCTGGTGGCGACGAACGCCGCGACCCTGGCCACCGGCTACGACACCGCGTTCCAGAACACGCGCGACAAGAGCCTGAGCGTCGCGCTGGGCGCGTCCGCCAAGCGCGTCGCCGCGTCGTCGACCGCGATCGAGAAGGTCGCGGCCGACGCGATCGCCGGTCACGTCGACGCCGGCGAGGCGCGTGCGGCCTCCGCCGCGGCGATCGCGGCGAACGCCGCGCTCGAAGACCTGTCGCTGCCGCAGCTCGACCACCTGCTGGTCGCGCGCAGCAACCGGCTCGCCTCGGCCCGGACGCGCGTCGTCGCGGTGTCCGTCGTCTTCGGCCTGCTCGCGCTGTATCTCTTCCTCGGCCTCTTCCGCTCCGTCTCGACCTCGCTCGGCGCGATCCTCCTCGCGGCGCGGCGGATCGCCGAGCGGGATCTCGGCGCCCGCGCCGAGGTCTCGACCCGTGACGAGGTGGGCGACGTCGGCGGCCAGTTCGACCGCATGGCCGAGCAGATCGACGAGCTCGTGACCCGCATCCGCGCGGCCGCGACCGACGTCTCCGCCGACGCCCGCACCCTCGCCGACACGACCGACGCCGTCAGCGGGGCGATCGGCGAGATCACCGAGACGATGGAGACCGTCGCGCGGGGCGCCGAGCGCCAGGTGCGCCGGGTCGAGGACTCGCGCGAGCTGGTCGACCAGACCACCGCCGCGGTCGACGAGAGCATGGCCGTCGTGCAGGCGGCCGTCGACGCCGCCGTCGACACGCGCTCGACCGCCCTCGCCGGCGCCGAGCAGGCCGACCTCGCCACCCAGGCGATGGAGGCCGTCCGCTCGTCCGCCCAGACGGTGTCCGCGGCGATCGGGCGCCTCGACGAGAAGTCGACGCGCATCGGCGGGATCGTCGAGACGATCACCGGCATCGCCGGCCAGACGAACCTCCTGGCGCTCAACGCGGCCATCGAGGCCGCTCGCGCCGGCGAGCAGGGCCGCGGCTTCGCGGTCGTCGCCGACGAGGTGCGCAAGCTGGCCGAGGAGTCCCAGCAGGCGGCGACGACGATCGCCGAGCTGATCGCCGAGATCCAGACCGAGACGAGCACGACCGTCGAGCTCGTGGCCGAGAGCGGCCAGCGCACCGACCAGGGAGCCGAGATCGTCGCCGAGGCGCGCGCGTCCTTCGCGTCGATCGCCTCGTCGGTCGAGGAGCTCGCCGGCCGGGTCGGCTCGGTCGGCGACGTGATGCAGCGCATCACCGGCGCGGCCGGCGAGACCCGTATGAGCATCGCCGACGTCGCCGAGGTCGCCGAGGAGACGTCGGCCGCCACGGCCCGGGCGTCGGCGGCGACGCAGGAGACAGCCGCGTCGACGCACGAGATCTCGGCGTCGGTCGGCCGGCTCGCGAAGATGGCGGAGGAGCTCGAGCAGCTCGTCGCCGGCTTCGGCGCCGCGCTCTAGCCGGGTCGCAACCGCCCGCGCGGACGGGCATGCTGGCGGGGTGCGCCGGCTCGTCAGTCCCGTCCTCGTCGCGCGCGGCGACGAGCTCGCGCTGCTCCGCGCCGCCGCCGAACGGGCCGCAGCGGGCGGGCCGGCCGCCGTCCTGATCGGCGGCGAGGCGGGCGTCGGGAAGACGCGGCTCGTCAGCGAGGCCACGGCCGCGTTCGAGGCCGGCGGCTTCCTCCTCCTGACCGGCGCGTGCGTCGAGCTGGGCGGCGAGGCGCTCGCGTTCGCGCCGCTCGTCGACGCGGCCCGCGGCCTCGCCCGCGCGCTCGAGCCCTACGACCTCGACGAGGCGCTGGGCGCGGCCCGGCCGATGCTCGCGCGCCTGCTACCCGAGCTCGAGGCCGACGGCAGCCCGGCGGTCGACGTGCAGCCGGCGCGCCTGTTCGAGCTGGTGCTCGGCGTGCTCGGGCGCCTGGCCGCGGAGCGCCCGGTCGCGCTGGTCGTCGAGGACCTGCACTGGGGCGACCGCGACACCCGCGACCTGCTCGCGTTCCTCGTCCGGGCGCTGCGCGACGTCCGCGTCCTGCTCGTCGCGACCTACCGGTCCGACGAGCTGCAGCGCGGGCACCCGCTGCGGCGCCTGCTCGCGGAGCTCGAGCGCGTGCGCTCGGTCGAGCGGCTCGAGCTGCGCCGCTTCTCACGCGACGAGGTCGCCGAGCAGCTGCTCGCGATCCGCGGCGAGCAGACGCCCGCGCCGGTCGTCGACCTGGTCTACGAGCGCTCCGAGGGGAACGCCTTCCTCGTCGAGGAGATGCTCGCCGTGGTCGAGTCCGGCGGCGGCGAGGTCGTGCCGCCGTCGCTCAGCGACGTGCTGCTCGCGCGCCTCGACGGGCTGTCCGAGCCGGCGCAACGGGTGCTGCGCGCAGCCGCGGCGGCCGGCGGCCGCGTGTCCGAGGGCCTGCTCGCGGCGGTCGTCGGCCTGC
The DNA here is from genome assembly GCA_035546715.1 of Gaiellaceae bacterium. GTDB lineage: Bacteria > Actinomycetota > Thermoleophilia > Gaiellales > Gaiellaceae > PALSA-600. The sequence continues at coordinate 1,850 of DASZWI010000088.1, read as the reverse complement.
CCGAGCCCGGGCTCCTCCAGGCGCTGCGCGAGGCGGTCGAGAACCACCTGCTCGTCGTCGACGACACCGGCACGGGCTACCGCTTCCGCCACGCGCTCGCCCGCGACGCGGTCTACGAGGACATGCTGCCCGGCGAGCGGGTGCGGCTCCACGCCGCGTTCGGCGCCGCCATCGAGACCGATCCGGCGCTCGCCGGCGCCGACGCCGTCGCCGCCGCGCTCGCCTGGCACTGGTATGCGGCGCTCGACCTGCCCCGCGCGCTCGAGGCGTCCGTGCGCGCCGGCCGCGACGCGACCGCCGCGTGGCTGCCGACGGAGGCGTCGCGGCACTTCGAGCGGGCGCTCGAGCTCTGGGAGCGCGTCCCGCAGGCCGAGGACCTGACCGGGGTCGACCATCTCGGCCTCCTCGAGCTGGCCCTGCAGGCGGCGATCGACGCCACCGACGAGCCGCGGGCGCTGACGCACGCGGCCGAGGCGCTGGCCGAGGTCGATCGCGAGCGCGAGCCCCGGCGCGCGGCGCTCGTGCTCTTCCGGCGCGCCGACGCGCTGCGCCGGCTGCGCCGCGACGCCGTGCCCGACCTGGAGACGGCGCTCGCCCTGCTCGGCGACGAGCCGACCCGGGAGCTGGCGGCGGTGCTGGCGGGCCTCGCGAACGCCCACGTCGTCGCGAGCGCGGACGAGGAGGCGCGCGACTACGGCCAGCGGGCGGTCGACGTCGCCCGCGCGATCGGCGCGCCCGACCTCGAAGCGGCGGCGCTGCTCTCGCTCGGCGGAGCGCGCGGCTACCTGGGCGACTTCGACGCGTGCATCGCCGACATCCGCGCGGGCCTCGCCCTCGCCACGGAGCTGCGCGACTTCGACGCCTCGATCCGCGCCTACGCGAACCTCTCGGACACGCTCGCGCTGGCCGGCCGGTACGAGGAGGCGGTCGAGGAGGCTGCCGCCGGGGTCGCGCTCGCCCGCAGCGTCGGCCTGGCGCACGGGCTCGGAGCCTTCCTCGCCGGGAACCAGGCCGAGCCGCTGCTGCGCCTCGGGCGGCTCGACGAGGCGGAGGCGGTGCTCGACGAGGCGCTCGCGCAGGCGGCCGGGCCGTCCGCGCTGGCCTCGCCGCTGCTCGTGAAGGCCGAGCTGACCGTCTCCCGGGGACGACTCGACGAGGCGCGCGAGCTGCTCGCGACCGCCCGGGCCGTGCTGGGCGAGGCGCCCCCGCACCAGTACCAGGGGCACCTGTGCTGGATCGAGGCCGAGCTCTCCCGGCAGGACGGCGACGTCCCCGCGGCGCGCCGGTCGGTCGACCGCGGCATCGGCGCCGGGACCGAGTCGCTCGCGCGCTACACGTGGCCGCTCGTCGCGCTCGGCCTGCGCGTCGAGAACGAGAGCGACGAGCCGGACGCGGCGCGCATCGACCGTCTCGGCACGCTCGCCGGCGGGCTCGACGTCCTGACGCCGTCGGCCCGCGCCTTCCGGGCGCTGACCGGCGCGGAGACCGCCCGCGCCGGAGGAGCCGACGATCCTGCGGCGTGGTCGGCCGCCGTCGAGGGCTGGCGCGCGGCGCGCGAGCCGGTGCCGCTCGGGTACGCCCTCGTCCGCCTCGGAGCCGCGCTGGCCGATCGCGACGAGCGCGACGGCGCCGGGCAGGCGGTCGCGGAGGGGGCCGAGCTCGCGCGCAGCATCGGCGCCGAGCCCCTGCTCGCCGAGGCCGAGGCCCTCGCGCGGCGGGCGCGGCTCGCCGTGGCGACGGCCAACGGCCGCCCCGCGAGCGACGACCGCTTCGGGCTCACCGACCGCGAGCTCGACGTGCTGCGGCTCGTCGCCGCCGGGCGGTCGAACTCGGAGATCGGCACGGCGCTG
>DASZWI010000087.1:0-11804 GCA_035546715.1 Gaiellaceae bacterium | reverse complement strand
AACGGCATCCTCCGCGGTCGCCGCGGGTGGGCCGTCGTGCTCGCCCTGACGCTCGCGGCGATGGCCTACGCGCACAACTGGGGCCTCTTCTTCTGCGTCGCGGTGGCGGCGACGACGCTCGCCGTCGCGCGCGAGCGCTGGCGGATCCTCGTCGCGGTCGCCGCCGGGGCGGCGCTCCTCTACCTCCCGTGGCTGCCGACGCTCTTCTCGCAGGTCGTGCACACCGGCGCGCCGTGGGCGAAGCGCCCCACCATCACCGCGCTCGTCTGGGGGGCGGGCGAGGTGATCGGCGGCGTGACGCCGCTCGCGCTGCTCGTGCTCGCCGCGGCGGGCGCCCGCTGGCGCGGCGCCGAGCGAACGGAGCGGGCGCTCGCGTGGCTCGCCGGCGTGACGATCGCCACGGCCTGGCTGTCGTCGCAGGTGTCGCCGGCCTGGACGACCCGGTACTTCGCGGTGATCCTGGGGCCGATGGTGCTGCTCGCGGCGCTCGTGCTCGTGCGAGCCCGCCGCCTCGGGCTCGTCGCCGGGATCCTGCTGCTCGTCCTCGTGCTCGGCTACCACCCGAAGAACGACAAGGAGAACGCCAAGCGCCTGGCGGCGTCGCTGCGGCCGCTGCACCCGGCCGAGCTCGTCGTCTCGACGCACCCGGAGCAGGTGCCGGTCCTGCGCTACTACCTCGGCCCCGGGCTGCGGTGGCGCACGACGCTCGGCGCGACGCCGGACGCCGGGGTGTTCGACTGGCGCGACGCCGTGTCGAGGCTCCGGACGCGGTCGATGCGGGTGCAGGCGGCCCGGACGGTCGCCGCCGTCCGGCCGGGAGGCGAGTTCGTGGTCGTCGCGCCCGTCTTCCGCGACTACCACGCCTGGAACGCGACCTGGACGAAGCTCGTCTGGAAGAAGTCCGTCGCGTACACGGCGGCGCTCCAGGCCGACCCGCGAATCGAGCTCGTCAGGCACGTGACGACGAACGAGCTGGCCGTCCACCACAACTACTTCAAGCTGCTCCAGGCGTACGTGTATCGCCGGCTTCGGTAGCATCGCCGGGCCGCTTCCGGCCTGCTCATGAGCTCCGACACGATCGATCCGACGCTCGTCCTCGGCGGCGGCCCCGCCGGCCTGACCGCGGGCTACCTGCTCGGCAAGGCGGGCCGCGACGTCGTCGTGCTGGAGGCCGACGACCAGATCGGCGGCCTTGCGAAGACCGTGGAGCGCGACGGCTACCGCTTCGACCTCGGCGGCCACCGCTTCTTCACGAAGGTGCGGGAGGTCGACGACCTCTGGCACGAGGTCCTCGGCGACGAGTTCCTGCGCCGCCCGCGCATGTCGCGCATCTACTGGTCGAACCGCTACCTCGACTACCCGCTGCGCGGGCCCGACGTGATCCGCAAGCTCGGCCCGGTCGAGCTCGCCCGCTGCATGGCCTCGTACCTCGTCGCGGCCGCGAAGCCGAAGGGCAGCGAGGACTCGCTGGAGGAGTGGGTGACGAACCGGTTCGGGCGGCGGCTGTTCGAGCTCTTCTTCAAGTCGTACAACGAGAAGGTCTGGGGCGTGCCCGCCTCCGAGATCCGCGCCGAGTGGGCCGCGCAGCGGATCAAGGGCCTCTCGTTCTTCGCGGCCGCCCGCGCAGCGTTCTTCGGCAACAAGGGCGACAAGATCAAGAGCCTCATCTCCGAGTTCAACTACCCCCGGTACGGGCCGGGCCAGATGTGGGACGCGATGGCCGAGGCGATCGGCGCGCACGGCGGCCACGTGCTGCTCGAGTCGCCGGTCGAGCGGATCGAGGTCGAGGACGGCCGCGTCACCGGCGTCGTCGCCGCGGGCGTCGAGTACGGGCCGGGCGCGGTGATCTCGTCGCTGCCGCTGCGCGAGCTCGTGCGGATGACGAGCCCGGCCGCGCCGAGCGAGGTGCGCGAGGCGGCCGAGGGGCTGCGCTACCGCGACTTCCTCACCGTCGCGCTCGTGGTCGACGGGGACGACCTCTTCCCGGACAACTGGATCTACATCCACGAGCCGAGCGTCCGCGTCGGCCGCATCCAGAACTTCCGCTCCTGGTCGCCGTGGATGGTCCCCGATCCCGACAAGGCCTGCGTCGGCCTCGAGTACTTCTGCTTCGCCGGCGACGACCTCTGGACGATGCGGGACGACGACCTCGTGGCCCTCGCGACCGACGAGCTCGACCGGCTGGGCCTCGCGTCGCGCGACAAGGTCGAGCGCGGCTACCCGATCCGCGTCCCCAAGGCGTACCCGATCTACGACGCCGACTACGCCGATCGCGTCGCGACGATCCGCGGCTGGCTCGACACGATCGAGAACCTCCAGCAGGTGGGCCGCAACGGCCTGCACCGCTACAACAACTCCGACCACTCGATGCTCACGGCGATGCGCGCCGTCGACAACCTCCTGGCGGGCGCGCACCACGACATCTGGGAGGTCAACGCGGAGAGCGTCTACCACGAGACCGACGTGGCGGACGAGCATCCGTACCGGGTCGCGCCCGAGCCTCCGGAGCTCCAGGAGGAGCTCGCCGAGGCCCGCCGCGCCCGCAGCTCGACCGTCTAGCGCACCCGGTCGACGATGATCCCGGCCGTCTCCGCCCGCCGCGCCGGCCAGCTGCTTCTCCCGGCGGCGACCGCGGGCGCCGCGCTGACGGCGGTGCTGCTCGCACGGCACGCGGTCTTCCTCGCGCCGCTGAACGTCGACGAGGAGCTGACGATCCGGCTGGGCGACTTCTCGTTCGGCCACATCTTCCACATCGTCTCGACCCAGCGCGGCGGCGGGCCCCTCCACTTCTGGCTCGAGCACTTCCTGCTCGGCTGGTCGCCGAGCCTCCAGGCGCTGCGCCTGCCGTCGCTCGTCTTCTTCTGCCTGGCGCTGCCGGCGGTCGCGCTGATCGCGCGCGAGCTGGAGAGCGCCGAGGTCGCGGCCGGCGTCGTGCTCCTCGTCGCGGCGTCGCCGGTGCCCGAGTCGTACGCGACCTTCGGCCGGCCGCACACCATGCTCTTCGCCTGGCTGATGTGGGCGACGGTGGCCGTCCTCCGGGCCGCCCGAACCGGCTCGCGCGCCTGGTGGATCGGCGGCGGCTTCGCGCTTGGCACGTCGGTCTTCGTCCACCCGACCGCTCCCCTGTACGCGATCACCGCCTTCGGCGGAGCGCTGGTGCTGGCGGCGCGGCCGTGGCGGGCCGTCGTCCGCGAGGCGTGGCCCGGGGCGGCCGCGCTCGTCGTGGGCTTCCTGCCCTACTACCTCGTCACGCTGCACGTGCTCAGCGACCGGTACGGCCTCGGCGCGTCGAAGACGGGCCGCACGTTCGACGGCAAGCCGGTGTGGGAGGATGCGCTCGGCTTCCTCGCGCCGGGCCGGCACGACGTCAACGTCTTCTCGGCGCTCTGCGTGGTGGGTCTCGCCGCGCTGCTCGTCGGGCGCCGCTACCGCGTGGCCCTCTTCTGCGCCGGCACCGTGGTCGTGCCGGTCGTCTTCTTCTCGGTGGTGCCCGCGAACGGGACGTCGGCGCTCTTCTTCGACCGCTACGTCATCCCGTCCACGCCTGCGTTCCTCGTCCTCGTGGTGGCGGGGTGCGCGGCGATCGCGCGCTGGGCGGGGCCCTTGCGGCTCGTCGTGCTCGCGCTGCTCGTCGGCGGGCTGCTGGCGACCGAGATCCGCGTCGACGTGCCGCGGCAGGACGTCCTGCGCGAGCTCGGGCTCTCCCGGATCGCCGACGTCGTCCGCGGCCTCGACGACACCGTCGTCTTCGGGGCGACCGGGACGAGCGATCCCGACGCGCTCGCGGGCGCCTTCACGTTCGGGCGCCCGGCGCCGCTGCTCAACCGCTACCTGTCGCTGCGGATCGGCGACCTCGACCAGGTCGACGACGATTCGTGCGCGCGCCTCGCGCCCTTCCTGCTCGGCCCGCAGACGCCGAAGCACGGCCTCTGGATCTTCTACGCCGCGGCCCCCGACCAGGAGGCGCGCGGCGCCGCGGCCTTCGCCGGCCTGCGCGCCGTGACCGTCTCGCGCCCCGTCGCGGGCTACCTCCTCCTGCGGTCGCGGGCCGCGCTGCCGCCGCGGGCGCTGGTGCTGCTCGGCCGGCGGCTGCGGCTCCGCTGGCAGCAGGCGGTGCCCGAGAACACGCGGGTGGAGGAGAGCCTGATCGCCACGCGGGAGGCGCTCGCGCACCCGCACGCCTGCCCGCCGTACGGCGTGCTCGACGATCCCAACATCTCGCCGCACTGGCCTCCGCTGCCGACGCAAACCTGACGGCGACCCGCTACCTTCGGGGCGTGCGCAGGCTGCCAACCTCTCCTCCCTGGTCGTTCGTCAGCTCCCACGGCGCCGTCCTGATCGCCGTCACCCGGCAACCCGACGCGACCGTGCGCGAGATCGCGGAGCGCGTCTCGCTGACCGAGCGGCAGGCGCATCGGGTGCTCGCCGACCTGGTCGCCGAGGGCTACGTGACGCGTGAGCGCGTGGGCCGGCGGAACCGCTACTCGGTCGACCCGAAGCGGGCCATGCGGCACCCGTCGCTCGAAGGCCACACGATCGCCGACCTGCTCGAGAAGCTGGCCTCCTAGGCCGGAGCGGCGACGGCGGGCGCCGGCGCTGCGGTCACGCTCTCGCCGGTCGCCGGATCGAAGAAGTGCAGCTGCCGCGGGTCGACGGCGAGCCGCAGGCGCCCGCCCGGCTGGGCGGTGCTGCGCAGGTCGACGCGGGCCGTGAACAGGCTGCGGTCGGCGACGAGCAGCGAGTCGTCGTCGTCCGCGGCCTCGCGGACGTCGTCCGTGCGCACCGGCGGCTCGTCGATGGTGAAGAGCGCGTGCAGGTCGGCGCCGAGCTCCTCGATCACCGTCACCTCCACCTCGAGCTGCGGAAGGTCGGACGACGCGAAGGCGGCGTCCTCGAACGCTTCCGGACGGATGCCGACGACGATCCGGCCGGCGTCCGTGGCCGGCCTGCGGTCGCGGGCCAGCGGGATCCGGTGGCCGCCGAACACGACGGCGTCCTCGTCGAGCGCAGCCTCGACGAGGTTCATCGCCGGCGATCCGATGAACGCGGCGACGAAGAGGTTGGCGGGCGAGCGGTAGAGCACCTGGGGCGCGTCGACCTGCTGGAGGCGTCCGTCGCGCATCACCGCCACGCGCCGTCCGAGGGTCATCGCCTCCGTCTGGTCGTGCGTGACGTAGACCGTGGTCGTGCCGAGCCGCGCGTGCAGCGCCGCGAGCTGTGCGCGCATGCCGACGCGGAGCTTCGCGTCGAGGTTCGACAGCGGCTCGTCCATCAGGAACGCCTGCGGCTCGCGCACGATCGCCCGGCCCATCGCGACGCGCTGCCGCTGCCCGCCCGAGAGCGCGCGCGGCTTGCGCTTCAGGAAGTCCTCGAGGCCGAGCAGCTTCGCGGCGTGCTGCACGCGGCGCTCGATCTCCTCCTTCGGCATCTTCTTCAGCTTCAGGCCGAAGGCGATGTTCTCGTACACCGACAGGTGCGGGTAGAGCGCGTAGCTCTGGAAGACCATCGCGATGTCGCGGTCGCGCGAGGGGACGTGGTTCACGACCCGCTCGCCGATCTTGAGGACGCCCTCGGAGATCTCCTCGAGGCCGGCGACCATCCGCAGCGCGGTCGTCTTGCCGCAGCCGGACGGCCCGACGAGCACCATGAACTCGCCGTCGCGGATGTCCAGATCGATGTGGTTCACGGCGCGCGTGCCGTCGGGATAGATCTTGCTGACACCGTCGAACGCGACCTGCGCCATTGACCCCGTCCTCCCTCGAACCGGTTCCAGACTTGCCGGTTGTCGACTCTACAACGATGCCGTCAACGGAGTCCATAGGACTGGCGAATCGTTTGCGCACCCGCGCCTGTCCCCTCGGCCCGACCCCGTTCGTCTAGAACCGACGACACTTCTCCCCGAAGGAGGACGGACGTGAAGTACGCATTGCTGATCTACACCGCCGGCGACCCGAACGCCTGGGCGTCGCTCTCCGAGGCCGAGCAGCAGGCGATCACCGCCGAGTACCTGGCGATCCACGGCGAGCCCGGGACGCTCGACGGAGCACAGCTGCAGCCGGTCGCGACGGCCACCACCGTCCGCGTGCAGGACGGCGACGTCCTGACCACGGACGGCCCGTTCGCCGAGACGAAGGAGGTGCTCGCCGGCTTCTACCTGGTCGAGGCCGACGATCTCGACCGGGCGCTCGAGGTGGCCGGTCGCGTCCCGGCGGCGCGGATGGGCGGGGCGGTCGAGGTGCGGCCGCTGGTGGAGCGCTGATCGAGCAGGTCTTCCGCGACGAGTGGGGCCGTGTCCTCGCGTCCCTGATCGGCTTCCTCGGCGACTTCGACCTCGCCGAGGAAGCCGCGCAGGAGGCGTTCGCGGCCGCCGCTGCGCGCTGGCCGCGGGACGGCCTGCCCCGGAACCCGGCCGGCTGGCTCGTCGCCACCGGCCGCAACCGGGCGATCGACCGGATCCGCCGCGACCGCACGCTCGCCGCCAAGACGCAGCTGCTGGATCTCCCCATGGCGACCGAGGACGAGCGGGACGAGAGCGACTTCCCCGACGAGCGGCTGGAGCTCGTCTTCACGTGCTGCCATCCGGCGCTCGCCACCGAGGCGCAGGTCGCCCTGACGCTGCGCACGCTCGGCGGGCTGACGACGGAGGAGATCGCGCGGGCGTTCCTCGTCTCGCCCGAGACGATGAAGCGTCGCCTGACGCGTGCGAAGGACAAGATCCGCGCGGCCGGCATCCCGTTCGCCGTGCCCGCGCCGCACCTGCTGCCCGACCGGCTCGCGGCGGTGCTCGCCGTCGTCTACCTCGTGTTCAACGAGGGGTACGGCGAGGGCCGGGTCGACCTGGCCGCGGAGGCGATCCGGCTCGGGCGGCTGCTGGCGGAGCTGATGCCGGACGAGCCCGAGGTGCACGGCCTGCTCGCCCTGATGCTGCTGCACGACGCCCGGCGCGACGCGCGCTTCGCCGGCGGCGACCTCGTCCTGCTGGCCGACCAGGACCGGAGCCTCTGGGACGACGCGCAGATCGCGGAGGGGCGCCAGGTCCTCGAGCGCGCGATCGCGCTGCGCGGCGGCGGCGCATACGTCGTCCAGGCCGCGATCGCGTCGCTGCACGTCGACGAGGAGCCCGACTGGGAGGAGATCTGCCTGCTCTACGCGCGGCTCGTCCGGCTCACGCACTCGCAGGTCGTCGAGCTGAACCGCGCGGTCGCCGTCGCCGAGGCGCGCGGGGCCGAGGAGGCGCTTGCGCTGGTCGAGTCGCTCGACCTCGACGGGTACCGCTACTTCCACTCGACGCGCGCCGAGCTCCTGCGCCGGCTCGGCCTCGACGACGAGGCGCGGGCCGCGTACGAGCGCGCGCTGGAGCTGACCGCCGACGGCCCGGAGCGGCGGTTCCTCGAGCGGAAGCTCGGCGCGCTGGCGTAGCCCGAAACCCTCGTCCCTGGTCCATCCGCACGACCGCAGACCGGGACTCGACTCCGCGTCTGCGGATGCACCAGGTACGGGAGTCGACGCCCCTCGGCTACGGTCCTCGGGGATGCCGAACCCCTTCGATCAGCTCCGGGCGCTGGGCGACCAGCTGCGCACGCAGATCGGCGAGGAGTTCGACCTCGACGTGCTCCGCCGGCAGGAGCCCGCCCGGCCGCTCGACGAGCTGCTCGCCGAGCTCGACTCCCTGCCCGGGCTCGAGTCGGTCAAGGAGCAGGTGCGCGCGCTCGTGGCGTTCCTGCGCGTGCAGGCGCGGCGCAAGGAGGCGGGGCTGTCGGAGGTCGCGACCACCCAGCACCTCGTCTTCCTCGGCAACCCCGGCACCGGCAAGACGACGGTGGCGCGGCTGCTGGCGCAGATGTACCGCTCGATGGGGCTGCTCAACCGCGGCCACCTCGTGGAGGTCGACCGGGCCGGCCTGGTCGGGCAGTACGTCGGCCTGACGGCGATCAAGACGGAGCGGGTCGTGCGCCGCGCGCTCGACGGCGTGCTGTTCGTCGACGAGGCGTACTCGCTCGCGCGCGACGGCGAGCGGCTCGACTTCGGCGACGAGGCGATCGAGACCCTCCTCAAGCGCATGGAGGACAACCGCCACCGGCTCGTCGTGATCGTCGCCGGCTACCCGCGCCTCATGCGGCGGTTCCTCGAGTCGAACCCCGGCCTGCGCTCCCGCTTCTCGCGCGAGATCGTCTTCCCGGACTACTCGACCGACGAGCTGGTCGCGATCTTCCGGCGCTTCGTCGCCGAGGCGGACTACTCGCTCGCCGACGACGCCGAGGCGACCCTGCGCGGCGTGTTCGAGCAGGCGGAGCGGAGCGAGTCGTACGGCAACGCGCGCTTCGCCCGCACGCTGTTCGAGCAGTCGCTGAACGCGCAGGCGCTCCGGCTCGGCGAAGGCGACGTCGAGGCGCTCGCCCCGTCCGACCTGATGCGGCTGACCGCCGAGGACATCGGCGTCGGCGCCCGCGCGCTCGGCGAGGCGCCGTCGGGCCAGGGCGGTCGCGGCGGCTGGTTCGGCCGGCGGCGCGGCTAGCGCGTCTCGACCGTGACGAGCGCCGCGACGACAGCCGGGTCGAAGTGGCTGCCCGAGCAGCGCTGGAGCTCCTCGATCGCGTCGTCCTTCGAGCGTGCCTTGCGGTACGGGCGATCGGTGGTCATGGCGCTGTAGGCGTCGCACGCGCAGACGATGCGGGCGATCAGCGGGATCTCGGGGCCGGCGAGCCCGTCGGGGTAGCCCTGACCGTCCCAGCGCTCGTGGCACGAGCGGACGAGGTCGCCGACGTGGCCGAGCAGGCCGCCGACCTGCTCGAGCATCTGCTGGCCCTCGATCGTGTGCGTCTCGATCACCGTGCGCTCCTCCGGTGTGAGGGCGCCGGGCTTGTTGATGATCTCGGACGGGATCTTGATCTTGCCGACGTCGTGCAGCAGCGCGACGAACTCGGCGTCGCGGCGGTCGGGGCCCTTCAGGCCCATCTTGTCGGAGACCGCGAGCACGATGTCGACGACGTGGCGGCTGTGGGTGCCGGTGTAGGCGTCGTCGGCCTCGACGACGTCGCCGAGCAGGAAGGCCGTGCCGCGGTACGCGTCGGAGAGCTCGAGCGCGTGGTCGATGCGGCGCTTGCGCTCCTGCGAGAACGAGCGCAGGAGCAAGACGAGGGGGAGCACGAGGACGACGAGCTCGGGATGCGACCGGGTCGCGAACGCGATGGCCAGGCCGATCGGCGCGAGGGCGGCGTCGACCGCGTAGGCGACCCGCGTGAAGCCGAAGATGGTCCGCACGGGGATGTCGCTGCGCAGGTCGCTGACGACGGAGTTCGCGAAGTCGAAGGCGAACTGGGCGGCAAGCGCCCCGACGTAGATCGGCCACGCCGACCACCGCAGCGGCGTGCCGTGCCCGAGTGCAAGGACCACGACCGGTCCGAAGACGTGTGCTGCGCTGGCGAAGGGCGGCAGGATCCGCGCCAGCTCCCGTGACTGCAGCGGTTCGCGTAGGTATCCGAGGACCAGCCCGCTTCCGACGATCGCCGGCACCAGCCCGAGCGGAAGCCCGAACAGCATCGGGACGAGGACGAGCTCTGTGGGCACGGCGAAGCTCGTTCCCGTCTCGAAGGTCACGCGGCACACGACCGCGTAGACGAGGACGAACACGACGATGTGAAGGGCGGACGCCGGCGGGCCTCCGTGGATCGTCAGCGCCGTTGCGACGCATGCGCCGGCGACGGCGAGGGCGATGAGCAGGAACGCCTGCCTCCGGATACGGTCGAGGCGTCGGTGGCGGGCGCGGAGACGTGCGGCGCGTACGAGCTCGTCGCTCGACGAGTCGTAGGCAGGGGCAGTCGGAGTGGCCGCAGCGCTCACCCGAGCATCATCGACCTCGCTGCCGGCGCTGGATTCCCTCCTTTGGGGGATCGTGGAGGCCCCGATTCCACCCCATCGGGTGATACCGGCCGTCGTCCGGTCCGACGAGTCTGAGCCCGGTCAGGGACGACTGCGGTAATCGAGGGAAGGGAACGAATCTGTGGCGCGTTACCTCGTACGTCTCGCCGTGCTCGCGGCGATTGCGGCGCTTGCCATTCCGGCGGCGGCAGCCAATGCCGGGGGTGGGCTGCTGGGTGGGCTCCTGCCGACGCTCATCGGAGGCAACTGCGGTTCCGATGCCCCGGTCTTCTCGCCCTGGTCGGATCGCTCGGACTACTACTTCGCCGCAAACGGCGGCTTCGAGTCCGGCACGTCGGGCTGGTCGTTCTCGGGCGGCGCGGCGGTCGTGCCGGGGAACGAGTCCTACGGCGTCCACTCGTCGAGCGACTCGCAGTCCGCGCTCATTCCCGCAGGGGGGAGCGTTTCGACCTCTGCGTGCTACGGCCTGCTCTATCCGAGCGTGCGCTTCTTCGTCCAGAGCGTCGGCGACCAGCCGGCGACGATCGACGTGAGGGTGCAGGCGAAGAGCCTCCTCGGCGTCGTCTCGATCCTGGACGGCGGAACGTTCCGGGTCTCGGGCGGCTGGCAGCCGTCGCCGAAGCTCTCGACGCTGCTGAGCGCGATCGCCGCTCCGCTGGGCACGAAGTCGATGTCGCTGCAGATCACGGTCCTGAGCGGCACCGCGCAGGTCGACGATCTGTACATCGATCCGCTCGTTCGTATCGCCTGAGCCTTCGCTCCACCGGGCGGGATAGCCTCCGCCCGGTGGAGCTCCTCTCCGTCTACGACTACGAAGCCGCGGCGGCGGAGCTCCTCGAGCCCGGGCCGCTCGGCTACTACGCGGGCGGCGCCGGCGACGAGCTGACGCTCCGCGACAACGTCGAGGCGTACCGGCGGTGGATCTTCCGGCCGCGGATGCTCGTCGACGTGGCGGCGTGCTCGACCGCGGCGACGGTGCTCGGGCACGAGGTGTCGATGCCGATCCTCGTCGCGCCGACCGCGTTCCAGCGGGTCATCCACCCGGACGGCGAGAGCGGCATGGCCCGGGCGGCCCGCGACGCCGGGACGATCTTCTGCCTCTCGACGCTGACCACGACGACGCCGGCCGAGGTGGCCGAGGCGGGCGGGCAGCGCTGGTTCCAGGTCTACGTCTTCAAGGACGAGGGCGTGACGCGCGACCTGGTCGCGCAGGCGCGCGACTCCGGCTACACGGCGTTGCTCCTCACCGTCGACGCGCCGTTCCGCGGCAACCGCGAGCGCGACGCGCGCACCGGCTTCAGGATCCCCGACGGCATCGAGGTGGTGTCGGTGGGCAAGGGGGGCGTGACGCCGCGCGACGTGTTCGACCGCATCTCGCCGTCGCTCTCCTGGCGCGACGTCGAGCGGCTCGCGTCGGAGGCCGGCCTGCCGGTGCTCGTGAAGGGCGTGCTGACGGCCGAGGACGCGCTGCTGGCCGTCGAGCACGGCGTCGCGGGCGTCGTCGTCTCGAACCACGGCGGCCGCCAGCTCGACGGCGTCGCCGCGTCGCTGGACGCGCTGCCGGAGGTCGTCGAGGCGGTCGCCGACCGGGTCGAGGTGCTCGTCGACGGCGGCGTCCGCCGCGGGATGGACGCCGCCAAGGCGCTCGCGCTCGGCGCCCGGGCGGTGCTCGTCGGACGGGCGATGCTCTGGGGTCTCGCCGTCGGCGGCGAGGCGGGCGCCCGCCGGGTGCTGGAGATCCTCCAGACGGAGCTGCTGCTCGCGCAGCAGCTCCTCGGCTGCCCGACGCCGGCCGAGATCGGCCGGGCGCACGTGGCGCGGCGGGCCGAGATCCAGGGTCGGACCTCGTCGTCGAACAGCACGGTCTGACCCGCCGGCCGGCCCGGCACTCCCGCTGGCCCGGCCGGGCACCCTCTGCTGTCCAG
>DASZWI010000086.1:0-12354 GCA_035546715.1 Gaiellaceae bacterium | reverse complement strand
CGACCTCGGCGTGACGACGATCTACGTCACGCACGACCAGGTCGAGGCGATGACGATGGGCGACCGGGTCGCCGTCATGCGCAAGGGCGAGCTGCAGCAGGTCGACGACCCGCAGACGCTCTACGACCGGCCGGTCAACCTCTTCGTGGGCGGCTTCATCGGCAGCCCCGCCATGAACATGCTCGACGCGACGATCGCCCGCTCGAACGGCGACCTCACGGCGACGATCGGCAAGCAGACGATCACGCTCGGCCCCGAGACGACCGAGAGCCGGCCGGGCCTCGAGGACTACATCGGGCAGACGGTGATCATCGGCATCCGCCCCGAGGACCTCGAGGACGCGGCGCTCGAGACCGGCGCGCCGCAGGACCGGCTCCTCCACGGCAGGCTCGAGCTGCGCGAGGCGCTCGGCTCCGAGATCATGGCGCACTTCGCGATCGAGGCCGCGCAGGCCGAGACGGACGAGATCCGTGAGCTGGCGCGCGACGCCGGCGCGCCCGAGGAGGGGCCGACGATCGGGGCGAACGAGAACGAGGCGATCGTCGTCGGACGTTTCGGCGCCCGCTCGCGCGTCCAACAAGGAGAGCAGATCGCGGCCGTGGTCGACACCCGCGCGCTGCACTTCTTCGACCCGGAAACTGGGAACGGCATCTACGGCAGGGCGAAAGGAGAGAACACGTGAAGCGACACTGGATGGTGGCCCTCGGGCTCGTCGCACTGCTCGCGCTGGTCGCGGGCATCGTCGGTGTGACCACGACGAACGCATCCAACCGGCACACGGCAGGCGCGCGAGTCAATACGGCTGTCTCCGGCTCGATCAGCTTCGACGGCATCTGGACGGCGTCGTCCGGCCAGAAGAACTTCGAGGACGTGATCAAGGGCTTCAACAAGCTCTACCCCAACGTCCACGTGAACTACAAGCCGGTCGGCAACAACCTGCCGACCGTGCTCGCGACCGCCGTCGCCGGCGGCCATCCGCCGGACATGGCGGACATCGCGCAGCCGGGCACGATCCAGCAGTTCGCGAACCAGGGGAAGCTCAAGCCGATCGGCTACGCGTCGGGCGTGATGTCGAAGAACTTCGCGCCGGCGTGGAAGCAACTCGGCACGTTCAACGGCAAGCTCTACGCGCTGCCCTTCAAGGCGGCCAACAAGTCGGTGGTCTGGTACAGCGTGCCCGCCTTCAAGGCGGCCGGTGTGACGGCGCCGAAGACGTTCTCGCAGCTGCTGAAGGACGCCGCGACGATCAAGGCGTCCGGCGTGCCCGCCTACTCGATCGGCGGCGCCGACGGGTGGACGCTTACCGACATGTTCGAGAACATCTACCTGCGCACCTTCGGCTCGGCGAAGTACAACCAGCTGAGCCAGCACAAGATCAAGTGGACCGACAAGTCGGTCACGACGGCGCTGCAGACGATGGCGAAGATCATCGGCGACACGTCGAACGTGTACGGCGGGACGTCCGGTGCGCTGCAGTACGGCTTCAACGACTCGGTGACGAACGCGTTCGGCTCGCCGTCGAAGGCGGCGATGGTGTTCGAGGCCGACTTCGTGGGCGGCGTGATCGCGTCCTCGACGAAGTCGAAGGCCGGCACCGGCTTCAACACGTTCACGTGGCCGTCGATCACGCCGGGCGCGAACGCCAGCGCGGTCGAGATCGCGGGCGACCTGTTCGTGACGTTCCGCGACAACCCGGCGATCGAGGCGTTCGTGAAGTACCTCGCCTCGCCGCAGGCCGCCACGATCTGGGCGAAGGAAGGCGGCTTCGGGACGGGCAACCACAACGTCCCGGCGAGCGTCTACCCGGATCCGATCACCCGGGCGACGGAGGCTCCGATCCTGTCGGCGAAGCAGGTCGTGTTCGACATGTCGGACGAGCAGCCGCCGGCGTTCGGCGCGACCACCGGCCAGGGCGAGTGGGGCCTTTTCCAGCAGTTCCTGAAGAACCCGAAGGACGTGTCGGGGATTCAGAAGAAGCTGGAGGCCGCAGCCGCGAAGGCGTACAAGAAGTAGGACGGAGTTGAGTCACGGGGGTATCACCGCGGAGCCGCCGGTCGTGGCGGCTCCGCCCCCTGACTCCGGGCCCGGACGGCTCGGCAGGTACCTGACGACGGGGGTGTTCCTCGCGCCCGCGGTCGTCCTGCTGGGCGTGTGGATGGTCTACCCGGCTGTCTACACGATCGTCCGGAGCTTCTTCAGCCCGCAGGGCTTCCTCGGCCACTGGGTCGGGATCTCGAACTACAAGACGCTGTTCACGACGTCGAGCCTCGAGACGGCGATCAAGAACAACGCCATCTGGGTCGCCGTCGTGCCGGCGTTCGTCACCGCGGTCGGCCTCATCTTCGCCGTCCTGACCGAGCGGGTGCGCTGGTCGGTGGCGTTCAAGACCGTCGTGTTCCTGCCCATGGCGATCTCCGCGTTCGCCACCGGCGTGACGTGGCGGATCATGTACCAGCAGGACCCGGACCTGGGCGCGATCAACGCGCTCGGCAAGACGGTCTCCGGCATCGTCAGCCCGTCGGGCGTCCTCTCCTCGGCCCTGCCGTCGACGACCAACGTGGTCTCGTCGCACGGCGGGCTCATGCTGAAGACGCCGCTGCACCCGGGCGGCGTCGCGCTGCTCGGGCTCACGGCGATCCCGCCGGACGAGGTGCCGTCGGGCGCGAAGCAGGCGGTGACGCCGCCGGCGAAGAGCGGCGACATCGTCGGCACCGTGTGGCGCGACTTCAAGCCGGGCGGCGGCGTCCCGGGCAAGGTCGAGACCCAGGAGCAGGGCCTGCCCGGCGTGACGGTCGAGCTGTCGCAGAACGGCAAGACGGTCGCGAAGACGAGGACCGACGACGACGGCTCCTTCGACTTCTCCGGGCTGAAGCCCGGCACGTACCAGGCGGGCGTCGGCGCGGCGACGTTCGCCAAGCCGTTCGGCGGCTACTCGTGGCTCGGACCGAGCCTGATCACGCCGGCGCTGATGATCGCCTACATCTGGATCTGGGCGGGCTTCGCGATGGTCGTGATCGCCGCGGGCCTGTCCGCGATGCCTCGAGACGTCCTCGAGGCGGCGCGTACGGACGGCGCCACCGAGTGGCAGACGTTCCGCCGCGTGACGGTCCCGCTGCTCGCCCCGGTGCTGAGCGTGGTGTTCGTCACGATGATCATCAACGTCCTCAAGGTCTTCGACATCGTCTATGCGCTCGCGCCCGAGTCGACCCAGCAGAACGCGAACGTGATCGCGCTCGCGATGTACTACACGGCCTTCCAGGGCGGCGGGAACTTCGGCGTCGGCTCCGCGATCGCCGTGTTCCTGTTCCTGCTCGTGATCCCCGTGCTCCTGTTGAACATCCGGCGCTTCAAGAGGGAGGTCTGATGGCCGCGACCGCAGCCGAGTCGATCGTCGTCCCGTCGCCGCGCGACTCGGCGGCCGCGCGCATCCTCCGCCTCGCGGCGAAGGCGCCGGTGCACATCCTGCTGATGGTGATCGGCGCGCTCTGGCTCGTGCCGACCGTCGGCCTCTTCATCACGTCGATCCTGCCGGCCTCGGAGCTCGCGTCGAAGGGCTGGTGGCAGATCTTCGCGCACCCCAGCCTCGCGACCTGGTCGAACTACCACCAGCTCTTCCAGAACCACGGGCTCGTCACCGCGCTGAAGGTGACGGCCTACATCGCGGTCGGCAACACCTTCCTCGTCGTCGTGATCGGCGCGATGGCCGGCTACGCGTTCGCGTGGCTCGACTTCCCGGGGCGCGACTGGCTGTTCATCGGCGTGATCGGGCTGCTGGTGGTGCCGATCCAGATGGCCCTGATCCCCATGTTCCGCCTCTACGACAAGGTGGGCCTGTTCGACACGTGGGAGGGCATCGCGCTCTTCCACACGGCGTTCGGGCTGCCGTTCGCGATCTTCCTCCTGCGGAACTTCTTCGTCGGCTTGCCGAAGGACATCCTCGAGTCCGCGCGCATCGACGGCGCGTCGGAGATCCGCATCTTCCTGCGCCTGATCCTGCCGCTCGGCCTGCCGGCGATCGCGTCGCTCGGGATCTTCCAGTTCCTGTGGACGTGGAACGACCTGCTCGTCGCGCTGACGTTCGGGCAGAACACGACGCCGATCACGGTCTGGATCGCCGGGCAGCTGCGCGAGTTCGGGACGAGCATCGACATCATCGCGCCGGCGTCGTTCATCTCCCTGATCCTCCCGCTGGCGGTGTTCCTCGCGTTCCAGCGGTACTTCGTGCAGGGACTGCTCGCCGGCTCGGTCAAGTAAAGGACGCTTAACCTGTGGGCGTGGAACGGTGTGCCGTCGTGGGCAGCGGCCTGGCAGCGCTCACCGCGTACGCGACGCTGCGTCACGGGGGGATCGCCGCCGGGGAGATCGCCGTCTTCGGGACGCACGCCGACCCGACCGAGGTGTGGCGCGGCCGCGCCGCGGCGATCCGGCAGCGGCGGATGCGCTCCGAGTCGGACGGGCACGTCGCCGCGCCGGCCTGGCCGGGCCTCGCGCTGCGCGAGGCGCGCCCGCGGGCGCTCTGGCAGACCGTCTCGAACCGCTACCACCCATCGGTCGACCTCTTCCTGCGCCACGCCGAGCGCGTCCGCGACCGCAGCGGCTGGGCGGAGAGCTTCCGCGAGCGCCGCGTCGAGCGGATCGCGGCGGTCGACGGCGGCTTCGAGGTCGACGGCGAGGGGCCGTTCGCCCACGTGCTCGTCGCGACCGGCCATCCGGGGCTGTCGATGCCCGAGCCGTACGCCTCCGACCCGCGCGCCGTGCACGCGTACGAGCCGCACGAGTACGCCGACAAGGTCGCCGTCGTCGGCGCGGGGATGGCCGCCGCCACCGAGTGGCTGAACGCGCTCGCCGCGGGCGCCGAGGTCGTCTCGATCCGCCGCCGCGAGCCGCTGCGCCGGCCGCTCAACGCGCCGCGGCCGCTCTTCTCGCGCCGCGGTCTGGCGCCGTACCACGCGCTCGGCGTCGAGCGGCGCGCCGCCCGGCTGCGGGAGCTCGCCGCCCCCTCGTACCCGCCGGGCCGCGCCTGGGACGAGCCGCTGCTGCGCGCCGAGCGGGAGGGCCGGTTCCGGGTCGAGCGGGCGCCGAACGGCGCCGCGCAGGTGATCTGCGCCACCGGCTTCCGCTCCGGGTACGCGGAGGACCCGCTGCTGGCGCGGCTCGTGGCCGAGCACGACCTCGCGACGCACGACCGGTGGATCCTGGTCGACCCCGACTGCACCGTCCCCGCGCTCACCGGCCCCGACCGGACGCTCGCGCTCGCGGGCATCGCCGCGCAGTGGGCCTTCCCCGCCGCCGACACCCTCGCGGGCGCGAAGTACGCCGCCCGCGCCTTCCTGCGCCGCGCATGTCGTACACGCTGAGCGGCCGCATCCAGTCGCGCCTCGGCGCGGCGGTGCCCGCGCTCGTGGTGGCGCTGGCCCTCCAGCGCTGGTGGGCGATCGAGCTCGTGGCGCTGATGCTGGCGATCGGCCTCGCGCTCGACGCCGGCGTCTACCACCGGGCCCTGGCCTACCAGCCGGCCTGGGCGGCCGTGCCGCTCGGCGCGCTCGAGCTCGGCCTGACCTACGGCGCCATGCGCCTCCTGTGGGAGATGCCGCCGCCGCTCTGGGAGGCGCTCCTCCTCTATGGGGTCGCGTGGCTCTCCGGCCAGGTGTCCGGCCACGCCCTCTTCCCGCGGCTGCGGCTCGACTACGCCGAGGCGGGCGGCGAGCTCGGCCGTGCAGGCGTCGTGACGGCCGCGGCGGTCGCGCTGACGCTGGTGGGCGGCCTCGGGGCGGCGTACGCCGTCCTGCCGCCGACCGTCCACCTGCACGGGGTCGTCCAGGGGCCGCTCGTGATCACGCGCTCCGAGAAGCTCGTCGGCGGGATCGTCCGCGGCGGCATCGTCGTCCACGCCGACCACGTCACGATCAGCCACGTCTCGGTGGTCGGCGGCGAGTACGGCATCAACGTCGAGCACGCCGACCACGTGATGCTCGACCACGTCCGCGTCCTCCGCTCGCAGCTCGACGGCATCCGCGCCCTCGACGCGGGCGTGATGATCCACGACTGCTCGGTGTCGGCGCCCGCCGGGCCGCTCGTGACGGGGATCCTGATCTCGTACTCGATGGGCCGGTCGATGAGCATGGTCTCCGGCTGCCACGTGTCGGGCACGCGCGAGGGGATCGCGACGCACTCGTCGATGGTCGACATCATGGACAACCACGTCAGCGACACCAGCGTGCGCGGCATCCTGCTGGGCGAGATGTCGATGGACATGGCCAGCGGGAACGACGTCGAGGGCGCGCGCGGCATCGGCATCTCCTGCATGGACCACTCGATGTGCGAGATCAAGCACAACACGATCGCCGGCACGCGGGTCGCCGACCCCGAGGATCCGTCGGCGGGCGGCGTCGCGATCGAGTCGTACTTCTACGGCGAGGCGACGGTCGACCACAACACGATCGTCGCCAGCCCCGGCGGCGTCCGCGCGTTCGTCAACTCGTCGATCGAGCGGGGATGACGGCCGCCGGCCCGGGCCGCTTCCAGCTCGTCGTCCGGACGGGGCACCCGAGTTTCCTCGACCTCCCGTGGCAGGAGCCGCTGGAGGAGTGGCAGTCGGAGCGGCTGGTCAAGGTGATCCGCGGCATCAGCCGCCACGTGGTGCGCTTCGTCGAGTACGGCGGCGCGCTCTACGCGGTCAAGGAGCTGCCCGAGCGGCCGGCACGGAGGGAGTACGGGCTGCTGCGCTCCCTCGAGGAGCAGGGCCTCCCGGTGGTCGAGGCCGTCGGTCTCGTCACGGGGCGGGAGGACGACCTGGACGCAGTGCTGATCACGCGCCACCTCGAGTACTCGCTCCCCTACCGTGCGCTGTTCGCCGGACGCGCGATCCCCGACCTGCGGACGCACCTGCTGAACGCCTTCGTCGAGCTGCTCGCGCGCCTGCACCTGCGCGGGTTCTTCTGGGGCGACTGCTCCCTCTCGAACACCCTGTTCCGGCGCGACGCGGGGGCGCTCTCGGCCTACCTCGTCGACGCGGAGACCGGGGAGCTCCACGGCCGGCTCTCCGACGGGCAGCGCAGCTACGACCTCGACATCGCACGCCTGAACGTGCTCGGGGAGCTGCTCGACGTCGAGGCCGAGGTGGGACTGCCGCCGGACCTCGACCCCGACGAGCTCGCCGAGGAGATCGTCGCCCGGTACGACGCGCTGTGGACCGAGCTGACGCGGGAGGAGTCGTTCGGCACCGACGAGCGCTACAAGCTCACCGAGCGGCTCGAGCGGCTGAACGCGCTCGGCTTCGACGTCGACGAGATCGAGCTGCAGGCGACGCCCGAGGGCTACCGGATGCAGCTCGACCCGCACGTCGTCGAGCCGGGCCACCACCGGCACCGCCTGCTGCGGCTGACCGGGCTCGACGCCGAGGAGAACCAGGCCCGGCGGATGCTCAACGACCTCAAGCGCTACCGCGTCGCGCTCGAGAAGCAGGAGGGCCGGCCGCTCTCGGAGTCGGTCGTCGCGTCGCGCTGGCGCGACGAGGTGTTCGAGCCGACCATCTCGGCGGTGCCCGACACGGGCTGGGCGCGCTTGCCTGCGGCCGAGGTGTTCCACCAGGTGCTCGAGCACCGCTGGTTCTTGTCGGAGAAGGCCGGCAAGGACGTCGGCATCGAGGAGGCCGTGCGCTCCTACGTCGACTCGATCCTGCCGAAGCAGCCGCCCGAGCGCATCGTCTTCGACGCGCAGTAGCAGGAGTTGACGCCGCGCGGCCCGGCCGCGTGTCGAGCGAGCTGCTTCAGACCGGATTCATACCGAGCTGTACCGGGATGCCTACGGGAGCGCGCGAGACTCGTGCTCGGATCGGGCAACGCTTCCGGCGGCACGCCTCCCCATTTCAGTGCCGCTGGGAGCCGTTCGGTTGCGGGCGGCGGCTCCTGCGGCGCCGCCGCCCGCGCCGGCGGTTCGCGCGGACGGCGACACTGCGGCGTCGCCGGCCGCGGCCGACCGGCTAGATGAGCCCGGCGCGCGTCGCGTGCGCGGCGGCCGCGGCCCGCGTGCTCTGGGCGAGCTTGCGCAGGATGTTCGCGACGTGACGGTGCACGGTGTGCTCGCTGAGCACGAGCGCGGAGGCGATGTCGCGGTTCGACAGCCCCGAGGCGACGAGGCGGAGCACCTCGGTCTCGCGCAGCGAGAGCGGCGACTTGCCGTTCGGCGCCGTCGCGGGCCGGTCGTCGAGGAAGCCGGCGAGCGCCCGGAACGTCTCGCGGCTGTCGCCGAGCCAGGGCAGGTGCGCCGAGCCGCCGAGCGTGACCAGGCGTCCGTTCGGCAGCGCCGCCGCGAGTGCGCGGCCGTGCGCGATCGGCACGGTCTTGTCGCCGCGCCGGTGGAGCACGAGCGCGGGCTGGGAGACGCGCGGCAGCACGGTGCGCAGGTCGCAGGTCAGCCCGAGCTCGAGGTAGGCGGCGGCCACCTCGGCCGAGGCCGCGTGGCGCTTGCCGCGGCTGATCTCGGCGATCTCGGCGCCGCTCCCGCCCGGCGCGAACAGCCCGGCGAGCATCTGCGCGGCGAGCGGCCAGCTCGTGCGGGCGAACTCGACCAGCGAGCGCCGCGTCGGCTCGGGGATGTCGTCGCGGGCGATCCAGCCGCCGAAGAAGACGAGCTTCCGGATGAGCTCCGGGTGGGCCGCGGCCACCTTCGCCGCGGCGATGGTCGCGCAGGAGCACGCGAAGACGACGGCCGGCTCCGGCCCGCACGCCTTCAGCACGGCGGCGAGCGAGCGCGCCTCCGTCTCCGGGCCGGGCAGCGCGTCGCGCTCGGAGAGGCCGCAGCCGATCCGGTCGTAGCGGACGACCCGGTGGGTGCGCGCCAGCTCCTCGAAGAAGGCGCGCGGACCGGGCTCGCGCCACTCCGCCTCGAGGTCGCTGACCCAGCGGCCGCCGAACACGAGCAGCGGGCCCTCGCCGGTCGTCGCGTACGCGAGCCGGTGGCCGTCGACCTGCAGGAAGCGGACCTCCTGCTCCATCACCCGAGATGCTAATGGCCCGTGCGGGCCATCAGCGAAAGATGGCCCGTCGCGGCGAGGCGCAGCATGGCCCGCGACCCGCACCATCGAGGGATGCACGCTCGCTACGCCGACCGGATCACGATTCGCCCGCTGCGAGACGGCGACACGGCGACGGTGCAGGCTCTCTTCGACCGGCTCGGGGCACGGTCGCGCGCGCGGCGCTTCGGCGGCGCGAAGCCGCGGCTCTCGGAGATCGAGCTCCAGGCGCTGGCCCGGGTCGATGCGACGCACCACTCGCTCGTCGCGTACGTCGACGGCGATCCCGAGCCGGCGGGGCTCGCGCAGCTCGTCCGCCGCGGCCCGAGCGCCGAGGTGGCGTGCGCCGTCGCGGACGAGCACCAGAGCCGGGGCGTCGGCACCGCGCTCACGCGCGAGCTGGCCGCCGACGCCCGCGCCGCGGGCATCGTCTGGCTCCAGGCGACGGTGCAGGGCGACAACCCGCCCGCGGTGTCGCTCCTCGCGCGCTGCTCGCTGCAGCTCGACGTCCGCTGGCGAGGCGGCGAGCGCGCCTTCCTGCTGGGCCTCTGACCCGAGCCGGGTCGAGGGCCGTCTGTTCGCTCCTTGTGTTGAGTCAACACAAAGTGTGGTTCGGCCCGGCGCGCGGGCTCGGCTGAAGAACCCCCCAAGGGTGCCCGTCGCCTGCGGCAGCGACGGACACCCCGGGTTGCAACACGCCCAGCCGTTCGCGGTCGAGCAGAGCGGTCGCACCACCTCGCTCCAGGGGAGAGGAGGTCGGTCGCCGTCACATACGTCGGCCGCCGTGGATCGGATTGGGCCGGCACCCGCCGGCCGGCAGCTAGCCTCACGCGCATGGACCGCGACGAGCTGCGCGCCATCCAGGCGCCGATCAAGCAGCGCTACCGCGACGAGCCCGAGACAGCGCTCGTCACGCTGAAGGCCGAGGGCAGCCTCGAGGACGGGATCGCCTGCTCGGTGGCGACGAGCCGCGCGCTCGTCGAGGCCGGGCTCCATCCCGCGACCGGCGGCAACGGGATGCTCGCCTGCTCGGGCGACATGCTGCTCGAGGCGCTCGTCGCCTGCGCCGGCGTGACGTTGCGCTCGGTCGCCACGTCGCTGGAGATCCCGGTGACCGGCTCGGTGCGCGCCGAGGGCGACCTCGACTTCCGCGGCACGCTCGGCGTCGACAGGGAGGCGCCTGTCGGCTTCACGGCGATCCGGCTCCTGTTCGACCTGGAGCACGACGCGAGCGAGGAGCAGATCGACAAGCTGCTCGAGCTGACGCGGCGCTACTGCGTCGTGTACCAGACGCTCGCCGGCGGCGTGCCGGTCGAGCTCGGCCTGAGCTAGAGGATCCGCCCCTCCCACGGGGCGAGCTCCACGTCCTCGTGACGGGCCGGCCTCGCGCTCAGGTTGAGGAGGCAGGTCGCCTCGCCGCGGCGGTAGGCCCACACCGGCGCCTTGCTCGGCAGCGTCTCGTACGGCGCGCCGGCGAACGCGCGGCGGCGGCGGATCAGGTCGCGGACGTAGTGCAGCGTCGAGTCGGGGTCGTCGCGCTGGCCGGCGACGTTCCGGCTCGTGTCGGTCAGCGGGAGCCACGGCTCGCGCCACTCCTCGCCGGTCGGCGTCCAGGGCAGCGGCGTCCGCTCGGGGTCGCGCGGCGGGTCGGCGACGTCCGTGACGCGGCTCGGCGGCACCTCGCCGTCGAGCAGGGCCAGCTCGTCGCCCTGGTAGAGGATCGGCACGCCGCGCAGCGTCAGCAGGAGGAAGAGCACGGCGCGCGCCTTGCGCTCGTCGCCGCCGGCCCACCGGGTGGCCAGCCGCGAGTGGTCGTGGTTGGAGGCGAACCAGCACGGCGTCGCGCCCGGCGGCAGGTCGGCCTCCACGCGCTCGACGATCGGCCGGAGCTGGTCGAGCTCGAACTTCGCGTTCACGAACGGCAGGCACTGCGCGAGGTGGAGCTCGTCGTGGCCGTTGCCGTAGTACGCAGGCAGGTGGTCGAGGTCGACGTAGGTCTCGCCCATCAGGATCGGCTCCTGCGGGTACTCCTCGGCGATCGCCCGCCAGCGGCGGTAGATCTCGTGGACGGCGGGGAGGTTCGAGGTCTGCTCGCGCAGCTTCGGGTCCTGGTCGCGAAGCTCGGGATCCTTGATCAGCGAGTGCGCGACGTCGATGCGGAACCCGCCGATGCCGCGGTCGAACCAGAAGCGGAGGATGCGCTCGAACTCCTCGCGCACCTCGGGGTTCCACCAGTCGAGGTCGGGCTGCTGCGGGGTGAACTGATGGAGGTAGTACCGGCGGCGCGAGGCGTCGAGGCGCCAGGCGGAGCCGCCGGTGAAGATCGACGTCCAGTTGTTCGGGACGTCGTCCGACCAGACGTAGTAGTCGGGGCGCTCGGCGAACCACGAGTGCCGCTCGGAGGTGTGGTTCGGGACGAGGTCGAGCAGCACGCGGATCTCGCGCTCGCGGGCGGCGGCGATCAGCCGGTCGAGGTCGTCGAGCGTGCCGAAGTCCGGATGGACGCCGTAGTAGTCGGCGACGTCGTAGCCCCAGTCGGCGTTCGGCGAAGGGAAGGTCGGGCTCAGCCAGATGCCGTCGACGCCGAGCCAGGCGAGATGGTCGAGCCGGTCGACGATCCCCGGCAGGTCACCCACGCCGTCGCCGTCGGAATCGGCGAACGAGCGTGGGTAGACCTGGTAGAGGACGCTCTCTCGCCACGGCCGCATGGGCCGTGGGTTCTACCTGCTCCGTCAGACGGGCAGGTCGTACCCGCAGGTGAAGTTGAGGACGACGGCCCACGTGAGGTAGTGGAGCCAGAGCCCTGTGCCGAGGTGGAAGAACCCGAGGGCGCGCTCGCCGAGCTCGCCGATGGGCGTCTTCTCCTTCGGCGGGACGACGTACACGCCGTCGGCCGTCTGCTCGGCCCGGACGAACAGGCTGGCGAAGAACTCGCTGACGTAGACGCCGAGCAGGCCGATGAACAGCCCGCCGACCGGGTTGTCGTGGTTGTGGAAGAACACCACGATGCCGAGCGCCGAGATCGACATGAAGCCGAGCGACATGAAGCCGTTCGTGCGCGGGTCACCGTTCCACGCTCGGCCGATGCCGATCGCGAACCAGTGGACGCCGTATGCCGTGAACGCGAGCGCAGCCATGTAGAGCGGCGGCTCCCGGAACGTGTGGAACCAGATGAGGCCGACCCAGATGTACGTGCCGGCCAGGAACTGCAGGAAGCCCGGCATCCAGATGCCCCAGACGCCGCTCGCGAGATCGAGCCCGCGATTCTTCAGCGAGATCCCGAAGAACTCCTGCGGGCCGTAGATCAGGTAGCCGGTGCCGAGACCGAAGAAGCCGAGCGC
>DASZWI010000085.1:0-25530 GCA_035546715.1 Gaiellaceae bacterium | reverse complement strand
CGCACGCCGCGCCCGTCGAGGTAGAGCACCGGCTCGCCCTCGAGGACGTAGAAGCCGGTCTCGAACGAGTGGACGTGCGTGTCGACGTGCCCGCCGGCGAGCGAGACGAGGGTCAGCGCCATGTGGGTCGAGCCGAGGGAGCCGCCGACGAGACGGCAGCTCTTCAGCCCGCTGGAGCGACCGGGCAGCGCGTCGGCGAGCTCGACGTCCTCGCGGCGCACGAGGCGGTACGACGGCAGCCCGTCCGCGAGGTGACGCGTGCCCGAGTCGCCGCTCACCCGCCGTCCCCGACGACGGCCGACGCGGCGACCGCGCTCGCGACCCCGTTGCCGCCGGCCTCGCCGTCGCGCACGAGGTCGGCGCCGCGGACGTAGATCTTCCCGGCGACGAGCAGCTCCTCGGCGGGGAAGCGCGTGATCACCTCGCACCCGGTCGCGGTGACGACGACCTCCTCCTCGATGCGGGCTGCCGAGCGGCCGTCGGTGGCGGCGCAGTACGTCTCGAGGGCGAAGACCATGCCTTCCTCGATCTCGACCGGGTGGTCGAGCGAGTGCACGCGGGAGATCATCGGCGGCTCGTAGAGGCCGACGCCGATGCCGTGGCCGAACTGGAGGCCGAAGCACGTCTCCTCGTCGTCGAAGCCGAGCTCCTTCGCCGTCGGCCACACCTCGGCGATGCGGTCGGTGGTCGTGCCGGGCCGGACGAGGGCGATCGCCGCGTCGAGCCACTCGCGGCAGCGCTCGTACGCGTCGAGCTGGGCCCGGCTCACGCCGCCGACGTTGAACGTGCGGTAGTAGCACGTCCGGTAGCCCATGAACGAATGGATGATGTCGAAGAAGGCCTGGTCCCCCGGGCGCAGGAGCCGGTCGGAGAAGACGTGCGGGTGCGGGTTGCAGCGGTCGCCCGAGACGGCGTTGATCGCCTCGACGTGCTCCGAGCCCATCTCGAAGAGCAGCTCGTTGGCCCGCGCCACGATCTGGTGCTCGTAGATGCCGGGCCGCAGCATCCGGTAGATCTCCTCGTAGACGGCGTCGACGAGCCCGGCCGCCTGGTCGAGCAGCGCGATCTCATCCGGCGTCTTGATCTTGCGCGCCTCGAGCACCACCTGCGAGCCGTCGGTCACCTCGACGCCGGCGCGGCGGAGCGCCTCGACGGTGAGCATGTCCGTCATGTCGATGCCGAGCGGCTCGCCCTCGAGCCCGTGCTCGCGCAGCTCGTGCGCGATGCGCTCGCCGAGGCGGTCGGGAATGCCCGTCTCGACCGGCATCGCCCCGCGCATCGGAGCGACGCCCGCGCGGAAGCTCTCGGGCGGGAGCCACGGCGCGAAGAGCTGATGGTGCCTCGCGGCGGAGCCGAAGTCCCACAGGATCGGGTCGCCGCCGCGCGGGAGCAGCGCGTAGCGGGCGTTCTTGTCGCGCGCCCACTCGCCGATGTGGGTGCTCGTGACGTAGCGGATGTTGTTCGGGTCGAAGAGCAGGAGCGCGCCGAGATCCGACGCCTCGAGGGCAGCCTTGGCGCGCTCGAGGCGCTCGCGCCGCAGGCGCGGGAAGTCGACCCGCTGCTCCCAGTCGACCGCGCGGGTCGCGTCGGGGGAGCCGATCGTCCGGTGCCGCATCAGCGGACCGCCTCGCCAGACGCGGCCTGCAGGTGCGGGAAGAGCGCCATGAAGTCGTCGTCGCCGTAGCCCGCCTCGATCGCCGCCCGCACGTGCGCCTTCAGCTCGCCCGCCACCGGCAGGGAGACCCCCGCCGCCTCGGCGGCCTCGAGCACCAGGTCGAGGTCCTTCTCCATCAGGCTCGTCGTGAAGGTCGCCGAGTAGTCGTCGCGGAGCAGCGGCTCGGTCTTGTACTTGACGAAGGGGGCGCCGACGGCGGAGTCGCCCATCGTCTCGAGCAGGGCGGCGCGCGACACGCCGGAGGCCTCGCCGAGCACGAGCGCCTCTGCCATGAGCTGCGCGAGGCCGGCGAGCACGAGGTTGATCGCGAGCTTCACGATCCGCGCCTGCTCGCCGTCGCCGACGTCGTGAACGGCACGGCCGATCGCGAGCAGCACCGGCTCGGCTCGGCCGCGCGCCTCGGCCGGGCCCGAGACGATGAAGGTGAGGTTGCCCGCCCGGACGACCGCGGGGTTGCCGCTGACCGGGGCCCGCAGGTAGAGCAGCGACGCCTCCTGCGCCAGCGCGGCGACGCGCGCCGAGGCCTGCGGCGAGATGGTGCTCATGTCCACCAGGACGGTGCCCGGCTGCGCGGCCGCGGCGACCGCGGCGGCCACCGACTCGACCGCGTCGTCGTCCGCCAGCGAGGTCAGCACCACGTCGACGGCGGCCGCGACCTCGCCCGGCGAGTCCGCCACGCGCGCGCCGCGGTCCGCGAGCGGGCGGGCCTTCTCGGCGGTCCGGTTGTGCACGACGAGGTCCCAGCCCGCCTCGAGCAGGCGCTCGCCGATCGCCGCGCCCATGTTGCCGAGACCGATCAAGCCCACGGGCCGGCGCGGGTCGTGGCTGCTGGTCACTGTTCAGTATGAATAAACGACGACCTGGGTCTGAGTCAAGCGCGGCGCGGTGATGTACAGCACCACGAGACGCTGTCAAGCCTGCCGATCCGACGCTGCGTGACGGCAGGGAGCGATGGCCCAGGTACGGGAGCTCGGGGCGGGGTTACCGTTCCGGCGATGCCGCGGACGCTCGACGATCTCCTCACCGCGGCGGCCGGGCGCATCCGCCGCTTCACGCCGGCCGAGGCGCTCGCGGCGGAGGCTGCGATCCTCGACATCCGCGCCCAGGACGCACGCGACCGGCACGGGGCGATTCCCGGCGCCTATCACGTGCCGCGCACGGTGCTCGAGTGGCGCGTCGCCTCCCGGGAGTGGCGCAACACCGAGCTCGACGGCCGGATGCTGATCCTCGTCTGCGATCACGGCTACTCGTCGGTCCTCGCAGCGGCGACGCTCGCCGACCTCGGCCGGGAGGCGGGCGACGTCGAGGGCGGCTTCGCGGCATGGTGCGCCGCCGGGCTGCCCGTGACGGCGGCTCGGGCCTGGGACGGGCTGCCCGGGATGGGCCCGCCCGACTGAGCCGCAGCGTCGCGCCGCGGGGACCGCGCTACTCGCCGCTCTGGTCCAGGATCGTGAAGGCGACCTGATCCTGCTCGACGCTGGCGTCGAGCACCTTGTCCCCGAGCAGCTCGGCCGCCGCGGGCTCGAGGAAGACCCGGGCTCCCTGCTCTTCGACGACCTCGTCCTCCTCGGCGGGCGACGCGGCGACGCTGAGCCGCAGGCTCGCCCCGGCCGGGGCCTGCTCGGCGACCACCCGCAGCCCGCCGGTCTCGGCGATCTCCTCGGCCGACGAGACGATGTCCTTGACAGCCTCGACCGCACTGTCGGTGAGTGCCAGCATGGCGCCTCACCTCCTTCCTGGTCGGTTCGCTCGGATCGGCCACGGTAGCGCGTTCTCGGTCCCTGGCCGACGCCGTCCCCCGCCTGCGCCCGCGATCAGGAGCAGGCCAGACGGAAGGCGTCGCGCACGCGCCCGTCCACCGTCTCGTAGCGGAAGCGCGCGACCCGGCCGGCGACGTCGACCCGCAGCGCGCCGAAGCGGCCCTGGACGACGCGTGCCTGCGGGATCGTCAGCTGGTCCGCGTCGTGCTCGAGCTCGGCGCCGCCCGTCCCCACGGCCACGTACAGCACGCCCCGGCGCGGGCGGCTGCGCGCGTACGCGTGGAGATGGCCTTCGAACACGACCTGGACCCCGTCCTGCTCGACCAGCGGGACGATGGTGGCCCGCAGACCGGGCGAGAGGCGCGCGCCCGGCGGCTCCCATGGCGGGTGGTGCCACGCGGCGAACCGGAAGCACGACGGCAGCGCCAGGGCCCGCCGCGCGAAGGCCAGCTGCGGCGAGCGAGGGCCGACCGAGACGTCCGAGTCGAGCACCGTGAACGCGGCGTTCCCCCACGTGAAGCGGTACCAGCGCTCGCTGCCGAGCGAGTGGAACGCCTCGAGCTCGGGCCTGCCGCCGTCGGCCTTGACGTCGTGGTTGCCGAGCGCGGGGAACCACGCCGCCCGGCGCATGAGCGCGGCGTACGGGCCGAAGACGTCGCGGTCGAGCAGCGCGGCCGAGCCCTCGGGGTAGGCGTTGTCGCCGACGGTGAGCACGAAGTCGGGCCGCCAGGACCGGATCAGCGACGCGACCGCCGTCTCGTTCGCGTTCCCGCTGCCGAAGTCGCCGACGACCGCGAACGTGAACCGCGCAGGCCCCGCCGGGGCGGCGCGAAACCGGCCTGCGGCCAGCACGGCCGGGCCGGCCCGGACGGCGTAGGCGTAGCGCCGCCCCGGCGTCAGGCCGGTCAGCCTCGCGACGTGGCCGACGCCGGCGCCCGCGTCGACGCGGACTCCGGGCCCGAGCGTCACGACCGCGTGCGCCGGCGTCGACGTGCGGAACGAGATCACCGCGCTGCGCTGCGTGACGCTCTCGGCGACCGGGCCGCGGGTCAGCGCGACGGCGGCGACGGCCGCCGCGATCACAGCCGCTCCGCCACGAGGGCGATCTTGCGGACGCGTCCCGTCTCGAGCCAGTCGCGCCAGAGCCGGTGGGCGGCCAGGAGGTCGTCGAGGGCCGGCCGTCCGACGACCGAGGCGATCGCCGTCGCGTCGGCGGCGAACGCGTCGATCAGGGCAGCCGCCACGGCCTGGTGCGATCGGCTCCAGTCCGCGTGCCAGCGAACGGCCAGCCCGACACGGTCGAGGATCGCACGCAGCTCGTCGAGCGGCGTGAGCCAGACCGTGTCCGCGTCGGGCATGCGGGCGCGCTCGGACTCGGTGAGGGGCGCACCCGCCTCGAGGGTGAACGCGAAGCGGCCGCCGACGGGCAGCGAGCGGGCGACCGCCCGCACGAGCAGCTCCTTGTCGGAGAACGCGAGCATCGTCTCGAGCAGGAGCACCACGTCGAACACGCCGGCCGGCAGCGGCGGCACCTCCGCGACCTCGAACCGGCACGGCAGGCCGTCGGCCCGCGCCCGGGCCAGCTCGACGGCGCTCTCGCTCGCGTCGACGCCGAGGTAGCTGCAGCCGAGCTCCCGCGCCACGAGCCGCCCCGGGCCGCCGACGCCGCAGCACAGGTCGAGCACCGACACGCCCGGCCCGACGCCCGCACGCTCCGCGAGCGTCCGGATCTCGCCCGCGCGCATGAAGCTCTCCTGCTCGACCCACTCGCCCGGCTCGTAGGCCGCCTCCCGGGCCCGCCGCAGGGCCTCGTCGAACGGGCGGCGCTCGTCCTGCCTCACGCGGGCCTCACAAACCGATGTACGGCGCAACGAGTAGTTCGGTTCGGATGTCGGATCGCGGACCGACGCTGCGCGCTGCCTCCGGGCCACCGGTGGGCCTCGCGGCCCAGCTGCTGCTCCTGACGGCGCTCGCGGAGACGGTCGGGCTCGGACGCGCGGGCTGGGCCGCCGGCGTCGTGTCGGCGCTGACGCTGGACGTCGCGCTCGCCTCCGCACTGCTGCGCGATCCGGCTGCGCGGCTCGGCCCGGCGACCTGGGTGACGTTCGCCCGCGCGAGCCTGGCCGTCGGCGTCGCCGCGCTGACGGCGCATTCCCTCGAGCGCGACGTGCCGCTCGCTCCCCTCGTGAGCCTTGCCTGCGTCGCGCTCGCGCTCGACTTCGTCGACGGTCGCGTCGCCCGCCGCACGTGCACGACGTCCGCGCTCGGCGCCTGGCTCGACGGGGAGGTGGACGCCTTCCTGATCCTCGCGCTGAGCGTGGACGTCGCCCCGTCGGCCGGCGCCTGGGTGCTCGCGATCGGCGTTGCCCGGTACGCGTTCCTCGCCGCCGGCTGGGCGTTCGACTGGATGCGCGCGCCGCTCCCGCGCCGCGACTGGCGGAAGGTCGTCGCGGCCGCCCAGGGGATCGTGCTCGTCGTCGCCGCGGCCGAGGTCGTGCCGGAGACCGCGATGCGCGTTCTGCTCGCGCTCGCGCTCGCCCTGCTCGCCGAGTCGTTCGGCCGCGACGTCTGGTGGCTGTGGCGTCACCGCCGGGACCCCGGCCGGCGGCCCGCCGCCCGCGACCGCGATCCCGTCACGGCGTTCGTCCTCACGGTGCTCGCCCTCGCCGTCGTCTGGGCCGCCCTGGTCGCGCCCATCCAGCCGTGGCGGCTCACGCCGGGCTCGTTCGTGCGCCTCCCGCTCGAGGGGATCGCCGTCGTCGTGCTGGCGGCCGTCCTGCCCGCCCGCGTCCGGCGGCTCGTCCCCTGGGTGGTCGGGCCGGCGCTCGGGCTGGTCGTCCTGGTGAAGCTGCTCGACATCGGGTTCTTCATCGCCTTCGACCGGCCCTTCAACCCGGTCAACGACTGGAGCTACGCCTCGATCGGCATCGAGACCGTGCGCGACACCTTCGGCCGTACCGACGCCAACCTGACGGTCGCCGCCGCCGTGGTGCTCGCCGCCGCGGCGCTGGTCCTGCCCACCCTGGCGGTGCACCGCGTGACGCGGGTCGCCGTCAGCCACCGCCGGGACACCCTCCGGGTCGCGACGGTGCTGGCCGCCGTCTGGGTGGCCTGCTGGGCGCTCGGCGCCGACCTCTCCGGCAGGGGGATCGCCTCTGCGAGCGCGGTCAACCTGGCCGTCGACGAGGTCCACGCCGTGCAGGACGACCTCCGGGACCGGGCCCGCTTCCGCGCCGAGCTGGAGCGGGACGGCTACCGCAACACGCCCGGCGACAAGCTCCTCACCGCGCTGCGGGGCAAGGACGTGCTGCTCGTCTTCGTCGAGAGCTACGGCAAGCTGGCCCTCGACGGCTACCCGTTCTCCCCGGCCGTGGATGCGGTCGTCGACGCCGGCACCAGGCAGCTCGCCGCCGCCGGGTTCTCGTCCCGCAGCGGTTGGCTCGAGTCGTCGACGTTCGGCGGCGGCAGCTGGCTCGCGCACGGGTCGATGCAGTCGGGCACCTGGGTGGACAGCCAGGGTCGCTACGACGAGCTCGTCCACAGCAAGCGCGTGACGCTCGCCACGGCGTTCGAGCGCGCCGGGTGGCGGTCGGTCGCCGACGTGCCGTCGAACACGCGGACCTGGCCCGAGGGGACGAGCTTCTACCACTACGACGCGATCTACGACCGGCGCGACCTCGGCTACCGCGGCCCGAAGTACGGCTTCGCGTCGATGCCCGACGAGTACGTCCTGCTCGCGCTGCAGCGGCTCGAGCTGTCGAAGCCCGACCGGACGCCGATCTTCTCGGAGATCGACCTCGTGTCGAGCCACACGCCCTGGACGCGCATCCCGCCGTTCATCCCGTGGAGCAGGGTCGGCGACGGATCGATCTTCAACCGGCTGCCCATCGACCGCGCCGGCCTCACCGACACGCAGCAGGGCTACTCGACGTCGATCGAGTACACGATGCGGACGCTGTTCTCCTTCGTCACGCACTACGCCACGAAGAACACCGTGCTGATCGTGCTCGGCGACCACC
This sequence comes from Gaiellaceae bacterium, assembly GCA_035546715.1. GTDB lineage: Bacteria > Actinomycetota > Thermoleophilia > Gaiellales > Gaiellaceae > PALSA-600. The sequence goes on along the minus strand of DASZWI010000085.1, from coordinate 18,076 downwards.
AGCCCTCGCGCGTCGTCTCGGGCAGCCCCGGCCACGACGTGCCGATCTCGATCGTCGCGAAGGATCCGAAGGTGATGCAGCGGATCGCCGGCTGGGGCTGGGTGAACGGCATGCGCCCGAACGCGGACGCGCCCCTCTGGCCGATGAGCGCCTTCCGGAACCGCTTCCTCAGCGCGTTCGGCTCGTAGCCGGCGACTCGAGCAGCGGCATCGGAAGCGTGTGCTTGCCGCGGAGCGCCTTCGCCTCGAGGTAGCGGACGTTCGCCTTGGACACGTGCACGCCCGTCGGCACCTCCTCGACCACCGTCACGCCGCACGAGCGGAGCTGGCGCGCCTTGTCGGGGTTGTTGCTGAGCAGCGAGACGCGGGCCGCCCCGAGCGCGTGCAGCATCTGTGCGGCCACGACGTAGCTGCGCTCGTCCTCGCCGTGGCCGAGCGCGAGGTTCGCCTCGTAGGTGTCGATGCCCGTGTCCTGGAGCGCGTACGCCTCGAGCTTCGAGTAGAGCCCGATGCCCCGCCCCTCCTGGCGGAGGTAGAGCAGGTATCCGCCGGCCTCGGCGATCCGCTCGACGGCCTCACGCAGCTGGGCGCCGCAGTCGCAGCGCTGGCTCCCGAACACGTCGCCCGTCAGGCACTCGCTGTGCGGGCGGATGAGCGGCACGGCAGCGCGACTGCCGCCCCGGAGGGCGGCGGCGCGATCGCCCAGGGCGAAGGCCAGGTGCTCGCGGCCGTCGACGAGCCCGTCGAAGCTGAACACCCGCGCGTCCGTCTCGTAGCCGTCGGCGAACCGGAGGGGAAGCGCGATCTGGGTTCGGATCGTTGCGAGGGGAGGTCGCGTCGTCATCCGTCTCCCTAGCCTCCCTCGAACCTCGACGAGAGGGCGTAGCGCAGCAGCACCACGTCGCCGATCTTGCGGACGTCGACCAGCTCCGCCCGGCGGCCCGGGTTCCACGGGAAGCGCCCGTCGCGCACGAACCGCGGGGCGTCCGCCTCGCCGACGAACACCGGCGCGATCGTGAGCTGCAGCTCGTCGACCAGGTCCTCGGTGAGGAACTGGGTGTGGACGGTCGCGCCGCCTTCGACCATCAGCCGCTCGACGCCGCGCGCGGCGAGGTCGCTGCTGAGCGTGCGCATCTCGACGTCGGCGCCGCCGTCGACCACGGTCGCGACCCTCCCGAGCCGCTCCTGCGCGTCGGCGACCAGCGGGCTCGCGCAGTAGACGAGCTTCTCCGTGTCGCCCGCGGTGAAGAAGGCCGCGCGCGCGTCGAGCTCGGCGTGCCGCGTCACCGTCACCTTCGTCGGCGACGGTGCGAGGCCCCTGGCGGCCCGCTCGTCGCGGCGGGCGGGCGAGCGCACGAGCAGCCGGGGGTTGTCGATCCGCACGGTCGCCGCGCCGACGAGGATCGCGTCGCAGGACGCGCGGACGGCGTCGACCCGGTCGAAGTCGGCCTCGTTCGACAGGAACAGCCGCGACGCGGCGCCGGCGATGTGGCCGTCGATCGAGACGCTGCAGGAGAGCAGGGTGTACGGGCGGTCACGCATCCAGGGCCTCCTTCGCGCGAACGCGGACGGGCGGGGGCCGCGAGGGCGACGACCGTCGCCGCCGCGGCAGCCACCCCGCGAGCAGCACGACGGCGCCCGGCAGAGCGGCGGCGACCACGAGGACGCCGTACGCGACGGCCGTCGCGGCGCCTCGGTCGGCCCCCAGGCCCGCCGACGAGAAGACCCAGGCGGTGGCGCCCTCGCGCGGCCCCCAGCCGGCGACGCTCGGCAGCACCATCGCCAGCAGCGCGAGCAGCGCCAGGGGCAGCAGGCGCGCCGTCGACGCGTCGACGCCCGTCGTCCGGGCGGCGACGACGAACGTGACGGTGTGGCCGACCACCACGACCGCCGAGGCGAGCGCCACCGCGGGCAGCGTCTTCCGACCGAGCAGCCCGGCGCGGACGTCTGCGACCACCGCGTCCCGGGCTCGGGCGAGCCGCGAGCCGGCGCCGGCACGTACCCACCCGAGGAGGACGAGGCCGGCGGCCGCCGCGACCAGCACTGCCAGGACGAACGGCATCGACGAGCGCACCGGCGACGGCAGCGCCAGGAGGACGGCAATCGTCAGCAGGCCCTGCACGACCTGGCCTGCGGCGCGCTCACAGGCGACGCCGCGAAGGGCGCGGCCGACGTCGCGCACGTCGCGGCCGTGAGCGACGCCGCGGTGGACGTCTCCGGCGACGCCCCCCGGCAGCGTCAGGTTCAGGAACACCGAGCGGTAGCAGGCGGCGACGGCGACGCGCAGGGGCAGGCGGAGGCCGAGGCCGCGTGCGACGACCGTCCACCGCCACGCGCAGCAGAGCGTCGTGACGACGCCGATCGCGCCTGCCGCGAGCAGCGCCCGGGCGTCGACGGCACGGACGCCGTCGAGGAACGGCCCGGTGCCGAGGCGCCAGACCACCACCGCGAGCGTCGCCGCGGCGGCGGCCGGCTCGGCGATGCGAAGCGCGACCCTCACGGCAGCACCAGCAGGTCGGCGTGGTCGACGCTGACGAACAGGCGGCCGGCCTCCGCCTCGCGCAGTCGCCTGCGCCGGTAGAGGTCGACGTCCCCGGCGAGCCCCGGCTCCTGCTCGCAGGCGGCCCCGACCCACCCGGCGAGCCACTCCGCGATCAGGTCGGCGTCCGGCGGGCCGAGCCGCCACGGGCTCGGCCTGACCAGGACGTCGGCGCCGAGCCGTCGGAAGCCCGCCGCCGCGACGTCGACGGCGTCGGGACCGAGCAGGCGGCCGCGGGAGGTCGGACGGCGCTGGTGCGCGTCGAACGCGGCGGCCACGCGGGCGTCGAGCGGGTCGGGCGGGCCGAGCCGGACGCGGCCGGTGACCGACAGCGTGAACAGAACGGGGCAGCGCGCTCCCGCGCAGGCGTCGATCAGCCGGGCGAGCTCGTCGACCGAGAGCAGGTCGAGCAACGCCGAGGCGGTGACGAGCGCGGCCCCAGCGAGGTCGTCGTGCGTGAGCTGCGTGATGTCGGACAGCCGCGTCTCGACGGTGACGGGCGCCCCGTCGGCCGCGGGACCGGGGCGATCGGCGGCCGCGAGCGCCAGCAGGTCGGCGTCGCGGTCGTGCAGCACCCAGTGCTGCGGCCCGGGCAGCAGCGGCGCGAGCCAGCGGCCCATCGCGCCGCTGCCGCAGGCGAGGTCGTGGATGACCTGCGTCCCGCCCGCCGCCGGGCGGCGGCGGAGCTGCCCGACCAGCTCGCGCGCACGGGCCGCGGCGTCGGCGCCCTCCCGCAGCTCGAGCCAGGACGAGCTGACGCGGATCGTCTCGACGGTCAGCGCGCCGCCTCCGTCAAGACGTCCGCGACGGCGGAGGTCGTCGCCGTCCAGCTCGCAAGCGTCTCGCGGCGCTCGCGCGCCGCCCGGCGCAGCCGCGACCGCAGGGACGCGTCGCCGAGCCAGGCCCGCAGCGCGTCGCCGAGCGCGCCCGGATCCTCGGGCGGCACGAGCAGCCCGGGGCGGGTCCCGGCGGCGCCGTGGCCGAGCGCCTCCGGCACGCCGCCGACGTCGGCGGCGATCACCGGCAGGCCGCGCGCCAGCGCCTCGGTGACGACCATCCCGTAGGTCTCGCCGCGCGAGGGGAGCACCAGCACGTCCGCCCCGGCATAGCTGCGGTCGAGCGTCGCTCCGGTCTGCGGCCCCGAGAAGCGCACCCGACCCTCGAGCCCGCCGGCGCGCACCCGCCGCCGCAGGCGGCCGGCGAAGGCCGGGTCCCGCTCGAGGCTGCCGACGCAACGACATTCCCACGGCAGGCCGTCCAGCCGCGCGAGCGCCTCGACGAGCACGTCGTGGCCCTTGCCGGGGATCACCGCCGCGACCGAGAGCAGCGACCCGCCGGTCGGCGTCCCCGGCGCGGGCTCGGCGACGTCGGCGCCGGGCTCGACCACCTGGACGCGGTCGTCGGGCAGGGCGTAGAGCTCCTGGAGGACGCGCCTGGCCCAGGCGCTGGGCACGACGACCGAGCGCGCCGCAGCCAGCACGGCGGCCTCCCGCGCGCGCACGTCGGGGCCTGCGCCGTTCTGGCCCAGCGGCATGTGCACGAGCACGACCAGGCGGAGGCGCTCGGCTGCCGGGACGAGCGCCTCGGGGGCCGCCGAGGCGACGAGCCCGTCGAGCAGCACAACCGCGCCGTCGGGGATCCGCGCGACGGCGTCGGCGAGCGCGGCGAGCGACGGCGCGTCGGGGTGCGGCCACGACCCGGGAATCTCCTGCACGTGCACCGCCCAGCCGGCCACCGTCAGGCCGTCGCGGAGGCGCCGGTCGAAGACGTTGCCGCCGCTCGGTCTGGCGGGGTCGTCGATGCCTGCGGGGACGATCAGGTGCACGAGGCTCACAGCGCACGCTCGTAGGCGGCCGAGGCGACGTGGGACTCGTGCAGCGTGACGGCGAGGCCGGTGAGCCCGCGCGCCGCCTCGCCCAGAGCGCCGGCACGCGCGCGGTCCGCGAGCCGGTCGGCGATCCACCGGGCGAGCGCCTCCGTCGTCGTGTTGAGGCCCGCGAGGGCCGGCTCGTCGTCGAGGTTGCGGTAGTTGAGCGCCGACAGGACGGCGCGCAGCTCCTCGGTCGCGCGGCCGATGTCGACGACGATCCCGTCGGCGTCGAGGTCGGCACGGCGGAAGGTGGCGTCGACGACGTAGGTCGCCCCGTGGAGCTGCTGGGCCGGGCCGAACGCCTCGCCACGCAGGCTGTGCGCGATCATCATGTGGTCGCGGACGGTGACGCTGAACACGGTCAGCCCGCCCCGTAGGTGATCGTGTGGCAGAGCGCCGGCAGGCTCCCGGCGGCGAGGCGGGCCATCACCTCGGGCAGCTCGTCGAAGCGCGACTCGCCGGTGAGCAGGACGTCGAAGACGGGGTCGCGCAGCAGCTCGAGGGCGAGCGCCAGCCGGTCGGCGGTCGTGCGGCGCGCCGCCCGGGCCGGCGAGACGGTCCCGACCTGGCTGGAGCGGATGCCGAGCCGGCCGGAGTGGAACGCCCCGCCGAGCGAGAGCCGCACCTCGGCGTCGCCGTACCAGCTGAGGTCGAGGACGGTGCCCTCCGGGGCGAGCAGCTCGAGCGCGCGCTGGAGGCCGGCGGAGGTCGCGCTCGTGTGCACGACGAGATCGCGGCCGCCCTCGGCGTCCTCCGGGAGCGCGAATCCAACCTCGAGGGCGATCGCGACCGCCGCGCGGCCGGGATCGACGTCCACGAGGGTCACCTCGACCCCCGGGAACCGGCGCAGCAGACGGGCGACGCAGCACCCGACCGCGCCCGCCCCGACGACGGCGATGCGGTCGCCGACGAGCGGCGCGGCGTCCCAGAGCGCGTTGACGGCGGTCTCGACCGTCCCCGCGAGCACGGCCCGGGCCGGCGGGACGCCCTCGGGCACGACCGCGACGGCGCGGGCCGGCACGACGTAGGCGGTCTGGTGCGGGTAGAGGCAGAAGACGGTCCGGCCGGAGAGCTCGGGCGGGCCCTGCTCGACCGCGCCGACGTTCAGGTACCCGTACTTCACGGGCGCCGGGAAGTCGCCGTCCTGGAACGGGGCGCGCATCCGCGCGTGCTGCTCCGGCGGCACGCCGCCACGGAACACGAGCGTCTCGGTCCCGCGGCTGATCCCCGACCGCAGGGTGCGGACGACCACGTCGTCGGGCCCCGGCTCGGGGAGGCCGACCCGCCGAATCTCGCCGCACCCCGGTTCCCGGAGCCAGAAGGCACGTGCGCTTCCGCGATCCCGAGTCACGTGACCGGGTGTACGGGCGACGTTCGCCGCCGGATTGAGGTGGGAGGCGGTCACTGTGGAGGACGGACGATCCGGAGGCGGCGGAGGCCGAAGGTCGGCGGGCGCGCCAGCGCCTCCGGCAGCTCGGGCGGCAGGCCCGCGCGGACGAGCAGGTCGTGGACGCGCGCGTAGCGGTCGCGTTCGCGGCCCTGCACGCGCGGATCGATCAGGGCGTCCAGGTCGGGCGGTCGGTCGATCACCGGAGCTCCCCGAGCCGGACGGTCAGGCGCGCCATGCCGCTGCGGAGGCGGGTCTCGACGGTCGCCGGCGGCAGGCCCAGCGCGTCCGCGATCTCGCCCCGGCTGCGGCCGCCCCAGTAGGCGAGCTCGAGCGCCGCCCGCTCGGCCTCGGGCAGTCCGGCGACAGCGGCGTGGACGCGGAAGGTCAGCCAGCCGTCCTCCGCATCGGAGCGCGACTCGCCGGCCTGCTCCCCGATCGCGCTCGCGGCGACCGAGAACAGCCAGCGGGCCGCCGCGCCGTCGTCGGGAGCCGTCGCCGCCGCGACGCGCCAGACCTCCTCGAACGTGCGCCGGGTCGCGTGCTCGGCTCCGCCGCGATCCCCCAGCCGGCCCAGCGCGAGCCCGTAGACCGAGCCGACGTAGCGTCGATGGAGGCACTCGAACGCGTCGAGATCCCCCGCCGCGACGCGGCGAAGCAGCTCGGCGTCCGAGTCCTCACCGGCGTCGAGATCGCGCTGTAGCTCGGGCTCGTCGGCCCCCGGCGCCATACGGTGTCTACGGGCGTCCGGGCAGAGCGGATTGTCCGTCCGCGCGATCGGCTCGCGTCACCCGCGTACCTGGTACGGCGCGCGAGCCGATCTGCGCTTTCGTGACCGCACCCCTCGCCACCGCCGCGCGCGCTCTGGCCAGTTCAGGAGGGACGCGTCAGTCCCGCCACCACTTGTCGGCGCGCGCCTCGGCGGTGCCCCCGGTCTCGTCGAGCGCATCGAGCTCGGCCACGTCCTGCTCGGACAGCTCGAAGTCGAAGATCTGCGCGTTCTCGGCGATCCGGTCGCGGTTCGTCGACTTCGGGATGACGGGCACGTCGCGCTCGAGGCACCAGCGGAGCAGCACCTGCGCGGACGTCCGGTCGTGGCGCCGCGCGATCTCGGCGACGGCCGGACTCGACAGGTGACGGCCGGTGCCGAGCGGGCTGTACGCCTCGAGGACGACCCCGTTCCGCTCGCAGGCGTCGAGGAGGCCGCGGCGGTACACGTACGGGTTGAATTGCACCTGGTTGACGGTCGGCGGGACCTGCCCCTCCTCGAGCACGGCGTCGAGCTGCGCGGCGTCGAAGTTCGAGACCCCGATCGAGCGCGCGAGGCCGCGCTCGCGGCACCGCTCCATCGCGGGCCAGGCCCAGGTCGCGCCCCCGGCGGGCCAGTGGATGATGTAGAGGTCGACCGCATCGAGCTCGAGCCGCCGGAGGCTCTGCTCGAGCTCGGAGACCGGGTCGTCCGACCCGGGATAGAACTTCGTCGTGACGAAGACGTCCTCCCGGGGGACGCCGCTCTCGCGCAGGCCCTGACCGACGCTCCGCTCGTTGCCGTACGCCTGGGCGGTGTCGATGTGCCGGTAGCCGAGCTCGAGCGCCCACCGGACGGCGTCGACGCACTCGGGCCCGTCGGGCACCTGCCAGACCCCGAGGCCGAGCAGCGGCAGCTCGTTGCCGTCCGCGAGCGCGCGGGTCATCCGATCGGCCGTCATGCGTGTCCCTCCTGGTCGCGTTCTCCGCTGTCTAGCGGACCGGCGACATTCTCGTCCCGCCTGTCCGTCCAGGCTCCCGCCGTTCGTCCACGAGGCAGAACCGGCCGCGAGCCGGCCACGACCTCAGGAGGAAGAGATGACGGACACAGCGGGCACGAGTCGCGGGCTCGGTTGGGTGGTCGGCCTCACGTCGACCGCGTACTTCATGGTCGTCCTGGACGCGCTGGTCGTGATCACGGCGCTCCCGCGCATGCAGCGCGACCTGCACATCGGCCTGTCGTCCCTGCAGTGGACGGTCAACGCCTACGGCATCGCCTTCGCGGCCGGGATCATCACCGCAGCCGCGCTGGGCGACCGGTTCGGGCGCCGCCTCGTCTTCACGGGCGGGCTGGCGCTGTTCACGGCGGCGTCGGCGGTCTGCGCCGTCGCGCCGACCGCGGCCGAGCTGATCGCCGCGCGGACGGTGCAGGGCCTCGGCGCCGCGGTCGTCACCCCGCTCAGCCTGACGATCCTGACGGCGGCGTTCCCGCCGGCGAAGCGCGGGATGATCATCGGCGTCTACGGCGGTCTCGCCGGCCTCGCGGTCGCGCTCGGGCCGATCGTGGGCGGCGCCATCACCGAGGGGATCGACTGGCACTGGATCTTCTGGCTGAACGTGCCGATCGGCGTCCTCTCGGCCGTCCTCGGCCTGCGCCTCCTGCCCGAGAGCTACGGCGCCCCGGAGCGGCTCGACCTGGGCGGGGTCACGCTCGTGACCGGCGGCGTCGTCGGGCTCGTCTGGGCGCTCACCCGCGCGAACGACGTCGGCTGGACGAGCGTCGAGACCGTCGCGTCCCTCGCGGCCGGCTGCGCGCTGCTCGCGGCGTTCCTCGGCTGGGAGCGGCGGACGGCGGAGCCGATGGTGCCGCTGCGCCTGTTCGCCAACCGCGAGTTCGCGGTCGGCAACCTGACCACGTACTTCCTGCACGGCGCCACCTTCGCCGCGGCGTTCTTCGTCACGCAGGAGTTCCAGTTCGCCCGCGGCTACTCGCCGCTCGCCACCGGGCTCCGCCTCCTGCCGTTCTTCGCCACGCCGATGATGGTGTCCCCGCTCGCCGGCACGCTCTCCGACCGGATCGGCCGCCGGCCGATCATGCTCACCGGGCTCGTGCTCCAGGCGGCCGGCTACCTCTGGCTGGCCGCCCGCAGCTCGCTCGGCGTCAGCTGGGTCGAGCTCGACGGCGCCCTGCTCGTCGCCGGCACGGGCATCTCGATGGCCCTGCCGACCGTGCCGGCCGCGGTGCTGAGCGCGGTCGCGCCGGACGAGATGGGCAAGGCGTCGGGCATCAACACCATGGCGCAGCGCTTCGGCTCCGTCTTCGCGCTCGCGATCGGCACGGCCGTCTTCGCCGCCCACGGCCATCTGGGGAGCCCCGCGTCGGTCACCGCCGGCTTCCGGCCGGCGCTCTGGGCCTGCGTCGCCTTCGCCGTGCTCGCGGCGGCGACGGCGCTTGGCCTCGGACCGTCGCAGGACGGCCCCACGCCCGAGGTCGAGCCCGCCGCGATGGCTTGAGGCCTTCGCACGAGCCGTGTCTGGCCGCCGCACTCTCGTGCCGAAGCGACCGCCTGGTACCACGCTCCTACACTTCGAGCGTGACCTCGGACGAGATCGCCAACCTCGCGCACCTGCGCCGCGCGCGCGACCTGATGGACCGCGAGTACGCGCGGCCGCTCGACATCGCGGCCATCGCCCGCGCCGCGCTGATGTCGCCCGCCCACTTCTCGCGCCGGTTCCGCGCGGCGTACGGCGAGACGCCCTACTCGTACCTCATGACGCGGCGGATCGAGCGCGCCAAGCTGCTGCTGCGCGGCGGCATGTCGGTGACCGAGACCTGCTTCTCGGTCGGCTGCACGTCGCTCGGCTCGTTCAGCGCGCGCTTCACCGAGCTCGTCGGCACGACGCCCACGGCCTACCGCGCGAGCGACCACAGCTCCCTCGTGAACGTGCCGGGCTGCATCGCGAAGGAGATGACCAGACCCAGCCGGAAACGGAGCAGGATCGGAGAAGCGCCCGCAGCCGTGCCCTCCTAACCTGGGGCGCATGATGAATCTCACGCTCTCCACCTGCTTCGTCCAGGTCCACGACCCGGACGCCGCGCTGGCCTTCTACCGCGACACGCTCGGCCTCGAGGTCCGCAACGACGTCGCCAACGAGGGCTTCCGCTGGATCAGCGTCGGCTCGCCCGCCCAGCCCGACGTCACGATCGTCCTCACGAACTACGTCAACGGCGGGCCGGACGACAACGACGCGCTCACCGCCCTGCTCGCCAAGGGCGCGCTGAACGGCGTCAACTTCCGCACCGACGACGTCGACGGCGCCTTCGAGAAGGTGCGCGACACCGGCGTCGAGATCGTCCAGGAGCCTACCGACCAGTTCTGGGGCACCCGCGACTTCGCCCTGCGCGACCCGTCCGGGAACCTCGTCCGGATCGACCAGCCGCCGGCGCAGTAGCCGTCGCGGCCCGAGGCGCCCGACGTGTGCAAACCCTGGCTCCAGCCGCCGCGCGACCGGCGCGGCGACGAGAGAGAAGGCTTCGTGACCTCGATCGGATCCCTGCTCGGCGCCACCGACATCGCGCCTGGGAGCCGGCAACCACTCGCCAAGGAGGAGAACCGCAATGGCCGAGACGAAGACACGCAGCGGGAAGCGGCCGTCCAAGGGCTTCACGGCCGAGGAGCGCGCCGCCATGAAGGAGCGCGCCCGGGAGCTGGAGAGCACCGACGGCCCGGCCGACGTGCTCGCGAGCATCGCCAAGATGCCGCCGGCCGATCGCGCGCTCGCCGAGCGGATCCACCGCCTCGTCCTGGACGCCGCGCCGGAGCTGACGCCGAGGACCTGGTACGGCATGCCCGCGTATGCGAAGGACGGCAAGGTCGTCTGCTTCTTCCAGAACGCGAGCAAGTTCAAGGCGCGCTACGCGACGCTCGGCTTCAGCGACAAGGCGAACCTCGACGACGGCGCCATGTGGCCGACGAGCTACGCGCTGCAGGAGCTGACCCCCGCCGCGGAGGCGGCGATCGCCGAGCTCGTCAGGCGAGCGGTGAGCTGAGCCGCCGGCTCTACGCCTCCGGCGGCGCGGCGCCCGCCGGGCGCCCGAAGCCCACGGCCGCCCGCACGGACTCGGGCGCGGCGGCCGCGAGCTCCTCGTCCGGCCCGGCGCCGAGGGCGTCGTTCACCAGCACCACAGCCGGGTCAGGTTCCACACGTAGCCGTCGCTCTCGCGCTGGTCCTCGTAGAGCCGCACGGCATCGCCCGTCGCGGGCGGCTCCGCGAGGAACGTCGGCGCTTCGGCCGTCGTCACCGCACACCCCCTGTCGAGATCGTCTGGTCGACCTGAGTATCGCGTACGCGCCCTGGAGGATTTCGCCGCGGTTCAGGCGAAGAGGCGTATCGTCGCCTCTACACCTACCGAAAGGAGCGGGGCAGGCATGTCGAGACTGGCGGACAGGAAAGTCGGAGGTATTGCCCTCGGCGGAATCGTCGCCGTCGTGGGCCTGATCGTCCTGCTCTGGGTCAGCGTGATCCTCGGCGTGATCCTGATCGTCGTCGGCCTGGTGCCGATGGGCGGCTTCGCGCGGGGGAAGTGGTACTAGGCGGCCCGGCGCCGCTCGATCAGTCCTCGTCGCCCGGCCAGGGCTGGCCGACCGCGCCCTCGACCTGAGCGTTCGTCGACGTCTCCCGGGCCGGCTCGCCCGGCGGCGACGTCGTCGCCGGCCGCGCGCCGTGGGACTCCTCCTTCACGGCGGTCTCGGCCCGCCCGAGCCACGCCTTGATCCTGTCGAGCGCGCTCACGTCGCCCAGTGTCGCCGAGCGCGGCCCGATGCGCAAGGCGCCCGCTAGCGCTTCGCGGGCAGCGAGCGCGCGAACGCGAGACCGCGCTCGACCCAGGCGGCGAGGTCCTTGGACGTCCGCAGCGCCTCGCCGTCGACGCGCAGCCATCCGCGCATCACACGGCCGCGCATCTCCATCGGGCGCACGCCAGGCAGGGAGACGAACGCGTCCCCCTCGGCCGGGTCGACGCGCACGAGCAGACCGCCCTGGCCGCTCGCCGCGACGGCCATGTTGCCGTCGACGAGGAAGGCGAGCCCGCCGAACATCGCCTTCTCCGCGAGCGCCGGCTCACCGGCGGCCACGTCGCGGATCCGCTCGGCCAAGTCGCGGTCGTAGGCCATCGACCGCGATCATAGGCCGCGTCGCCGCGCCGGGCGAGCGGCGCGGCCTGGTCTCAGCCGGCCCGCTCCTCCGCCGGCTCGGGTTCCATCAGCTCCTCCTGGCGCTCCTCGCTGGGCGACTTCATGACCTCCTCGCGCCGCTCTTCCGACTCGGCCTTCATCAGCTCGTCGTCGTCCGCCTCGGTCCGCCTCTCGTTCTCGGTCATGTCGACCTCCTTCGAACAGATCGTCATACGATCTTTGTTGGATCCCCCGCCTCCTCAGGGCGAAACACGGTCCGCCGTCAGGTCAGCGCGAGCGCCCAGATGCCGCCGACCAGCGCGGTGCCCGCAGCGATCCAGAGCAGGTAGTCGCCGAGGGCGAATCGCGTCACGTCCGACCCGCCTCCGGGGTCACGGCAGTGGACCCAGAGAACCGTCGACAGAAGAGGAGGACGAGAGATGACGACCGAGACCCCGACCCTGGAAGCGCGGATGACCCATCCGGTCTTCGTCGTGCCGGGCGCGAACGAGGCGCTCCAGGCGCTGCACAAGTCGATCGCCGCGGCGGGCCTGCCCCCGAAGCTGGGCGAGCTGATCTCGCTGCGGGCGAGCCAGATCAACGGCTGCGGCGCCTGCGCCGTGCAGCACCCGAAGATCGCACGCAAGCTCGGCGAGACCGACGACCGCATCTTCGCGGTGGCGGCCTGGCGCGACGCGCCGTTCTTCACCGACGCGGAGCGGGCGGCGCTCGCGCTGACGGAGGCGCTCACGCGGATGGCCGACAAGGGCGACCCCGTGCCGGACGAGCTCTGGGACGAAGCGGCCCGCTGCTTCGACGAGACCGAGCTCGCCGCCGTGCTGCTGGCGATCGCCGGCATCAACGTCTGGAACCGCCTGAACGTCGCGACCCGACAGGTCGCCGGCGCCGAGTGGTAGCCCGAGCGCCGGCTCGACGTGAATGGCCCCGGGGCGACGCGACGATCGGGTTTGACAAGGCGGCCGCCGAGGCGTACGCCTTCACGTTCGAATAGACGCAGACTGCGACGACGGGAGGCGAGCGTGGGAACCGAGGTGTCGTTCTTCGTCGAGGGCGCCGTGAAGCCGGGGCGGCTCGACGACGTGAGAGCGGTGATGGACGAGCTGGTCGAGTCGACCACGGCCGAGCCGGGCGCGCTGGGCTACGCCTGGTCGCTCAGCGAGGACGCAACCGTGCTGCACCTGATGGAGCGCTATGTCGATTCCGCAGCCGCGCTCGCGCATCTCGAGACGTTCGGCAGCCGGTTCGCAGGGCGGTATTTCGACGCGGTCGAGCCGACGCGCTTCGTCGTCTACGGCGGCGACGACTCCGTCGCGGAGGCTCTCGCCGCAGCGCAGCCGCTCTTGATGGGGCCGCTCGTCGGCCTGACGCGCTGACGACCGTCAGACCGGTCGTCCTGCGGGGCGGCATCGAGGTGGGCGACCCGTTCGGGGTCGCCCTCGGCTGCCTCGAGTCGTGGGGGGCACCTCGACGGCGGCGGCGAGCCCCAGCCGCCGTCCTCGTTCGGCGAGCCCGACCTGCGGCACGCGAACCGCGGGGGCGCGCGCATCTCGGCCGCCCAGATCGCCGCGATCCTCGAGCGGCGCCGCGCGATCGAGGCGGCGCTGCGGGCGATCCCGCTCGACGCGACGCTCGCCGGCCCGGCCGCCGCGGTGCCGTGGGAGCCGCTGCGGCGCCTCTTCGACGCGTTCGCGGGCATCCACGGCGTCGGCTTCGCGAAGGCGACCAAGGCCCTGCACCGGAAGCGTCCGGCCCTGATCCCGATGCTCGACAGCGTCGTGCAGGCGTACCTCGCCGGCGACGACCCCGGGCCCGGCGCGGCGTACGGCGAGCGCGCGATCGGCCTCGTGCGGGGCTACACCCGCGACGTGACCCGCAACCGTGCCGCGCTCGCGGCGACCCGCCGCGCACTCGGCCGCCAGGGCTGGGTCACCACCGAGGTGCGGATCCTCGACCTGCTGATCTGGTCGACGGCGGCCTGAACGTCTCCCCCACCTTGTGTTGAGTCAACACAAGGTGGGGGAAGCGGTCCGCCCCGGAGCTACGCCTGCATCCGGCGCGACTCGCCGTCCGCTACCTGACGGACGCGCGCAGCTCGACCACCCCGTGGCGAGCGCCCAGGCGGATCGTGCCGGCCGGGCTCACCGGCACCGGCGTTCCGTCGACCGTGGCGGACACGACCGTCTGCCCCACGGGGACGCGCAGGCGCAGCCGGCAGCGGCAACGCCGCGGCAGCGCGAGCCGGCCGGCGATCGTCGAGCCGTGGCGCACGAGCGTGTACGAGACCTTCCCGAAGCTCGTCGGAGCACCCCTCACCTCGATCCGCTTCCCGTCGGCGAGCCACGCGCGCGGCGTCGAGAACGCGAGGTCGAGACCGGCTGCGGCGCCGCGCCGCTCGTGGACCAGCACCTCGCGGACGGTGCCGAGGAACGACGCGTTGGTGCCCGTGTTCGGCGGCATGAACATCGCCCGCTCGAGGGCGCCGCGCACCGGCGGGAGCGAGACCGCCTCGCCCGACACGTACGTCCCCGAGGTCATGCCCGCGGCGAGCAGCCCGTAGAGGCTCACGTCGAGGAGGCCCGGCTTGTCCTCGTCGGCCAGGAAGCGCGAGATGCCGAGCTGGTACACCGGCGCGACGCCGGCGCCCGGCTGCGCGCCGTAGACGCTGCGCGCGTAGGTGCGCGGCAGGCCGAGCAGACGGCCGCCGTGACGGAGGAGGTAGCGCAGGATCCCGGACGTCGTCTGCGACCGCGGCGGGAACCAGCCCGACGCGAACGCCGACGGCATGATCAGGTTCCAGTACGAGCCGTCCTTCGAGGCCGTCAGGCGGCCGAACGGCTGCTGCGGCAGCTGGTCGGGGACGAAGAGCGAGCCGTCGGCGAGTCGGGCGGACGCCCGGTCGACCGCGGGCCGGAGCACCCGGTCGATGCCGAGCGCGAGCGCGCGCGCCCGCGCCGCCTGTGCCGGGTACCCGTCGGCCCGCCAGACGCCGGCCAGCGCGAGCAGCCCCTGCACGGCCGCGATCTGGCCGGAGACGCTGTCGACGTCGCGGTTCTCGAGGTCGGTCGAGAGCGGCTCGGGGAGCAGGCTGCCGCCCTCGCCGCGGCGGGCGGCGATGCGGTCGACGAGGTGGACGAGCTCCGGAGTCGCGGCGCGTAGGAAGGCGCGGTCGCCGGTGAGCCGCACGTACAGGGCCGCGGTCGAGAGGATGTGCGCGCCGCGGGCCGCGGTGAACCGCCACGGCCGGATCCGCATCCGGTCGAGCGCCAGCCTGAGGATCGACCTCGCGACGTCCGCGTAGCCGAGCTGCGCGGCGACCTCGGCCGCGTCGAGCGACTCCTGGTACGACAGCTCCTCGTACGGGTTGCCGATGCTGTAGCGCCACCCGTCGGCGATCACCTGGGTCAGCACCGCGTCGACCGCATGCTGCACCGCCGGCTCGGGCACGTGGATCGTCGCCCCGGCGGCGAGCTTCGAGCGCCAGAACGCGACGACCGTCCTCCGCGCGCGCCGGTAGAACGCCGCGCCTGCGCGGACGTGCGGCGCGACCGAGGGCGCGTGGAGCCAGTCGGCGTAGACCGTCCTCACCGTCCCGGCAGGGACGCGGAAGGACGCTGCGCCGCCCGTGAGCCGCGCGCCGCGGCTGACGATCAGACGCGCGCGCCCGCCCAGCGAGAGCCGGTCCGGCCTGCCCGGCGTGAGGCGCTCGGACGGCACGAGCCGCACCGTGGCGCCGCCGCGTGCGCGCCGCGCGTCGACGACGAGGCGCACGAAGCTGATCACCGACCGCGTGCCCGCCTTCCCGTTGACGCGACCCACGAACGACTCCTGGGCGTAGCGGACGCCGTTCGCGTCGACGTAGCGCGTGTCGAGGATCGGCAGGTAGCCCTCGGCCAGCCGGGGCGAGCCGCGCCGGGAGGCGCACCCGCCGTAGCGCTCCGTCCCGGCGCCCACGTCGACCGACAGCGACGGGCCGTCGACCCGCCGCGTGAGGATCTGGCTGCCGTCGGCGACGTGGAGGGCGTAGACCGTCGACCCGTTCGGCGTGAACGGGAACGCGAACGGCAGGTAGTACTCGCCGGTCGCCGTCAGCGGCCTGCCCTCCCACTGCAGCGCCCGGCTCAGCGGGGCGAGGCGGCCGCGCGCGGCCGCCAGGGTCGGCCCGTCCGGTGCACGCAGCAGGGCGGCGCCCCACACGTCCCGATCCGACGCAACGGCCCGGGCCACCGAGTCGGCGTACGCGGCGGAGACAGGCGAGGGCGCGCAGCGGACTCCGGCGGCGCGGCCGGCGGGTGCGCCGACGCAGAACGCGGCCGCAGCCATGACCGGAAGGGCGAACATCCCGAGGCGGTCCATGAACCCGGGAGTATCGAGGCTCGGGTCAGGGTTCGACGAGGAGCTCGCGCGCGGACTGCTGCAGCAGCGCGGTCACCCGGCGGTCGGAGAGCCCGGCCTCGCGCAGCTCCCGGTACGTCTCGTAGCTCGACATGACCATGAGCAGCGCGAGCGCGCGCTCTGCCGCGCGGAGCCGCCCGGAGCGCCTGAGGTTGTCGACCAGCCGCTCGAACTCGCCTCGCCGGTCGGCACGCTGGCGATCGACCAGCGCCCGTGCGGCCGGATCGACCGCGGCGACGCCGTAGAGCTCGCGGAGCACACCGTCCTCGGACGACCAGAACCGCACCGTCAGGGCGAGTGTCGCCGCGAGCGCCTCGTCGGCATCGGGAAGGCTCACGCTTTCGCGCAACCGCAGGAGGGCGGGGTTCTCGTCGAAGGTCTCGCAGATCGCGTCGACGAGCTCGAGCCGGGAGCGGAAGTGCTGATAGAGAGTCGCCCGGGAGACCCCGGCCCGGACGGCGACCTCCTCGACCGCGGCCGTGTGGAAGCTCCCCTCCGCGAGGAGCTGGCGAACGGCCTGCCTGATCCGCTCGCGCGTCTGCTTCGACCGGTCGCTCCGGCCGCGCGCGCGGTAGGGACGCGTGCTCATCGACGACGAGTCTAGACACGGCATCGAACGTGCTGTACGCTCGGGATCGCGATCTAGACATAGTGTCTAGATTGATTGTCAGGATGAAAGGAGCAGCACGTGCCGAAGGCTTCGAAGGACACCGCCGCCCAGGTCGATCTCGGAGCGGTCGAGACGCGCACCGCCGAGCTCGGGGAGTACCTGGTCGAGTTCGCGACGTTCCGGGCGGACGCCGACGGGGCGCCGTTCTTCCGAGGGCTGCCCGACGATCGCTGCCAGAGCCCGCACTGGGGATACGTCCTCCGGGGGCGGCTGACGTTCCGGTATCCGGATCGCGACGAGGTCTACGACGCGGGGGACGCCTACTACGCCCCGCCCGGTCACGTGCCGGTCGTGAGTGCCGGCACCGAGACCGTCGAGTTCAGCCCAACCGAGGCGTATCGCCGCACCCTCGCCGTCGTGGCGGCGAACGCCGCCGCGATCCAGGGCGCCTGAGCCCGTGAGCCTCGCGGAGGTTCTCCACCTGGACGCAGTGGAGCAGGCTCGACTCGTCCGCGCCGGCGAGGTCACGGCCGCAGAGCTCGTCACGGAGTCGCTGCGGTCGATCGAACGGACGAACCCGCACGTGAACGCGTTCGTCGCCGTCTGCGCCGAGCGAGCCCTGGCCGAGGCGTCGAAGGTTCGCGCCGGTGACGAGCGTCCGCTCTGTGGCGTGCCGGTCGGGATCAAGGACCTGCTCTCCGCGACGGAGGGCCTGCCGACCAGCGAGGGCAGCGACGCGTTCGGCGACTGGATCGCCGACCACGACGCCGCCCACGTTCGCCGGCTTCGAGCCGCAGGCGCGATCGTCGTCGGAAAGACGAACACCCCGGAGCTCGGAGTGCGGCCGGTCACGGAGAACCGGCGGTACGGCCCGACGCGCAATCCCTGGAACCTCGCGCTGTCGCCCGGCGGATCGTCGGGCGGCAGCGCGGCCGCGGTCGCCTCGGGCATGGTCGCGCTCGCCGACGGAAGCGATCTCGGCGGCTCCCTGCGCATCCCAGCCGCCTGCTGCGGGCTCGTCGGGCTGAAGCCGAGCCGGGGGCGCGTCTCCATAGGCCCCGACTACGGCGACATCGGCGGAGGCACGCCGGCCGACGGGGTGTTGACGCGCACCGTGTCCGACACGGCAGTCGCGCTCGACGCGATCGCCGGCCCGGAGCCCGGCGACCACCACCACCCGGCTGCCGCGGGTGCGAGCTTCGGTGAGGCCGCGTCTCGACGTCCGGGCGGTCTGCGGATCCTCCTTGCACTCGAGGCGCCGCTCGGCGTCGCCGTCGACGCCGAACCGCGAGCCGCCGCACGGATCGCCGCCGAAACCCTCGACGATGCCGGGCACA
>DASZWI010000084.1:0-3184 GCA_035546715.1 Gaiellaceae bacterium | reverse complement strand
ACGGCGCCGGTCAGGACGAGCATCAGGGCGAAGTACGCACGCGCCCGCTCCCGGCCGACCCACCACCCGTAGATCACGCAGGCGGCCATCACGACGACCGTCATGCCGACGAGCCAGAGCGAGAACGCGTACTGGCCGACGTGCCAGGACACGCCCAGGTCGCGGAACCACGACGCACGCTGGTCGAGCTGCAGCGAGGGGTCGCCGAAGCGGAAGCGGAACGCCGCCGTGATCCAGAAGCCCACCTCGACCAGCGAGACGAGCGCCGCCAGGGAGCCCGCGACGAAGCGGGGCAGGGGCAGCAGCGCCACG
This sequence comes from Gaiellaceae bacterium, assembly GCA_035546715.1. Taxonomy (GTDB): domain Bacteria; phylum Actinomycetota; class Thermoleophilia; order Gaiellales; family Gaiellaceae; genus PALSA-600. The sequence goes on along the minus strand of DASZWI010000084.1, from coordinate 2,872 downwards.
ACGAGCGCGCCGGCGAACGGCAGCACGATCAGGATCGTCGTCAGCCAGGCGTCCATCAGCGCACGCTCAGGAAGACGACGGCGAGGACGGCGACCCCGCCTGCGAGGGCGAGGGCGTAGGAGCGGACGAGCCCGTTCTGCGCCCGGCCGAGCTCGGTGGAGCCGAGGCGGAAGCCGCGCCCGACCTCGGCGATCGAGCCGCCGATGAGCGGCCTCTCGACGAGCGCGCCGAACCCGCGCGACACGAGGTCGGCGCTCCGGTACCAGATCAGGTCGTAAAGCTCGTCCCAGTAGAACTTCCTCTCGAACAGGGCGACGGGCTTCGGCACCGGGATGCGCTCGGCGCTGTAGATCAGCCACGCGATCGCGATGCCGGCGAGGCCGACCGCGACGGCGAGGATCGACGCGAACGCCTCGCGGCCGTTCGAGGCGTCGACGATCGGCGCCGCGACCGGGTCGAGCCAGGTCGTGAACGGCGTCCAGAACGGCGCGAACTGGATCCATCCGCCGACCAGCGCGAGCAGCCCGAGGACGCCGACCGTCCAGCGCATCGAGAGCGGGCCCTCCTGGCCGTGATGGGCATGGAAGTGCTCCTGGGCGTACGCGGCGGGCTCGCCGGTGAAGACGACGAAGAAGAGCCGGAAGGCGTAGATGCCGGTGAGCAGCGCGCCGAGCTGGCCGGCGACGAAGATCACGTCGCCGTACCAGCCGTGGTCGAGCGCGGCGGCCAGGATCGAGTCCTTCGAGAAGAACCCGGCGAACGGCGGGATGCCGACGAGCGCGAGCGAGCCGACGAGGAACACGAGCCGCGTCTGCGGCATCAGCTTCCCGACGCCGCGCAGCCGGCGGATGTCCTGCTCGCCCGACACCGCGTGGATCGCGAGGCCGGCCGCGAGGAAGAGCAGCGCCTTGAAGAAGGCGTGCGTCATCAGGTGGAACATCCCGTTCGGGTACGCCCCGAGCCCGACGGCGACGAACATGTAGCCGATCTGCGACATCGTCGAGTAGGCGATGACGCGCTTGATGTCGGTCTGGACCAGGGCGATCAGCCCGGCCATCAGGAGCGTCGCGGCGCCGAGGCCCGCGGCGAGGTCCTGCACCGCCCAGGCGCTCTCGAACAGCGGGTGGCAGCGGGCGATCAGGTAGACGCCGGCGGTGACCATCGTCGCCGCGTGGATGAGGGCGCTGACCGGCGTCGGGCCCTCCATCGCGTCGGGGAGCCACGTGTGCAGCGGGATCTGCGCGCTCTTCGCCAGTGCGCCGCCGAGCAGCCCGAGGGCGATCAGGTTCGCGATCGCCCCGCCGTGCGGCGACGCGGCGAATACCCCCGCGTAGTCGAGGCGGCCGGTGTGCTGGATGAGCAGGAAGAGGGCGAGCGCCATCGTCGCGTCGCCGAACGCGTTCATCACGAACGCCTTCTTCGCCGCCTGGATCGCGGACGTCTTGAACTGGTAGTAGCCGATCAGCAGGTAGCTCGAGAGGCCGACCATGCCCCAGCCGGCGAGCAGCAGCAGCAGGTTGCCGCCCTGCACGAGCAGGAGCATCGAGAAGACGAAGAGCGACATGTACGCGAAGAAGCGGCGCTCCTCGTCCTCGCCGTCCATGTAGCCGACCGAGTACGCGACGATCAGCGAGCCGACGCCGGTGACGATCAGCATCATCGTCACGCTCAGCTGGTCGGACAGCAGCGTGAGCCCGAAGTGGTAGCGGCCCGCCTGGAGCCACGTCCAGGAGGTGGTCGCGAGCGTGCGCCCATGCGCGGCGTGGCCGAGCTGAGACGCGAAGACGACGATCGCGGCGGCGAAGGCGCCCAGCGTGGAGAGCGTCGAGACGTAGCCCGCGAGGCGGCGCGAGATGCGCGTCCCGGCGACGGTGATGGCGGTTGCCGAGGCAAGCGGCAGCAGCAGGCAGATCCAGGTGGCGGCGGTCACGGTCCTAGCCTCGCAGCGTGGTCAGCTTGTCGACGTCGAGGTCGATGCCACGGCGGCCCATGGCGACGATCAGGCCGAGCCCGACCACCACCTCGGACGCGGCGACCGCCATCACGGAGATGGCGAAGATCTGGCCGTCCTCGCGGCCGTGCAGGCGCGAGAACGCGATCAGGAGCAGGTTGGCCGAGTTGAGCATGATCTCGACCGACAGCAGGATGATCAGCGGGCTGCGGCGCAGGAAGACGCCGAGCGCGCCCACGACGAAGAGCAGCGCGGCCAGGACGACGTACCACTGGATGTCGGGGCCGTGCACTACGCGCCCTCCCCGCCGGCGATCCGTGCGTGCGAGCCGAGCACGACGCCGCCGACCGCGGCGACGAGCAGCACGATCGAGGTGACCTCGAACGCGAGCAGGTGGTCGGTCAGGAAGAGGCGCCCGATGCGCTCCGGGGAGCCGAACGACCGTCCGATGTGCTGCTCGTGCGAGAGGAAGCCGCCCGCCTTCATCGAGACGACCGCGATGATCTCGCCGAGGATCGCGGCCCCTGCGAGCACGGCGCCGACGGCCTGCCAGGACGGCCCGCCGGCCCACGGCGCCTCCTCGGAGCGGTCGCCCAGGTAGGCGATCACGAAGAGGAACATGACCATGACCGCCCCGCCGTAGACGAGCACCTGGCCGGCCGCGACGAACTCGCCGCCGAGCAGCAGGTAGAGGACGGCCAGCGAGGCGAGGTTCCCGATCAGCGCCAGCGCCGAGTAGAACGGGTTGCGGAACGACACGATCCCGAGCGCGCTCGCAAGGCAGGCAAACGCCGCGCCGAGCCAGACGACCCAGACGAGGAAGTTAGCCATGCGAATTCTCCTTGAGGGAGAATTCGCTAGCGATTTGCGCAGCAAATCGCCTCACGAGTGGTCCTTGTAGTAGGGGATCGGCGTGTCGTA
>DASZWI010000083.1:0-7179 GCA_035546715.1 Gaiellaceae bacterium | reverse complement strand
CTCCAGGTGCTCGCCGGGCTCGTGCCGGTGGCCTTCGTGATCGCGACCAGCGCGGTCGTGTCGCGCGTGCCGGGGGCCGTCGGGCACGGGCTGCACTCGGCGGAGTGGCGTGCGCTGCGCGACGCGCTGCTCGTCACCGGCGGGCTGTTCGTCCTCGAGCAGCTCGTCTCGCCGTTCCAGTTCACGATCGCCGAGGCGCTCGCCTGGCGCGTCGACGACGCGCTGCGCGAGCGGATCCTGCACGCTTCGTTCCTGCCCGTCGGCACGTCGCTGCTCGAGGAGCAGCAGTCGCTCGACGACCTCACCGACGTCGTCGACCCCACGCGCGGGGCGGGGTTCACCGCCGGCAGCGCCTGCGCCGGACTGCTCGCGCTGATCGCGCGCTACGTCCGCTGGGCGACGAGCGCCGTGCTCGTCGGCGTCGTCTACGCCTGGTGGGCGGCCGCGGCGCTCGCGCTCGCCGCGCTCGCCGTCCGCGTCGGGATCCGGTCGGGCCTCGGCCGCCTCGCCGCGTACGAGCGCTCCTTCGCGCCGCAGCGCCGGCGGCGCAACTACCTCGCCCGCCTGCTCACCCATCCCTCCGCGGCGAAGGAGGTGCGGATCTTCGGCCTCGTGCCCTGGCTGCAGGCGCGCTTCCGGACGGCCGCGCTCGACGCGGTCGTGCCCGTCTGGAAGGTGCGCCGACGCACCGTCGTGCGCCCGTACGTGCTCTCCGTCCCGCTCTCGCTCGTCCTCTCCGGGCTCGTCACCGTCGCGGTCGCCCGGGCGGCGGCGCACGGCGACCTGACGCTCGGCCGCCTCGCGTTCGTGCTCCAGGCGATGCTGCTGATCGGGACGCTCGGGCAGTTCTTCAACGAGTGCGACTTCCAGACCGAGCTCGGGATGTCGTCGTACGAGGCCCTGCGACGCTTCGAGACGGCGGCCGAGCAGCAGGCGTACGCGCCGGCGGCAACGCCCGCCGACGTGTCGGGCGCGCCGCGGGACGCGATCCGCTTCGAGGACGTCCGCTTCGCCTACCCGGGCTCGGCGCGGCGCGTGCTCGACGGGCTCGACCTGACGATTCCCGCCGGCCGGTCGCTCGCCGTCGTCGGGCTCAACGGGGCCGGCAAGACGACCCTCGTCAAGCTGCTCGCGCGGCTCGTCGAGCCGGACGCCGGCCGGATCGCGGTCGACGGCATCGACCTGCGCGACGTCGACCCGGAGGCCTGGCGGGCCCGGCTCGGCGCGATCTTCCAGGACTTCCTGCACTACGAGCTGAGCGTCCTCGACAACGTCGGCTTCGGCGCGCCGCGCCTTGTCGGCGACCGCGAGCGCATCGGCGCCGTCGTCGAGCGGGTCGGCGCCGACGAGTTCGTGCAGACGCTGCCGCGCCGGTACGAGACGACGCTCGCCCGCAGCTACGAGGACGGGGCCGACCTCTCCGGCGGCCAGTGGCAGCGGCTCGCGATCGCGCGGGCGCTGATGGCGGTCGAGGACGGCGCGGGCGTGCTCGTGCTCGACGAGCCGACCGCCAACCTCGACGTCCGCGCCGAGGCCGCGTTCTACGAGCGCTTCCTCGACCTCACCGCCGGGCTGACGACGATCCTCATCTCCCACCGGTTCTCCACCGTCCGCCGCGCCGACCGGATCGTCGTGCTCGCCGACGGCCGCGTCGCCGAGGAGGGAACCCACGACGAGCTCGTCGCGGCGGGCGGGCGCTACGCCGAGATGTTCCGCGTCCAGGCCGAGCGCTTCGGGGCCGCCTGATGTCCCTGCGCGGCTACCTCGCGATCCTCGCCAGCGGCTGGCGCGCCAGCCCGGTGCGGATGCTCGTCGCGTGCGCGCTCGTCTTCTCGAGCTACCTGTCGCAGCCGTTCGCGGCCCTCGCGCTGAAGCTGGTGACGAACGACGTGATCGCGCACGACGCGCACGGCGCCGCGCTCGCGGCGGCCTTCCTGCCGCTGATCGCCCTCGTCAACGCCACCGGCGACCGGATCGCCCACGTGCTCTGGGTGGAGCTGTCGAACCTGAACCTCATCCACTTCGAGCAGGAGCTCGGCGACCTGTCCCAGGGCAGCCGCGGCATCGAGCACCACGAGCGGCGCGACGTCGCCGACCGGATCGAGCTCCTGCGGAACGAGGGCAACCCGCTGCACCTCGCCATCAACAGCGCCGTCCGCGGCCTCGCCCTCGCGGCCCAGTTCGTGCTCACCGTCGTGCTGCTCATCCGGGTCGACCCGATCCTCCTGCTGCTGCTCGTCTTCGGGGTCTCACCGCTCCTCGCCGGCCGGTTCGCGCTCGGGATCGTCTGGCGCGTGCGCGCGGCGACGGCGGAGGAGTCCCGCCGCGCGGCGCACCTCCTCGATCTCGCCGTCCGCGCGGACGCGGCGAAGGAGATCCGCATCTTCGGCCTCCAGGAGGAGCTGCTGCGCCGCCTGCGCGACAGCCGGGTGACGATCCGGCGGCAGCTCTTCCGCGCCCGCGTCCAAGCGCTCGCGCTCACGTCGGCCGGACACCTGGTCTTCGCGCTCGCGTACGCGGGCGGCCTGCTGCTCGTCGTCCGCGGCGCCATCCGGGGCCACCACTCGGTGGGCGACGTCGTCCTCGTCGTGACGCTCGCGGCGCAGGTGAACGCCCTCGTCTTCGACTTCGCGGCGATGTCCCAGTTCCTGCAGCGGAGCACCCAGGCCTACGAGCGCCTCCGCTGGCTCCGCGGCCTGACCAGGCGCCTCTACCCGCCGGCGGAGAGCTCCCTCGAGGTGCCGGACCGGCTCCGGGACGGCATCGCCTTCGACCGCGTGACGTTCCGGTACCCCGGCAGCGACCGGATCGCGCTCGAGGACGTCAGCCTGCGGATCCCGGCCGGCACGACCGTCGCCTTCGTCGGCGAGAACGGCGCCGGCAAGTCGACGCTCGTCAAGCTCCTCTGCCGGTTCTACGACGTCGAGTCCGGCTCGATCCTCGTCGACGGGCGCGAGCTCTCCCGGCTGCCCGTCGACGCCTGGCGCGCCCGCATCGCGGCCGGCTTCCAGGACTTCCTCCGCCTCGAGTTCCCGCTGCTCCAGTCGGTCGGGCTCGGCGACCTCGACCGCCTCGACGACACGGATGCGGTGGCGGCCGCCCTCGAGCGCGCCGACGCGACCGACCTGCTCGCCCGGCTCACGGACGGCCTCGACACGCCGCTCGGCGCGTCCCTCGGCGGCGAGGAGCTCTCGGGCGGGCAATGGCAGAAGGTCGCCCTGGCGCGGGCGATGATGCGCACCGAGCCCCTGCTGCTCCTGCTCGACGAGCCGACGTCCGCCCTCGACGCGCACGCCGAGCACGCGCTCTTCGAGCGCTACGCCGCCTCGGCCCGCGTCGTCGCGGAGCGCACCGGCGGGGTCGCCGTGTTCGTGTCGCACCGGTTCTCGACCGTCCGCATGGCCGACCTGATCGTCGTCATCGACGGCGGGCGCATCGCCGAGCAGGGCACGCACGAGGAGCTGCTCGGCCTGGGCGGGATCTACGCGGAGCTGTTCGGGCTCCAGGCAGCCGCCTTCGCCTGACAGCGATGTCTCTCGACGCCATGGCCGCCGGAGACGATGATGCGAGCATGCGGTGGACGAGGAGAGGCGCTGCGCTCGCGGCGGTCGTGGGCGCGGCGGCGCTCGCGTCGGGGAGCGCCGGGGCGCACGCCCGGACGGTCGCGCCCGCCTGCAAGGCCGGCTACTACCTCAACGTCAGCCACCACTGTGTCCGCCGGCCGACCCATGCGGCGAAGGCGCCGACGGGCGCGACGGCGAAGTGCCGCGACTCGACCTACAGCTTCTCCCAGCACGCCTCGGGCACGTGCTCCCACCACGGCGGCGTCGCCGTGTGGATCCATCACCCGTAGCGGCCGGCTACGCGCGCACGACGACCGGGGTGCCGGCGGGCGCCAGCGGGAACAGCCTGCGCATCGCCGCGTTGGGCACGCGGATGCAGCCGTTCGAGGCCGCCTCGCCGATCGACCACGGCTCGTTGGTGCCGTGGATGGCGATGGGGCCGTGCTGCACCCAGACGTCCTGGAGCGCCACCGAGTGCGCCGAGATCCCGAGCGCGGCCGGGCCGAACGGCCCGCTCGCGTCGCGCAGCGTCCAGCGCTCGTTCACGAAGTAGCGCCCGAGCGGCGTGGGCGTCGCGGGCGAGCCGATCGCGACGGCCGTCTCGAAGACCACCCTGCCGCCGCGGTAGAGACGGAGTCGCCGCTCCGAGAGATCGACGACGACGCGGGTCGACACCCGGTACAGGGCGACCGCCCACGGCCGCACCCAGCCCTCGGTCTCGTTCGGCAGGACCGCGAGCTGGACGCGGTACCACTGCGGCCGGCAGCTCGCGCCGGTCCTGCTCGCGACCACCCCGACGACCTGCGCGAACCCGTTCTCGTCCAGGCGTGGGAGCCGCGCGACGACGCGCGACCGCGACGCCGGCCGCACCCGCACGATCGCCTGCCGGCGCACGACGGCCGCGTACGCGACGCGCCCGTCGCCGAGCGGCGCGGTTGCCGCCAGGCAGCGCAGGGGCAGCGGCCGCGGCTCGGGCCTGACGACCCTCCGGCGAGCGCCGAGCCCGGCGGGGGTCGCATGCTGCGTCGCGCCCTCCGACCGCTTGGCCGCCCTGCCGCCGCACCCCGCGAGGACGGCCACCGCGGCCACCCCGACGGCCACGGCGATCCACGCCGTCCGACCGCTGCGCGGGCTCCGCATCGGCACCCGTCGATCGTACGCCGACGGCGCCCGGACGATGGTGGGGGTTTTCCCCGCCCAGGCTTGCGAACCGCGCCGACGGGAACGATCTCCAGGTTCGCAAGCGAACCCCGGAGGGAGGAGCGCATGGGCAGGTCGCTATCGGCGTTCTCGGCCGTCTGCGTGCTGGCCGCGGGCGTCGCGACGGCCGCGGCGGCGCCCGCGACGAGGGCGCAGACGTTCTCGCGCACGATCACGGTGAAGTGGCCGGAGCGGACCCTCGAGCAGACCGGGTACCTGCGGCCGCTCGACGTGGACTCGTCGCGCGTCGCGTCGGTGACCGCGGCGTTCCCGGACGGCACCCGTATCGAGAGCGGACGTCCCGGCGTCGCCGTCGCCTGCAAGCACAGCGGCGCGAGCTACGCCTCGCTCGGCTGGGTCGTGCAGGGCTCGGGCCTGTGGGTGACGATCGTGCTGCAGACCGGCCAGTGCTCGCCCGGTCCGTCGGTCGCAGGGAGGCCCGTGACCATCCGCCTGGTCGTCCGAACGCGGTAGGCGCGGATCCCTCGATCGAGGGATCCGATCTCCGCAGACGCCTCTATGCTGAACCGTCCGCGCAGAGCCGTGCTGTGACGGACCTCCAAGGTAGGTTGGATGGGCACGAGGCCCAAGATCGTCCAGGCTGCGCGGTGGCTCCTTGCGGCGGCGTTCCTCAGCGCCCCGTTCCTGCTCATGCCGCGGGTCCTCCTCCTGCCCGGGGGCGTGGACGTCGTGTCCCTGCCCTCCGCACTCGGCCGCGGGCTGGTCGGCGCCGTCGAGGCCGTCGTCCCCGACGGCCATCACAGCCGTCCGCGGACGACGCGGATCGCGTCGCGTCCCGGCACGGCGCCCGGCGCCGGTCGCGGCCGGGCGGCCGGCCCGACCCCGACCGCTCGGCGGCTCGTGCGCGTCGTGACCCCGGCGTGCGCGACGTGCGTCGTCCGCCAGAACCTTGCGGCCGGGACGATCAGCGCGACGGTCGGCCGGTCGACGACCGGCGGGTCGCGCGCGGCCTTCGCGGTCCTCGACGTCGGGGCGCCGGCGCAGGGCGCGGTCCGCGTCCACGACCGTGTCGGCCTCGGGGCCGGCCAGGTCCCGCGCCGCGACGTCACCGTCCTCCGCGTGACCGACGCCGGCGGGCACGTCGTCTACGAGCTGCGGATCCAGGGCGGCTCGCGGCTGCTCCGCTTCCACAGCCCGGCCGGCGGGCTGACGGCCGACGCGATCGACGTGTCCACCGGGCGCACCGTGCCCGACGACGGAGTCTCGAAGCTCGACGTCCTGGTCGACACGCGGAGCGACCGGTCGGTGGTCGTCCTCGTCGACGGCACGGTCGCGCTGACGCTGACCGGGCTCGCCGGCGGCTCGGCGCAGCAGGCCGAGCACGTCGCGGTCGGGATCGTCGGCACCGCGGCCGGCGAGCAGGGGCTGACCGTGGCGCACGACGACCTGACGGTGGCGATCCAGCCGGCGGCCGGCGGCGCGGCCGTCGTCGTCACCCCGGGTGCGCTCCCGACGGCGCCGCAGAGCCCGGCGCCGGCGGCGCCGCAACCGCCGCCTCCCCCGGCGCCGCCGACCGGCCTGACCGCGCCGCAGGTCGCGGGGACGCCCGTGGAAGGCAGCGAGCTCACGGCCGACCCGGGAACCTGGCAGGACGCAGGCAGCATCCGGATCCGCTGGAGCCGCTGCACGGCCGACGGCAGCGGCTGCAGGCCGATCCGGCGCGCGTCCGGCTCGAGCTACACGCTCGGCGCCGCGGACGTCGGCAGCGCGATTCGCGCGGTCGTCGCCGCGACGAACGACGGCGGGACGACCACGGTCGCCTCGGCCGCGCTCGGGCCGGTCTCGAGCGCGACGCCCATCGTCGTCGCCGCGCCGGCGCTCTCGGGCACCTCGATGCAGGGCCAGACGCTGACGGCGACGCCCGGGACGTGGAGGTGGACGACCGGCCCGGCGACGTTCGCCTGGAGCAGGTGCGACGCCTCCGGCAGCGGCTGCGCGCCGATCGCCGGGGCGACCGGCGCGACCTACCTCCTCGGCGAGGACGACATCGGCTCGACGATCCGCGTGACGGCGACGGTGCCCGGAGCGCGCGGGCCGTCGTCGGCTTCGGCCACGACCGCCGTCGTGGTGCCGGCGCCCCCGGTCTCCCTCGCCGCGCCCGGCATCGCCGGGGCGGCGATCGTCGGACGCACCTTGACCGCCGACCCCGGCGCCTGGAGCCGGCCGACGCCGACGCTGACCTACGGGTGGCTGCGGTGCGCCAAGGACGGGAGCAGCTGCGTCGCGATCGACGGCGCCGCCGGCCCGACCTACCTCACCACCGCAGACGACGCCGGCGCCACGATCGAGGTCGCCGTCACCGGCACCAACATCAGCGGCACCGCCACCGCCGTCTCCCCCGCCACCGCCCCGATCCTCGGCCCCGCCAAGAACCTCGCCCAGCCCACCATCAGCG
>DASZWI010000082.1:0-32634 GCA_035546715.1 Gaiellaceae bacterium | reverse complement strand
GACTCGCGAGCCCCGCGCTCCCCGGCACGGGCCGTCGCCGGCTCGCCGTGCTGACGCCGCAGGCGGCGATCGACGCCGCGGCGAGCGGCGACGACACCCGGCTCGTCCTCACCGTCCTCGGCTCGCTCGCCGTCGTCGGCGCCGTCACCTACCTGCTCGGGCGCTCGATCGTCCGGACGCTCCGCCGGCTCGTCGCGGCGACCAACTCCGTCGCGGCGGGGCATCTCGAGACGCGCGTCGACGAGAGCGGCAACGACGAGTTCGGCCAGCTCGCGCGCTCCTTCAACCGGATGGCCGGCGAGCTCGAGGACCGCCTCGCGGAGATCGCCGCGGAGCGGCGGCGCGTCCACGGGGTCGCCGCGGGCCTGGCGAGCGCGCTGGCCGGCACGCACGACGAGGCGTCGCTCCTGCGCGCCGTGGTCGCGGCGGCCGTCCAGGCCGCGGGCGGCACGGCGGGCGTCGTCGTCCTCGGGGACGAGGAGCTCGCCCGCGTGGGCGACCCGGCGGAGAGCGCCGACCGGCTCAGCTTCCCGCTGCGCACCGGCGACTCGGACTACGGGACGCTCATGGTCTTCGGAACCGCCTTCGAGGCGGAGGGCGTCGAGATCGCCGCCGCGCTCGCGGCCCAGGCGGTGACGGCGCTCGAGAACGCGCGCCTGCACCAGGTCGTCGAGCAGCACGCCGTGGTCGACGAGCTCACCGGCCTCGCCAACCGGCGCCTGATCGACGCGACCCTTCGCGCCGCCCTCTCGGAGGCGGCCCACGGCGGCGCGCCCGTGACGCTCGTCCTCGCCGACCTCGACCGGTTCAAGTCGATCAACGACCGGCACGGACACCCGGCCGGCGATCGGGTGCTGGCGGCGTTCGCCCGCGTGCTCGAAGGCGTGACGCGCGAGCACGATCTCGCCGGGCGGTGGGGCGGCGAGGAGTTCGCGCTCGTGCTCGGCAACACCGACCTCGAGGCCGGCGCGGCGATCGCCGAGCGCGCGCGGCGCGCGTTCGAGGAGACCCCGACCCCGGTCGACGGCGGCGAGCTCACCGTCACGGCGAGCTTCGGCGTCGCGTCCCACCGCGGGCCCGCCGACCTCGCCGAGCTCGTCCGGGCGGCGGACGGCGCGCTGTACACCGCGAAGCGCCAGGGCCGGAACCGCGTCGTGCTCGCGACCGAGCCCTAGCGCGGGCCGCGGGCGCGGGCCGGCACACCGGCCACGACCGCTCCGTCGGGCACGTTCCGGGTGACCACCGCGCCGGCGCCGACGAGCGCGCCGCGGCCGATCGTGACCCCGGGGAGGACGACCGCGCCGGATCCGAGCGAGGCGCCGTCGCGCACCTCGACCGGCTCGAGGGTCCAGTCGGCGGGAGTCGCGAGCCGGCCGTCGGCGGCCGTCGCGCGGGGATCCCGGTCGTTGAGGAACAGCACGCCGTGGCCGACGAAGACGCCGTCGCCGATCGTGACGCCGCTGCACACGAACGTGTGGCTCGAGATCTTGCAGCGCGCGCCGATCGTCGCGTCCCGCTGCACCTCGACGAACGTGCCGATGCGCGTGCCGTCGCCGATCCGGCAGCCGTAGAGGTTCGTGAACGCCTGGACGACGACGTCCTCGCCGAACGCCACGTCGGCGATCAGCCGGAAGGGCGCGTCGTTGGCGGGCGCGCTCGCCACTACGCGGCCTCGACGACGGCCCGGGTGAGCGCGACGACGCGCTCGAGCTCGTCCTGCTCGAGCTCCGGGAAGAGCGGCAGCGACACGCTCGTGCTCGACCACCGCTCCGCCCGCGGGAAGTCGCCGGCGCCGTGGCCGAGCTCGGCGAGCGGCGGCTGGAGGTGCAGCGGCAGCGGGTAGTGGAGCCCGTGCCCGATCCCCTCGGCGTCGTAGCGCGCCCGCAGCGCGTCGCGGTGCGGGGTGCGGATCGGGAACAGGTGCCACACCGACTCGCCCCACTCGGGGCTGCGCGGCACCTCGACGGCGTCCTCCAGCCCGGCCTGGTAGGCGCGGGCGAGCTCGGCGCGGCGCTCGTTCCACCCGGCCAGGTACGGCAGCTTCGCGCGCAGGACCGCGGCCTGGATCGTGTCGAGCCGCTCGTTCGTCCCCACGATCCGGTGGTCGTACTTGCGCCGCTGGCCGAGGTCGCGGAGGAGGCGCACGCGATCGGCGAGGGCCTCGTCGTCCGTCGTGACCGCTCCCGCGTCGCCGGCGGCGCCCAGGTTCTTGCCGGGGTAGAAGCTGAACGCCGCGATCCGGCCCAGTCCGCCGGTGCGGCGCCCGCGAAAGGTGGCGCCGTGGGCCTGCGCCGCGTCCTCGACCAGCACGAGCCCGTGCGCGTCGCACACGGCGGCGAGGGCGTCCATGTCGCAGGGATGGCCGAACAGGTGCACGGCGACGACGGCCCTGGTGCGCGGCGTGACGGCGCGGTCGACGAGGCTCGCGTCGAGGAGGCCGTGCTCGTCGCAGTCGACGAGCACCGGCCGGACGCCCAGCCGGAGCAGGGGCAGGACGGTAGCGATGAACGTGTTCGCGGGCACGATCGCCTCGTCGCCGGGGCGGAGATCGAGCGCGAGGTAGGCGAGCTCGAGCGCCGCCGTGCCGGACGCGACGCCCACGCAGTGGGCGACCTCGCAGTACCGGGCCCACTCCCGCTCGAAGTCCGCGACGGCGGGGCCGAGGATGAACTGGCCCGACGCGAGGACGTCGAGGACCGCCCGGTCGAGCTGCGGGCCGATGGCGGCGTACTGGCGGCCGAGGCCGACGAACGGGATCGGCTCCGCCATCTACCGGGCCCCCGCGACGGCCATCTCGCGGGCCTCGCGGATCCCGTGCTGCTGGCCGATGCGGCGGAGGATCTTCGCGGTGGCCAGCTCCAACGGCCTGAACCGCACGAGGGCGGACAGGCGGTTGACCGCCAGGAGGGCGCCGCCGACCAGGCGCTCGACCCCGGGCGCGCGGCATGCCGTCACCAGCCGGCGCAGCGGCGCGGGCAGGTCGCTGACCAGCGCGTCGGCGTCGAGCGGGCCGAGCTCGGCGGCGTGCAGCTCGTGGAGGCGCGCGAGCGACGTGCCCTGGCTGCGGGAGTCGCGGACGAAGGCCCGGAGGCCGCGCGTGTGGAGGTGGTCTGCGCGCAGCGTCCGGTCGAACACGCCGGTGAGGCCGTGTGCGAGGCAGCGCAGGCCGAACTCGCGGTCGGAGTGGTAGCGCTCGGGCTGGCGGAACTCGGGCCGCTCCAGCCCCACGGCGAGGCAGTCCGCGCGCCGCATCGAGACGTTGCCGCCCCAGAGGTGGGTGAGCACCCGTCCGGGCTCGCGCTCGTACGACTCGCAGTGCCGCTCGTAGTCGCGCGCGTAGAGGTACGTCGTGCACCAGGCGGCCGAGCGGCGGGCCGCCGTCGTCGGCATGTAGCCCACGACGACGAGCCCCGGCCGGGCCGCGTGGTGCCGGGCGTGGCCCGCCACCGTGCCCGGATGCACGACCACGTCCTGGTCGAGCAGCAGGACGACCTCGCCCGTCGCGACCGCGACGCCGTGCGCGCGCGCCGCCATCTCGCCGCCGTTCTCGACGAGCTCCCAGCGCAGCTTGGAGTGGGCCTCGGCGAGCCGCTGCAGATCGGCGACGCTGCCGTCGTCGAAGCCGTCCACGACGACCACGACCTCCGTGACGGCCGGATCCTCGAGCAGGGGCGGCAGCGAGCTCGCGAGCGCGGCGCGGCCGCCGTAGGTCGGGACGACGGCCGAGACCGTCGGCAGCGGCTCGTGCTCGGGGACGTGCGGCACACGTCCGGCCGTCGGGGCCGCGGCGGGGGCCGCAGCCGCGCCGCGGTCGAGGAGCGCGAACCAGACGAGCGCGACGGCGAGGCCGAGCCCGATCGCGACGGCGTTGGCGGCCGCGGCGGCGGCGAGCGACGCGGGCGCCGCCGCCAGGACGACGAGCTCGGCGACGGCGGCGGTCGCGATGGCGGCGCCGTAGATGCCCGGACGGCCCCAGCCGACGAGCGTGTAGGTGAGGGAGCCGAAGGCCGCGTAGAGCGCCATGGCGGCGCAGAGGATGGCGAGCGCCTCGGCGGCGGTGGCGTACGACCCCCCGTAGACGAGCGAGAGCGCCGGGCGGCCCAGGCCGGCGAAGGCGAGCGCCGCCACGGCGGAGACGGCGAAGACCGACACCGTGGCCGTCGCGATCATCCGCCGCGCGTCCGCGTCGGCGCCCCCGGCGCGGAGCTGGGCGACGCGCGGCATGACGACGCCGTTGACCCCGGCGGGGACGATGAGGAACACCTGCACGAAGCTCTTCGCCGCCCCGTAGAGGCCGCCGGCGTGGGCGCCGAGGCGGCGCTGTACCCAGATCTGGTCGGCCGACGCCCAGACGACGTAGCAGAGCTGCGCCGCGAGCAGCGGGAGCCCGAGCCTGATCAGCCGGCGCCCGACCGCGGCGTCCACTGCGAGGTGGCGCCGGAGCACGGGCCGCGTCAGCTCGAGGCACGCGATCGGCACCACGTTGCTGACGCCGAACAGGACGAGCGCCGCCGCCGGGCTCGGGTGGACGAACACGCCCAGGACGAGCAGCGCCGCGAGCTGGACGAAGCCGCCGCCCGCGTAGACGATCGCCATCCGCGGGATGTCGCCGAGACCCCACGAGATCGCGTAGTAGATCTGGAAGATCGCGTAGCCGCACAGGACCGTGAAGAGCCCGAGCCCGCTCGCCGAGCGCGTCAGCCCCCCGGCGACCGCGGCGACGCACGCGAGCGCGGAGAGCGCCCACAGCACCACGCCGACGCCGAGCGCCGTGCCGATCACGGCGCCGATCGCCCGCTCGTCGCCGCGGGCGGCGCCGAGCTCGCGTCCCAGCACGGTCACGAGCACCTGGAGCAGCCCGAACGCGAGCAGCGCGAGCGTGATCGTGTACCGCACGGTGCCGAAGCCCGCCGGGGCCAGGATGCGCGCCGCCGCCACGTAGTAGGCGAAGGAGAGGGCGCGCGAGAGCCCTTCGGAGCCGATCAGCGCGGCGATCGACCGGAGCTCGCGTCGGTGGGCGGTCTTCGATCGCGTCGCGATCTGGTCACGCTTTCGGGGGATCGACACTTCTCCTCTCGACCTCAATGATCGCGAGGGGACGGGACGACGTCTGCCGTGATCCCCTCACGATTCGTGTGTGGAGACCGACGCCGCCCGTCCCGCTGTCATGTTCTCAGGCTTCGGGCGACCTCCTGGTCGCCCTTCGGATAGGTCTGGGCAGGACCGGACCCGGACGACAGCCGACCCGCTCTCTAGACTCGCCGCTGCCGTGATCTCCCTCGCGTAGGGGTGGCTTGTCGAAGACCAGATCTGGTCGCCTGCGGAATCGCGGCGCGGCACGGGGGAACGGATCGGGCAGGATCGCGGCTGGGAAGGGGGGACCGTAGTGCGGACCCGTCTCGTCGTCGCCGACCTGGTCGCCCTGTCGGCGGCGTTCCTCGTCGTCACGCTGCCGCGGGAGCGCAGCGGCCTCGTCCACCCCGCCCAGGTCGCGGCGACGCTCTTCGCCACCCTCGCCGCCTGGCTGCTCGTCGCGCCGCTGCTCGGGCTCTTCGACGAGCCGCGCCGGCTGGCCGATCTCTCCGTCTCCGACGAGCTCGCCCGCGTCCTCGAAGCCGTCGTCTGCGTCGGGTGGGTCCCGCTCGGGGCCTCCTACGCCCTCGGCACGCCGCTCCCGCTCGCCTCGCTCTGCGCGTTCGGCGCGTGCGCGTGGCTGCTCGTCCTCGGCCTGCGACTCGTGGCGCGCTCCTTCGGGGCCGCCCGCGACGAGCACGTGCAGCGCGCGGCGATCGTGGGCGCGGGCAACGTCGGGCAGCTCGTGGCCCGCAAGATCGTCCAGCACCCCGACGCCGGGATCGCGCTCGTCGGCTTCGTCGACGCACATCCGCGCGAGCGGCGGACGGAGGTCGAGGGGGTGCCGGTCATCGGCACGCCCTCGGAGCTGCGCCGGCTGGTCGACGAGCACCGCATCGACCGCCTGATCGTGGCGTTCTCCTCGGAGCCGCCCGAGTACCTGGTGCACCTGCTCCGGGCGCTCGAGGACGCGGGCGTCCGCGTCGACGTCGTTCCCCGCCTGTTCGAGCTCGTCGGCCCGGCGGCCCGCGTCGGGACGATGGAGGGCCTGCCGTTCGTGGAGCTCGGCCGCCCGCAGTCGAGCGCCGCCGCCCGCGCCGGGAAGCGCGCGATCGACATCGTCGGGGCGGCGCTGGGGCTCCTCGTCCTCGCTCCGCTGTTCGCGTTCATCGCCTGGCGCATCGCCCGCGAGGGCGACGGCCCCGTGCTCTTCCGCCAGGTCCGGCTCGGCTACGGGATGCGCGAGTTCACCACCTACAAGTTCCGGACGATGCGCACGAACGTCTCGGACCTCGAGCACCGGGCGTTCATCCAGGCGACCGCCACGGCCGGGGCGGCGCCGGCCGAGAACGGCCTCTTCAAGCTCGAGCGGACGGACGACGTGACGCCCACGGGGCGGTGGCTGCGCCGCACGAGCCTCGACGAGCTGCCGCAGCTCTGGAACGTGCTGCGCGGCGACATGTCGCTCGTCGGCCCGCGGCCCTGCCTCGCGTACGAGCTCCAGCACTTCGCGCGGCACCACTTCGACCGCTTCCGCGTCCGGCCGGGCCTCACGGGCTACTGGCAGGTGACGGCCCGGGCGCACGCCAGCTTCGGCGAGGCGCTCGACCTCGACGTCGCCTACGTGCGCGACTGGTCGCTGGCGCTCGACCTCCGGCTGCTCGCCGCGACGCCCGCCCAGCTCTTCAACGTCGGGGCGACCAGGTGAACCGCCCGGTACGCATCGCCGTCGTCGGCCTCGGCTACTGGGGACCCAACCTGGTGCGCGCGCTGGAGGAGGTCACCAACGTCCACGTGACGTGGCTCTGCGACGTGCGCCGGGAGACGGTCGACCGCGTCGGCCGGCGCTATCCCTCGGCGGCGCGCACGACGCAGGTCGACGACGTCCTCGACGACGACGGGCTCGACGCCGTCGTGGTCGCGACGCCGATCTCGACGCACTACCCGATCGCGTCCGCGGCGCTCGCGGCGGGGAAGCACACGTTCGTCGAGAAGCCGCTCACGACGTCGTCGTCCGAGGCGGTGGCCCTCGCCCGCCTCGCGAAGGCGCGGGGTCTCGTCCTCATGCCCGGCCACACGTTCCTCTACAGCCCGCCGGTGCGCACCGTGAAGCGGCTGATCGACGAGGGCGCGCTCGGCGACATCTACTTCGTGTCGACGAGCCGGGTCAATCTCGGCATCCACCAGGCCGACGTCAGCGTGGCGTGGGACCTCGGTCCGCACGACTTCTCGATCCTGCGCTACTGGCTCGGCGAGAACCCGCTCTGGGTGTCCGCCCTGACGCGCAGCTGCGTCCTGCCGGACGTCCCGGACGTGGCGTTCGTGAACGCGACGTTCCCCTCGCACACGATCGCGCACGTCGAGCTGTCCTGGCTGGCGCCGAGCAAGCTCCGCCGCACGACGATCGTCGGCTCCCGCCAGATGGTCGTCTACGACGACACGAGCAACGAGCCCGTGCGGATCTTCGACTCGGGCGTCTCGCTCCCCGACTTCGGCTCGTTCGGCGAGCACCGGCTCAGCTACCGCACCGGCGACATCATCTCCCCGCGGATCGAGCACGACGAGCCGCTCGTCGTGGAGTTCGCCGACTTCGTCGCGGCGATCCGCGAGGGCCGCAGGCCGATCTCCCACATCGACCTCGGCATCGACGTCATCCGCGTGATCGAGGCGGTCGAGCGGTCGCTCTCCGACTTCGGCGCGCGCACCCCGGTCGACCTGGCCGTGCGGGCGGAGGTCGCATGAGGCCGGCCGTCGCGTTCGTCGCCTGGACGACCGTGCCCGGACGCGCGGAGGAGTTCGCCGCGGCGCTGGGCGGCGACGCCCGGTGCTTCTATCCCTTCCGGACGCCCCGGCGGCGGCTCGTCCCGGCGCGCTACGCCGTGAGCGCGCTGCAGACGGCCGGCTACCTGGCCCTGCGCCGGCCGCGCGCGGTGATCGCCACGAACCCGCCCGTCGTCCCCGGTCTCCTCGCCTGGCTCTACGGGCGGCTCACCGGCGCCGTGTTCGTGCTCGACAGCCACGCGGGGTCGTTCGGCCGCAAGGGCGACCGCGTCTCAGCGCGCCTCCTGCCGGTGCACCGCTGGCTGGCGCGCCGCGCCGCGCTGACCCTCGTCGCCGACGAGTCCCTCGCGGCGCTCGTCCGCTCCTGGGGCGGCCGCCCGCTCGTCGTGCACGAGGCGCCGCCGGCCTGGTCGGTCGCGGCCGCGGGCGAGCCCGCCGATCCGATCCGGCTCCTGCTCGTGACGGTGTTCGCCGACGACGAGCCGGTCGGCGCGGCGCTCGACGCCGCGAGGCGGACGCCCGTCTCGCTCGTCCTGACCGGCGATCCGGATCGCTGCCCGCCGGCCGTCCGGGACGCGGCCGAGCGCGTCGGAGCGCGCTTCGCGGGCTACCTCCGGGGCGACGCGTACCGCCGTGCGCTCGAGGCCTCCGACGTCGTCGCGACGCTGACGACGGAGCCGTCGTCGGTGATGCGGGCCGCCTGCGAGGCCGTGTACGCGGGCCGGCCGCTGATCGTCAGCGACTGGCCGGCCGCGCGGCAGGCCTTCCCGTACGCGATCCACGTCGCCAACGAGGGCTCCGCCATCGCGCAGGGCATCGAGCGCGCGCGCCGCGAGCACGCGCGGCTCAGGCGGCTCGCCGAGACGGCGCGGGACGTGCAGGTGCGCCGCTGGCGCGAGCAGCTCGCCGCGCTCGACTCCGCGCTCTCCGCGCCGGGGGCCGCGACGTGAACGGGTCGGCGCTCGTGCGGCTGCTCCTGCGGCGCGGCTGGGTCGTCCCGCTCGCAGCCGCCGCCGCGGCCGCGATCGCGGTGTCCGTCAACCGCGCGTTCCCGCGCGACTACGTCGCCTCGTCGAGCATCGTCGTCCCGGCGTTCGCGCCCGGCTCGGCCAAGGACGGGCCGAAGTACGCCGACGAGGCGGACAAGCTCGCCGTCACCTACGCGGCCGTCATCCCGCTCGACCCCGACATCCGGAACGCCGTCGGACGTTCGGTCGGGCTCCTGCCGGGGGATGCCTCCTCCCGGATGTCGGTCGTGAACCCGCCCGCGACGGCCGTGCTGACGCTCTCGTACCGCGGCTCGTCCGAGCAGGACGCGCTCGACGGTGCCCGCGCGCTGCGGAGCGCGGTCCTCGACGGCGACTCGCGCGCCGTCCCGCGCCAGTCCGTGATGCCGCTGCGCAGCGTCGCGATCACGACCCGCCCCCGGGAGGCCGCGACGATGGCCGCGATCGGGATCGTCCTCGGCTCGCTCCTCGGGCTCGTGCTGATGATCGGCTGGGACCGCTTCGACGCGCGGATCGACGACGTCGAGACGCTGCGCGAGGCGGGCGCCCGGCCGGCGACCGCCTTCAACTCGATCACGCTGACCAGCACGCCCATCCTGCTCGAGCGCTGGCGCGAGCTCGGGGCGACCCGCCGGCCGCGGATCGCCCTCGTCCCGCTCACGAGCTCGGCGCAGTCGATGGCCACCGAGCTCGCCCGCCAGATGGCGGCGCTGACCGACCACGCGGCGGGCCGGCTCGACATCGGCGACGGGTTCGCGGTGGTCGTCGAGACGCCGCTCTCGCGCCGCCGCCCGGTGGCCGTCTCGCCGGCCGACCTCTTCATCCTCGTGGTGACGCGGGGAAGCCGGGTCACGCGCCTGCGGAGCGCCGTGAACCGCCTCGCCGAGGTCGGAGCCGACCCCGGCTGGCTGCTGCTCGCGCCGCGGCGCTGGGAGGCCCTCCCGCTGCCGCAGATCGAGTGGGCGGCCGAGACGGCTGCCCGGACGCGATGAGCTCCACCGCCCGTCTCCCTGCCGCCGGGCCCCTCCCGGTCGGACGGGACCTCGGCCCCCTGCTCGTGGGCGCGACGACCACGGCGACCGCCGTCGTCGTCGGACTCGCCGCCGCCGTCTCGCCCGCCGCGGGGCTCGGCCTCGTCGGGGCGGTCGGCGGCGCCCTGGTCGTCGCCCGCCGTCCTGCCGTCGGCGGCATCCTCCTGCTCGGCGTCGTCCCGGCCGCGTCGGGCCTGCGCCGCGGGCTGCCCGTTCCGGGCCTCCGCCTGAGCGAGATCGCCGTCGCCGGCATCGCCGCGGTCGTGCTGATGGTGGCCGGGCGCAACGGCCGGGCCCCATGGCGCGCGCTCGACTGGGCCGCCCTCGCGTACGTCGTGCTCGCGGCCGCGGTCGGCAGCTACAGCCTGCTCCGGCGGGACTCCGGGTTCGACCAGGAGAGCGTCGGGACGATGATCAGCCCGCTCGAGTTCTTCCTGCTCTACCGGGCGATCGCCGTCTCGCTGGTGACGCCGGAGAGCCGCCGCCGCGCGCTCCGCGCGGTCGTCTGGGCGAGCACGCCGGTCGCCGCCCTCGCCCTGCTGCAGCGCGCCTCGGCCCCGGGGGTCGCGAGCCTGCTGCGGACGCTGACGGGCGTCGACCCGTCGACGGACTACAGCTACTCGCTGCTGCACCGCGCCACGGGCCCGTTCCCGCACTGGCAGATGCTCGGCGCCTACCTCATGGTCGTCATCCTGATCTGCGTCGCGCTGCTGCTCGATCCCGGCACGCGCGTGCTCCGGCGGCCCTTCCTCGCCGGGATCCTCGCGCTGGACGCGGCGGCGCTGACCGAGACCGTGTCGATGACGCCGATCGTCGCCACCCTGGTCGGGACGATCGTGCTCGCCGTCTGGTACGGCCGCACGCGCCGGCTCCTGCCCTGGCTCGCGCTCGCCTGCGTCGTGGGAGCCGCGGTGTTCGGCTCGCTGCTGAGCCAGCGGGCCCAGCTCCAGTACGCGACGGCGCCCGGCCAGTCGAACGGCGTCGTGCCGCAGACGCTCGCGTACCGCGTGGACGTCTGGCGGACGCAGTTCCTGCCGGCGCTCACCGGCCGCTGGCTGACCGGCTGGGGGCCGTGCTGCAGCACGCCGGACTCGCTGCCCGCGGGGCTCGCCTGGGACTTCACCGAGTCCGTCTACCTGACCCTGCTCCTGCGCGGAGGCGTGATCCTCCTCGGCGCCTACGCCGTGCTGATGTGGGCCTTCGCCTCGACGAGCCGGCGAGCGGCACGCGCCCGCGAGCGACCGGCGGTCGACCGTGCGGCGGCGAACGTCTTGCTCTTCCTGGTCCTCGCCCTGGTCCCGCTGCAGTGGATCGAGCCGTACTTCATCGACGACGGCCTGCCGCAGCTCCTGTGGGGCCTCGCCGGCCTCCTGATGGCGGCGGGCGTCTCCACGGCGCGGCCGCAGACGGGACGGAGCGCCGCATGACGCGGCCGGCCGTCGCCGTGGCGCCCGTGAGCGCCTACCGCGAGCGCCGCCGCCTCCTCGACGCGCTCGCCGCCGCGTTCGGCGTCTCCTTCGTGCCGTCCACCGAGCCGACCGCCGCGGCGCTCGAGCTGTCCACGACCGCCGGCGGCGAGCGCCGGCTCGTCTGCGCGACCCCCGAGGAACGCCAGCTCCAGCCCGGCCTGTGGCAGCTCGGACACGCGCCCGAGCTCGGCCCGCTCGCGGGAGCGACGCTGGCCGACGCCTGGTGCGGCGGGCTCGTCGTGGAGCCGCGGGACGAGGCGACCGCACTGGCGCGCAGCGGCGCCGCGACGGCCTGGCTGCGCTCGGGAGCGTCGACCTTCTCCTCGGCGGCCGCGCCCGCCGAGCTCGGCCGGGACGAGCGCCTGCTCGACCGCTTCGCGCCGGGGCGCTTCGCCGCACTCCTCCCGGTCGTCGCGTTCCTGCGGGAGGTGACGGGATACGAGCCGCCGCCGCTCCGGGCCGCCTTCGTCATCGACGACCCGAACCTGCGCCGCCCCACGTACGGCTACGTCGACTTCGGCGCGATCGCCGAAGCGGCCTCCCGCCACGGCTTCCACGTCGCGTTCGCGCTGGTGCCGTACGACGCCGCCCGAACCGACCCGCGCGTCGTCGAGCTCTTCCACGACCGCCGCGAGCAGCTCTCGTTGACCGTGCACGGGAACGACCACGTCCATCGCGAGCTGGGGCGCGCCGAAGCCGACGCGGTGGTCGCGCGGCGCATCGGCACCGCCCTGCGCCGGATCGAGTCGTTCGAGGCCCGCACCGGCCTCGCGGTCTCGCGGGTGATGGTGCCGCCCCACAGCGCCTGCTCGATGCGCGCGCTCGACGTCATGCGCCGGCTGGGCTTCGCGGCGGTCACGCTCTCGACGCCGCCCGTCGACGCCCCGCCCGACGCGCTCGCGGGCTGGCTGCCCCGCGACACACGGGCCGGCGGCGTGCCGATCCTGCCCCGCGTCCACCTGCGCGCGTCGACCGACGAGCTCCCCCTGCGCGCGTATCTCGGGCACGCGCTCGTCGTCTACGGCCACCACCACGACCTGCGCGACGGCCTCGACCGGCTCGGAGAGATCGCGGCGGCGGTGAAGCGGCTCGGCGACGCGGAGTGGCTGCGGCTCGACGCGATCGCCCCGGAGCCCGCGCCGGCCGAGGTCGGTCGGGTCGCGTCGCTGCCGCTCCCCGCGCGCGCCGCCGCCGGCCTCCGCCGGCGGGCGGTCGAGCGGCGCGACCGCCTGCAGCCTCTCGTGCGTCCGCCCCGCCGCCCGCCCACCCGCACCGGGCAGGTGCTGCTCATCGTCCAGAACCTGTCCGTCCCCGCCGACCGCCGCGTCTGGCAGGAGTGCCGCTCGCTCAAGGGAGCCGGGTACGCCCCCACCGTCGTCTGCCCGACCAGCGGCCGTGACTCCACGGTCTACGAGGTGGTCGACGGGATCCCCATCCACCGCTACGTCCCCCGGACGTCGAGGGGCGGGCTCGTCGGGTTCGTCGTCGAGTACGCGTGGGCGCTGTGGCAGACGCGCCGCCTGGTGCGGCGGCTGGAGGCGACGAGCCGCTTCGACGTCGTGCACGTCGCGAACCCGCCGGACGTCCTCTTCCTGGCGGCGCTCGGGCAGCGGCGCCGCGGGGCGCGCTTCGTGTTCGACCACCACGACCTCACGCCGGAGCTGGTCGAGGTGCGCTTCGGCGCGTCGCGCCTCCTGCGCTCGGCGGCGCGGGCCGGCGAGCGGCTGGCGTTCCACCTCGCCGACGTCGTTGTCTCGACGAACGAGACGTACCGGCGGGTCGCGCTCGAGCGCGGCGGCCAGGCGCCGGAGGACGTCTTTGTCGTCCGCAACGGCCCCGACCTGCGCGCCGCGCCCGAGGCGCCCGCGCGGCCGGCGTTCCGGCGGGAGGGCCGCTACCTGCTCGCGTACGCCGGCGTGATGGGGCCGCAGGACGGCGTCGACGACCTGCTGCGGTCGCTGGCCGAGCTGCGCGCGCGGCGCGCCGACTGGCATGCCGTGCTCGCCGGCGAGGGCGATGCGCTCGACGGGCTGCGGATGCTCGCGGGCGAGCTCGGCATCGGCGACGACGTCACCTTCTGCGGCTGGCTCGACGCCGACGAGGTCCGCCGGCTGATCGCGAGCGCGGACGTCTGCCTCGCCCCCGAGCCGAGCAACCCGCTGAACGACGCGTCGACGATGGTCAAGGTGGCCGAGTACATGGGCCACGGCCGGGCGGTCGTCGCGACCGACCTCGTGGAGACGCACCGCACGGCGGCGGACGCCGTGATCTACGTCCCACCGGGCGACCCGGAGGCCTTCGCCGACGGAATCGAGCGGCTGCTCGACGACGAGCGGCTCCGCACCGACCTGGGCCGCGCCGCCGCGCGACGCGCGCGCTCCGCGCTGAGCTGGGAGCGCTCGGAGCAGGGCCTCCTCGCGGCCTACCGCCGGGCGCTGACGTACCCGGGAGTGCGGTAGCCGACGCCGACCGAGCCGGCGGGCACGAACGGCCCTCCGGGCGGCACACCCAGACGGGCTCCGGGCCAGGCGGCCAGCTTCGGCCAGAGCACGCTGGCGAGCGACCGGCCGGCCGTGGGCGTCAGCCAGACGTTCGAGGCGGCGATGGCGGGGAACGGCGAGGCGTTCCAGAGCAGCACGCAGGTGCACGCGTGCGCGCTGACGATGTTGACGCGGCGGACGTCGACCGCCCGCATCGGCACCTGCGGCGCGAACTGGCTCGGCGCGAGGAAGAGCCCCTGGTAGTCGGTCACCCCGCTCAGCCCGTCGATGCGCAGCACCGCGGGGCCCGACCAGGTCTGGACGAGATCCGGATGGTTGTCCGTCCAGTGCACCTCATCGCGGGCCCGCAGCCGGTCGATGCGGATGTTCTCGAGCTGCACGGTCGCGCCGAGCGGCTCGCTGAGGTCGATGCCCTCGGACAGGCCCTCCCCGGCGATGTGCAGGCCCTCGACGTGGACCGTGCCGGTCTGGTCGGTCAGGTACAGGCCTCGCCGGGCGTCGATCGTCGCGGCCGGCCCGAGCCGGGGGATCTCGATCGTCCCCCCGATCAGGGCGACGTTGTGCCCGCCGCTGACGACGAGGCCCCCGGGGCCGACCAGCCGGTGGCTCGGCAGGCGGATCCGGTAGTCGCGCGCCGGGTCGAGCTTGAGCGTGCCCGGCGCGCCCACGCGCACGACGACCGGGTCGACGAGCTTCGGCGGCGCCCAGGCGAGCCGCGGGAGGGGCGCGGCGCCGGCTCCCGCCGGGCTCGCGCACGCAACCCAGGCGCCTGCGAGCAGGACGGCAAGCGACGCGAGCAGGGGGTGTCCATGACGTGGCACCCCGCACATTGAAGCGGCAGGGACGGACCGTCCCGCGTCGGGCGGGATCAGCGCGGGTCGAGCACGACCTTCACGCCCTCGCCGGCGCGGACGGTCGCGATCGCGCGCTCCCACTCGGCCAGCGGCACGACGTCGCTGACGAGCGGGGCGAGCCGGACGCTTCCCTGCTCGAGCAACGAGACCGCCCGCCGCCACGACGCCGGCGTCGAGGCGTTGCCCGAGGTGAGCGTCAGCTCGCGGTAGCAGACCTCGTCGAGCGGCACCGAGACGGGCCTCCCGGCGAGCCCGATCTGGACGTAGCGCCCGCCGCGGCGCACGCTCTCGAGGCACGTCGTCATCCCGCCCGCGTGCCCGGAGCACTCCACGGCGACGTCGACCGGAGGGAGCTCCTCGCCGACGACGCTCGTCTCGAACCCCAGCGCCCGGGCGAGCTCGAGCCGGGCCGCGTCGCGCTCGGTGCCGTGCAGCCGGACGCGTCCGCCGGAGGCGCGCGCGACCTGGGCCGCGAGCAGGCCGACCGGGCCGGGCCCGACGACGAGCACCTCGTCGCCGGCGCCGACGACCGGCGGGTCGAGCAGGCAGTGGCAGACGCAGGCCAGCGGCTCGGTGAGCGCCGCCTCCTCGACCGAGAGCCCGGGCGGGACGCGATGCAGGTTGCGCGCGGGCACGAGGACGCGCGGCGCGAACCCACCGTCCACCGCGGAGCCGATCGACCGCCGCTCGAGGCAGAGGTTGACCCGCCCGCCGCGGCAGTGCGCGCACGTCCCGCACGTCGAGAAGTACGTCTCGGTGACGACGACCGCGCCGAGCCACTCCGCGGCGACCCCCTCGCCCACCGCCTCGACGACGCCGCAGACCTCGTGCCCCATCGTCACGGGCGGGACGGAGCGGAACTCGTCGTCGATGATGTGCAGGTCGGTCCCGCAGATGCCCGCCGCCTGCACCGCGAGGACGACATGGCCCGGCCGCAGCTCCGGCTCGGGACGCTCGGCCAGCCCGACGTTCTCCCGACCGGGGGCGAGCTTCGCGAGCCCGATCATTCCGAGGTGGTGCGGGCGTAGAGCGAGGCGAGCGCCAGGACGATCGCGCCGTAGAGGATCTGGCGCACCGCCTGCGACGCGTTGAGGATCGTCAGGAGCGAGTCGAGCACCGTGAGGATGAGCGCGCCGACGATCGTCCCGGCGTAGCCGCCGAACCCGCCGAAGATCGAGGTGCCCCCGATCACGACCGCCGCGACCGACGGCAGCAGGAACGGCGTGCCGATGCCGAGGTCGGCCGCGTTGTTGAAGCCGACGAGCAGGATCCCCGCGGCGGCCGAGAGCACGCCGCAGAGGACGTAGACGACGAGCTGCACCTGCCAGACCCGGACGCCGGCCAGCCGCATCGCGAGCGGGTTGTCGCCGACGCCGTAGATCATCCGCCCGATCCCGCTGTAGCGCAGCCCGAGCACGATGGCGGCGGCGATCGGGCCCCAGACGAGCAGGTCGTACGGGATGTAGTGCAGGAACCGCTCCGATCCCAGCGCGACGACGACGTTCGGCACGAGCGAGGTGAACTGCTTCTGCGCCTCGACGGTGAGGACGCCGATCGTGATCGTCGAGATGCCCAGGGTCATGATCAGCGGGTTGACCCGGAACACCGCGACGCCGAGGCCGTTGGCGGCGCCGATGACGAGACCCACGACGAGCGCGGCGACGATCGACGCCGCGGCGCCGTGGCTGCCGAAGCGCGAGACCATGAACGCGCCGGCGGTGGCGGTCGTCGCGACGGACAGGTCGATGCCTCCGGTGAGCATCACCAGGGTCTGGCCCGCCGACAGCAGGCCGAGGATCGCCGCGTAGAGGAACGTGGTCGAGACCTGCGTCGGCGTCAGGAACGCCCCGTCTCCCTGCGCACGGTTCACCACGTCCGTCAGGACGAACAGCGCGACGAACACGAGCACGAGCACCGCGACCGAGTTGTCGACGAGCCGCCGCCGCACCATCGCCCACGCCTCGGAGCGGCCGGGCGTCTCCGGGACCGCGCTCATCCCGTCTTGCCCTTCTGGCGGATCGCGAGGCCGCCGATCATCACCACGATCACGATCAGCGAGCCCTGGATCACCTGCGCCCAGTTCTGGTTGACGCCCTTGATGATCATCACGGTCTTCACCAGGGTGAGGACGAGCGCCGCCGCGATCGGCCCGATCAGGCCGCCGACGCCGCCGAGCAGCGACACGCCGCCGAGCACGACGGCGGCCACGCTGTTGAGCGTGTAGATCGAGCCCGAGTTCGGGTCGCCGATGCCGGAGGCCGCCGTCAGCGCGAGCCCGCCGAGCGCGGCGAACGCGCCCGAGAACGCGTACGCCACGATCCGCGTGCGCGCCACCTTCACCCCGGCGAGGTACGCGCGGTCGCGGTTGGAGCCGATGGCGTAGAGCGCCAGGCCCAGGCGTCGCCGCCGCACGGTCAGCCAGAGCAGCGCGTAGACGCCGAGCAGGATCACGAACGCGGACGGCAGCCAGCGCGTCCCCACCGTGTCGAGCGTGACGAGGCTCTGGAAGCGCAGCGGCGCGGCGCCGCCGGGGACCTGGAGCACGGCCAGCGCGCAGCCGCCCAGCACGAACAGCCCGGCGAGCGTGACGATGATGTCCGCGACGCCGGTCACGACGATCACCGCCCCGGTGACCGAGCCGATCAGCGCGCCCAGCACCACGAGGCCGAGCGCGTAGAGGATGGCCGACGTGTAGCCCATGTGCGCCATCTCCTTCGCCGCGAGCACGTTCACGAGGCTCATCAGCGAGCCGACGGAGAGGTCGACGCCGCCGGAGATGATCACCACGGCCTGCCCCATCGCGACGAAGGCGAGCGGCAGCGCGTCGATGGCGAGCGACTGCACGTCGAACGGCCCCCAGGGCACGCTCGTCGACGACCGCCAGTAGAGGGCGAAGGCGACGAGCAGCACGACGATGCCGATCGTCCAGCCGTGGCGGCGGACGACGCGCCGCCAGTCGATCCGCCCGGACAGCGGGGGCCGCAGGGACGTCGACGTCACGCCGCCCCCTCGCTCAGGCCGTGCATCGCCTCGAGCAGCGTCGCCTCGTCGGCGGCGGCGCCCGGGATCTCGGCGGTGACTCGCCCGCCGTAGAGCGTGAGGACCCGGTCGCACACCAGCGGGAACTCCGCCAGCTCGGAGGAGAAGAGGAGGATCGCCGAGCCCTCGGCCGCGAGGTCGCGCAGCAGCGCGTAGACCTGCCGCTTCGTGCCGACGTCGATCCCGCGCGTCGGGTCGAAGCAGAGCATCGTGTCGAAGCCGGACGCGAGCCAGCGGGCGATCGTCACCTTCTGCTGGTTGCCGCCCGAGAGCCGGCGCACCTGGCGCTGGGCGCGGGTGTCGACCTGGAGCGCGTCGATCGCGCGCGCGACGCGGCGGCCCTCGTCGGCCATGTTGATCGGCCCCCAGCGGCGCAGCCGGTTGTAGCGAGGCGCGGCGATGTTCTCCCGCACCGAGCGCTGGGGCAGCAGCGCGTGCAGGCGGTCGGCGGGGACGTAGACGACCCCGGCGCGGATCGCGTCGAAGGGATGGCGCGCCTTGAGAGGCTTCCCGCCGGCGACGACGGTGCCGCCGCCCACGCCCTGCTCGCCCGCGAGCATCGCGAACAGCTCGTCCTGGCCCTGCCCGTCGAGCGCCGCGATGCCGAGCACCTCGCCGCGACGCACCTCGAACGACACGCCGTCGACGGCGCCGCCGCGCAGGTCGGACACGGCGAGCGCGACCTCACCATCCGCCGGCCGCTCGGCTTCGGCCTCGCGCACGGTGACCCGCTCCGCCTTCGCGACCTCCGCGGCGACCGCCTGGTCGCCCAGCATGTGCGAGACGATCTCCGACTCGCCGCCCTCGCGCGGCGCGATCGTCGCCACCGCGCCGCCGTCGCGCAGGATGGTCGCGCGGGCGCAGGTGGCGATCACCTCCTTCAGGCGGTGCGTGATGAAGAGGACGGACCCGCCGCGGTCGCACTGCTCGCGCATCACGGCGAAGACGCGCTCGGCGAGGTCGGACGGGAGCGCCGCGGTGATCTCGTCGAGGATGAGCAGGCTCGGGTCGCGCGAGAGCGCGCGCGCCAGGTCGAGCATGCGGAGCAGCGGCAGCGGGACGTCGGACGCCAGCTCCGTGAAATCGAGGTCGAGGTCGAGCGCGCGCAGCCGGGTGCGCACCGCGTCGACGTCGGCGCCGGTGAGGCGCAGGTTCTGGGCGACGGTCAGGTCGGGGACGAGCGCCGGATCCTGGAACACCGGTGCGAGCCCGAAGCGGGCGGCTTCCGCGGGCGACGCGGCCCGCACGGGCCGGCCGTGAACCGCGATCGTGCCCGCGTCGGGGCGGACGACCCCGGTGAGCAGCTTGACGAGCGTGCTCTTGCCGGCGCCGTTCGCACCGAGGAGCGCGTGGGCCTCGCCGGGCTCGACCCGCAGGTCGGCCGAGCGGAGCGCGATCACCGGCCCGTAGCTCTTGCGCAGGCCTTCCGCGTGGAGGAGCGGCGAGGCGGGGGCGGCGTCGCCGCCGCCCCCGCTCGTCACGGGCGTCGCTACTTGCACGCCTGGTTCAGCTGAGCAATCGAGTACGTGGTGTGCCCCGGGATCTGGAGCGTGTCGCTGTAGGTCGGCGGAAGCTTCGCCGAGTAGAACTTCGTCATGATCGCCTTGGAGCCCGGCATCGACCACACCTGCGGGGTCAGGAGCTGGGTCTTCGGCACCTTCTGACCCGCGAGGAGCTTGAGCGCGGTGTTCATCGCCGCACCGCCGATGGTCGCCGGGTTCGTGACCGCGGCCCCCTTCAGCGTCGGGTACTGGGTCAGCATCTGCTTGAGGAACTGGTTGTTATCGGCGCCGACGATCGGCACGAGCGGCTTGCCGGCCGTCTTGAACGCGTTGACGACGGTGTAGTCGATCCCCGACGTCCAGACGCCGTCGACCTTCACGCCCGAGTTGAGGATGTCGAGCATCTGCTTGCCGCCGGTGGCGTACTGCCAGCCGGTGAAGGTGCTCTTCACGACCTTGATGCCCGGGTACTTCTTCAGGGCCTGCTGGAAGCCCTTGTGGCGATCGGTGTCGGCCGTCGCGCCCGCGATGCCGCGCATCTCGACGACGTTGCCCTTCCCGCCCATCTGCTTGAACAGCCAGAGGGCGCCGAGGTAGCCGTACTTCGTCTGGTCGTTCGCGACGTTGTACGCCTGCGGGGCCGTCACGGTCGAGTCCATCGAGACGACCTTGATCCCGCGTGCCGCCGCCTGGGAGATGACGCCGTTGAGGCTGGTCGGGTCGGCCGGGTCGAGCAGGATCGCGTTCGCGCCCGCCGAGATCAGGTTGCGGATGTCGGCCGCCTGCTCCGCCGCCGAGCCGTTGCGATCGGCGACGATCACCTTCGCGACCTTGCCGCTCGCGTTGGCCTCGGCCTTCGCCGAGCAGATCATCTCCTCGCGCCAGCCGTTGCCGACGAGCGTGTTGGAGACGCCGATCACCCACTTCTTCGAGGACGTGGACGGGTTGCTGAACGCGCTCGAGGCGACGACGCCGACGACGGCGGCGACGAGCCCGAGGACGATCGCGAGCCGCAGGGCGCGCCGGCGATTGCCGTGTGCACGAAGTGCCATCGATCTCCTCTCCTTACCTACGTGTTATGGGGGGCGGCACAGGGCTGACCTGTGCGAAAACGGACCTTGAACCTACGCTCGCGCTGGATCTCCGTCTACACCTCCTTCGCGGGGTGGGCCTGGGGGGCGGTGGGGGGACCGTCGGCGCCGCGCAGCGAGCGCGCGACCCGGCGCGCGTACTCGGCGTAGGCGCCGTCGAAGAGGCGGCGGGACTCCTCCGCGCCGACGAGCGCCGCGTGGGTCAGCACCGGCGGCATCGCGCCGCGGGCGACGAGCAGCGCCGCGGTCTGCACCTTGATCTCGTTCACGAGCGCGGCGGCGGCGATCGTCGAGCCCGGGCCGACCGGCGTCGCGAGGCCGTCGATCGCGATCATCGCGTCGCCCGGCGGCGTGCAGAGGTCGAGGACGAGGTCGGCGTTGTCGAGCAGGCGCGTGCCGGACGAGTGGGTGACGGCCGAGGCGAGCGACTGCTCGACCGCCGTGACGGCGATCACCTGCAGGCCGCGCTCGCGCGCGCCGCGCGCCATCTCGATCGGCACCGCGGACGTGCCGCTCGCGCTGAAGACGACCATGACGTCGTTCGGGCGCAGCTCGAAGTTGGCGAGGATCGCGGCGGCGAGCCCTTCGACCCGCTCGATGAACATCGCCTGCCGCTGGCCGTTCGAGCCGACCACCTCCGTGTGGAAGGTCATCGAGAGCTCGACGATCGGGTGGAAGCCCGGGTACGAGCCGTAGCGCGGGAAGGTCTCCTCGACGGGGATCCGCGAGTGGCCGGTGCCGAAGAGGTGCACGAGCCCGCCCGAGGCGATCGCGTCGGCGCAGAGGCGGCTCGCCGCCTGGATCGCCGGCGCCTGCCCCTCGAGCCGGTCGAGCAGCTCGCGGGCCGCGGAGACGAAGCGCAGCGTGCCGGTCGCGGGGGCCTCGGTCACCCGGCGACCACCCGGTCCTCGAACGCGCCCGTCTCGGGGTGCTTGAGGATCAGCTTCGCGCGGCCGTCGGGGAGCTTCTCGCGCTTGATCACGACGTGGCCGTCGAACGTCTCGGGCGCCTTGCGGATCGGCTCGGCGACGCCGCCGCGCCACTCGAGCTCGACCGGCTCCCACCGCCGCGACGCGGCGGAGCGGTAGCAGGCGTCGATGATCGAGTTCACGACGTAGCCGTCGTAGAAGGTCTCGCGCGGCTCGCGTCCCTGGTCGATGGCGTCGAACATGTCGGTGAACATGTCGACGTAGCCGAGCTCGGCCACCTCGTCGCCGACGGGGAACAGCCAGCCGGACGCGCTCTCGGCCTTCTCGGCCACGTACTCGCCGGTGCCGCCGAGCGTGAACAGGTCGAAGCCGGTGCGCAGGAAGTGGTTGAGCCAGATCGTCCCCTCGGTGCCGGCGACCTCGTCGCGCAGGTCCATGCCGCCCCGGAACGTCCAGCTCACCTCGAACTGGCCGACCGCGCCGGACTCGAACTTGATCAGCGCGATCGCGTTGTCCTCGGCCTCGATCGGGTGGACGAGGGTGTCGGCGTGGCACATCACCTCGACGGGCCGGTTCCCCTTGCCGACGAAGCTGCGGATGATCTCGATGCAGTGGCAGCCGAGGTCGACGATCGGGCCGCCGCCCGCCTGCGCGGCGTCCCAGAACCAGGCGCTGTGCGGCCCCGGATGCGTCTCGCGCGAGCGCACCCAGAGCACGTCGCCGATCGCGCCCTCCTGCACCGACGCGACGGCCTTGAGCGTCTTCGGCGTGTAGCAGAGGTCTTCGAGGTAGCCGTGGAAGACGCCGTGGCGCTCGACGAGGTCGAGAATCCGCTTCGCCTCCGCGCCCGTGCGCGCCAGCGGCTTCGTCGAGAGGATCGCCTTGCCCGCCTCGGCGGCGATGCGCACGGCCTCCTCGTGCAGGTCGTTGGGGAGGCCGAGCACGACGGTGTCGGTGTCGGGATGCTCGATCGCCTCGCGGAGGTCGGTGCTCCAGACCGGGATCCCCCACTCCTCCGAGAAGGTGCGGCCGCGCTCCTCGCTCCGCGAGTAGACGACGCCGACGCGGTCGCGGTTGCGCTGCCCGTGCAGGGTCGCCGTGTAGAAGGTCCCGATCAGGCCGGTGCCGAGCATCGTCACGGAGTGGGCCTTCTGCACGTTCTGCACCGGGTTCGCCATCGTCTCGCAGCTCCTCTCGTGGTCTAGACGTTTAGACAGGTCGTGACGCTATCGCGCTGTCCCGGCAAGGGCAAGAAGGGTGCGTCCGCCGGTCCTCCGCGGCCGTGGCCCGGGGCGACCCCAGGGTCAGACCCGGGTCTGACCCTGCCGGTCGCCCCGGCACCACCGCCCGTCCGGCAGGGATCCCCCTCCGGAGCAGGCGTTCTCTCGGGCCGAAGCGCCAACCGGGGTCAGACCCGGGTCTGACCCTGCCGGACGGCGGCGACGAGGCGCTCGGCGGCGCCCGGCTCGAGCAGCGACGTCCCGGCGGCGACGGCGACGGCGCCCGCCGCCAGGAAGTCGGCGGCGTTCTCGGCGCTCACCCCGCCGGTCACGATGAGCGGCACGTCGCCGAGCGGCTGCAGCACGTCGCCGACGTACGCCGGGCCGCCGATCCGGCCCGGGAAGAGCTTCACGAGCGATGCGCCGGCCTGCCACGCCCGCTCGATCTCGGTCGGCGTCAGCGCGCCCGGGATCGCCGGCACGCCCAGCTCGCGGGCGCGCTCGACGACCGCCGGGACGAACGCGGGGCTCACGATCGCCGCCGCGCCGGCGGCGACCGCCGCGTCGACCTGCGCGACCGTCCGCACGGTTCCCGCCAGGCAGCCGGGGTGGCGCGCGATCGCGTCGAGCGCGCCGTCGGAGTCGAGCGTGATCTCGACCAGGTCGATCCCCGCCGCGGCGAGGCGATCGACCGCGCGGTCGACGTCGTCGACGCGGCGCAGGATCGCGACCACGCGCTGCGCCCGGATCCGCTCAAGGACCGACATCGGCGCCGTCCTCCCGGAGCTTCGCGCGCAGGCGCTCGGGGTCGAGCCGGCGCGGGTCGCCGCCCGCCAGCGCGGCCGCGGTGCCCGCCGCCTGGCCCATCGCCATGCACGTCGCCATCGACCGCGCCGACGCGTGCGCGTCGTGCGTCGCCGAGAAGCAGCGCCCCGCGACGAGCAGGCCGTCGACCTCGCGCGGCAGCAGCGCCCGGTACGGGATCCCGTAGGTCGCGCCCTCCTCGAGGTACACCCAGCGCGTGTCCGAGCCTGCGTGGTGCTCCTCGATCGGCGCGCCGCAGCGCGCGATCTGGTCGGCGAAGGTGCGCGCCCCGAGGACGTCCTCGGCGGTGAGCACCGCCTCACCGACGATCCGCCGGCTCTCGCGCACCCCGACCGCGGGGCTCGTCGACACGAGCACGGCCTCCTCGTAGCCGGGCACGTTCTCGCGCAGGAAGCGGAAGTACTCGCGGCACTGGCGCCGCCCCTCGAGCTCGGCGCGGGTGAGCTGCTCCGGGTCGGTCGCGTCGACGTTCCGCATCCGGGTCATCAGCGCCATCATCACGCCGGGCTGCGGCGTGCGATGCACCGAGCCCTCGACGCGCGGGAGCGCATAGCGCCCCTCGTCCCGCGCAGCGCGCATGCGCGCCCAGAGCTCCTGCTTCGGCACGGCCTCGGCGCGGGCGACGTCGACGTTCGCCATGCGGAAGACCGTGGAGAGGCTCTGCGTCCGGTCGTCCGGGCCCTCGTAGGGCGCGCCGGCGAGGTGGCAGACGTCGGCGTCGCCCGACGCGTCGACGACGCAGCCGGCCTCGATCCGCCACTCGCCGCCCTTCGTCCAGACGTCGACGGCCGCGATCCGGTCGCCGTCGAGGCGGACGCCGTGGACGAACGCATGCAGGAGGACCGACACGCCCGCGTCGAGGACGAGGCCCTCCCACACCCGCTTGAGCGTCTCGGGGTCGTAGGTCACGCCCGTGCCGGCGCCGTACGTGTTGGGCCGCAGGAAGCACGCTTCCTCGGCCTCCAGGCCGGCCACGACCTCGTCGGGGATCCCGGCCACGACCTTGCGCGGCTCGCGACCCGGCGTGAAGAAGGCGTAGAAGGTGTCGAGGACGGCGGTCGACGTGCCCCCGAGGAACCCGAGGCGGTCGACCAGCAGCGTCGAGGCGCCGGTCCGCGCCGCGGCGATCGCGGCCGTGGCGCCCGCGGAGCCGGCGCCGACCACGAGCACGTCGACCCGGCGGGTGGTGCGCGCGTCGCTCATCTGTGCGAGTCTATTCACAGATGAGCGCCCCTGCCCTGTCCCAGGTCGCCCGCCTCTACTACGTGCGCGGCCTGACGAAGCTCGAGATCGGCGACCGGCTCGGCATCTCGCGGTTCAAGGTGACGCGGCTGCTCGAGCAGGCGCGCGCCCAGGGCGTCGTGCGCATCGAGATCGAGGAGCCGGTGCCGGTGGACGACGAGGCGTCGCAGCGGCTCGAGCAGGCGTTCGGCCTGCGCGCGGCGCTCGTCGTCCCCGACGGCCAAGCGGCGGCGGCGGCCGCCGCGTGGCTGCCGGAGCTGATCGCGCCCGGCGAGGTCCTCGGCGTCGCCTGGGGCCGCACCCTCTCGGCGACCGCCGAGCTGCTCGCGCCGCGCGACCTCCACCCGACGGTCGTCCAGATCTGCGGCGCGGTGCCGGGCGTCGATCCCGGCACCAGCCCGGCCGAGGTCGCCATGCGCTTCGCCGACAAGCTCTCCGGCCGCCTCGTCGCGCTGCCCGCCCCCGCCCTGACGAGCCCCGGCGCGCGGCGCGCCCTGATGGACAACGACGCCGTCCGGCCGGCCGTCGAGCTGTTCGACCGGGTCACCACGGCGCTCGTCGGCGTCGGCGTCCGCGGGGGCGGCGGCCACGTGCTGACGCACGTCTTCGACGAGGAGGGCCGCTTCGAGGCCGACCTGCCGGCGCTCGCCCTGAGCCGCGACCGGCTGCGGCACGCGCGCGTCGTCGCCGTCGCGGGCGGCGCCGAGAAGGCGCGGGCGATCCTGGGCGCGCTGCGCACGGGCCTGCTCGACGTCCTCGTCACCGACGCCGCCGGAGCGCGGGAGGCGCTGGCGGCGTGAAGCGCGCCGTCGTCACCGGCGCGCGCGGCGGGATCGGCTCGGCGGCCGCGGCGGCGCTCGAGCGGCGCGGGTTCGAGGTCGTGGGCCTCGACGCCGGCGACGACTGGGAGGCGGCGTTCGACGCGCTCGACCGGCTCGACGTGCTCGCGTGCGCGCACGGCGGCAGCGGCCGGTCGCACGGCGACGGGCCGGTCGACGCCTGCACGGACGAGGGCTGGGACTGGACGCTGGAGCTGAACCTGACGACCGTGTTCCGCTACTGCCGGCGCGCGATCCCGCTGCTGCGGGCGAACGGCGGCGGCGCCGTCGTGACGGTCTCGTCGGCGCTCGCCCTCGGCGCCGACCCCGACTTCGCGACCCACGCCTACACCGCCGCCAAGGGCGCGCTCGTCTCGCTCACCCGCGCCATGGCCGTGACCTACGCCGGCGACGGGATCCGCTGCAACGTCGTCTGCCCCGGGCTGATCGCGACCCCGATGAGCGCGCGCGCCCAGAGCGACGAGCGCATCCTCGGGCGCCTGCCGGAGCTGCAGCCCCTCACCGGCGGCTTCGGCGACGCCGCGGACGTCGGCGAGGCGATCGCCTATCTCGCCGAGGCGCGCTTCACGACCGGCGCGGTGCTGACCGTCGACGGCGGCTGGTCGGCCCGGTGACGGCGAGCGGCACGAGGCTCGTCGGCGTCGACCTCGGCGGGACGAACGTGAAGCTCGCCGTGCTCGAGGCCGGGCGCGTCGTCGCGACCGACCAGGTCGCGACCGCCTCCGAGGAGGGACCGGACGCCGTGCTGGACCGAGTCGCCGCCCTCGCGGCGAGCGCCGGGCCGGCGGCCGGGGTCGGGGTCGCGCTCCCGGGGCTCTTCGACGACGAAGGCCGTGCCGTGCTGCTGCCCAACCTGCACGGCGAATGGACGGGGCGGCCGCTGGCCGAGCCCCTGGCCGCGGCGCTCGACGCACCGGTCGCGCTCGTCAACGACGGGCACGCGTTCGCGCTCGCGGAGTCGACGCTGGGGAGCGGCGCCGGCGGACGCACCGTCATGGCGATCGTCTGCGGGACCGGCGTCGGCGGCGGTCTCGTGCTGGACGGCCGCCTCTACCTCGGCCTGCGCGACCGCGCCGGCGAGTTCGGCCACCACACCGTCGCCGAGGACGGGCCGCTCTGCGAGTGCGGCAACCACGGCTGCCTGGAGCTCTACGCCGGCGCGCGGGCGATCGCCCGCGCCGCGGGCCGGCCGAGCTTCGACGAGACGGTCGCCGCGGCCCGCGACGGCGACGGCCGGGCGGTCGCGGCGCTCGCCCGGGCCGGCACGCTGATCGGCCTCGCGATCGCCAACGTCGCCATCTTCCTCGCGCCGGACCGCATCGTCGTGGGCGGCGGCGTCGCGGCGGCCGGCGACCTCGTCCTCGAGCCGCTGGAGGCCGAGCTACGGCGCCGCGCACGCGTGGCGCCGCTCGACGACCTCGCCGTCGTCCCGGCCGCGCTCGGGTCGTTCGCCGGGGCGGTCGGAGCCGCGCTCTTCGCCGGCTCGCGTGTAGGAGTGGCCGCGTGAGCCGGATCGTCCGCACCGTCCTGGGCGACAT
Source organism: Gaiellaceae bacterium (assembly GCA_035546715.1). GTDB lineage: Bacteria > Actinomycetota > Thermoleophilia > Gaiellales > Gaiellaceae > PALSA-600. The sequence goes on along the minus strand of DASZWI010000082.1, from coordinate 5,693 downwards.
CGCGCCCGCCGAGCTCGGGCCCTGCGACGCGCACGAGCACCTGTTCCTGACGACGCCGATCCAGCCGGGCGAGGACTTCCTCGAGGTCGACCTCGCCGTCCGGGAGGCGCAGACGGTCGCCGACGCCGGCGCCTCGGCGCTGGTCGACTGGACGCCCCTGGGCCTGGGCCGCGACCTCGACGGTCTCGCGGCGGTCTCGCGGGCGACCGGCCTGCACGTCGTCGCCGCGACGGGGCTGCACCGCGACGCCCACTACGTCGCCGACGACCCGTACCGCGCCGCGACCGTGGACGGGCTCGCCGAGACGTTCGTCGGGGAGCTGCGCGGCCGCTGCGGGATCGTCAAGGCCGGTGCGAGCTACCACCGCCTCACCCCGTTCGAGCAGCGCGTGCTCGAAGCGGCGGCGGCCGCGCACGGAGCGACCGGCGCGCCCGTCTGCGTGCACACGCAGCACGGCACGATGGGCCTCGCGATCGTCGAGCGCCTCGCCGGCCTGGGCGTCCCGCCCGCCAGCGTCGTCCTGGCCCACGTCGACCGCAACCCCGACGCCGGCGAGCACGCCGAGACGGCGGCCACCGGCGCCTGGCTCCAGCTCGACGGCCCGGGACGCACGAAGTACTGGCCCGACTCGACGATCCTGCAGCTGATCGCCGACCTGGCCGAGCGCGGCCACGGCGGCCGCATCCTCCTCGGCGGCGACACGGGCAAGGCGTCGATGATGCGCGCGTACGGCGGCGGCCCCGGCCTCGACTACGTCTTCGCGCGCTTCAAGCCGCGGCTGGAGCGGGAGCTCGGCGAGGAGCTCGCGCGCGCGATCTTCGTCGAGGCGCCCGCAGTCGCCTTCTCGTTCGAGCCCCGCTGAGCCGAGGTTGTCCGCCCCGGCGACGGGTGGTAGCGTCGAGCTTCCCGTCTAGACGGCTAGACAACCCCAGTTGACCTCCGATCCCTTCGACCTCACGGGCACCCGCGCCGTCGTCACCGGCCTCGCGCAGGGCATCGGCGCGGCGATCGCGGTCGCGCTCGCCCGGGCGGGGGCCGACGTCGCGGGCATCGACCTGAGGCACGCGACCGAGACCGCCGCGGCGATCGAGGCGACGGGACGGCGCGCGGTGACGCTCGTCGGCTCGACCGGCGAGGCGGAGCAGGTCGAGCGTCTCGCGCAGCTCGCCGCCGACGAGCTGGGCGGCATCGACGTCTGGGTGAACAACGCCGCGCGGATGCTCGCGAAGCCGCTGCTCGAGACGACCGACGACGACTGGCACGGCCTGCTCGCGTCGAACCTGCACGGCTTCTTCTACGGCTGCCGCGCCGCGGCCCGGCGGATGGTCGACCAGGGCGCCGGCGGCCGCATCGTGAACGTCGGCTCGATCTCGGGCCTCGTCGGCGTCGGCGGCATCGGCGCCTACACGGCGGCGAAGGGCGGCATCGCCGCCCTGACCAAGGCGCTCGCGGTCGAGCTTGCGCCGCACGGGATCACCGTCAACGCGCTCGCGCCCGGGGCGGTGGACACACCGCTGAACCGGGACGTCTACACGCCCGGCGTCCGCGCGACGTACGAGCAGCGCATCCCGCTCGGCCGCATCGGCTCCGCCGAGGAGATCGCGGACGCGGCGGTCTTCCTGGCCTCGCCGGCGGCCCGCTACGTGACGGGGCAGCAGCTCGTCGTGGACGGCGGCTTCGTCGTGAACGGCACGGTGGGCCATGGAAGCTGAGACCCTCGTCGACGGCCTCGACCATCCCGAGGGCGTCGCCTACGACCCCGCGAGCGGCGCCGTCTACGCCGGCGGCGAGCTCGGGCAGGTCTACCGGGTCGATCTCGAGCGGCGCGCCTGGGAGCAGGTCGGCGCCGCGCCGGGCTTCGTGCTCGGGCTCGCGGTCGACGGGCGGGGCCGCCTGGCGCTCTGCGTCTCGGAGGTGCGGCCCTCGGTGTGCGTGTGGGACGGCGGCGAGGTGCGCGTCGTCGCCGAGGACGTCGTCTTTCCGAACTACCCGGCCTTCGCGCCCGACGGCACGCTCTACGTCTCGGACTCCGGACGGTGGGGGTGCGGCGACGGCCGCGTCCTCCGGATCGCACCCGACGGCGCCCGCGACGAGCTGCACGGCCTGCGCGACTTCCCCAACGGCTGCGCCGTCTCGCCGGACGGCCGGTGGCTGTGGCTGGTCCAGTCGTACGATCCGACCGTGAGCCGCTTCGACCTCGCGACCGGTGAGCTCGAGCACGTGACCCGGATCGACGGGACCGTCCCCGACGGGGTCGCCTTCACCGACGACGGCGGCCTGCTCGTCTCCTGCTACCGCCCGGACCGGATCTACCACCTCGGGCGGGACGGCTCGCTCGAGGTCGTCGCCGACGACTTCCAGGGGACGATCCTCGGCGCGCCGACCAACGTGTGCTTCGTGGGCGAGCGGCTCGACCGCGTGGTCTCCGCGAACCTCGGCCGCTGGCACCTGACGCTGCTCGACGTCGGCCTCCGCGGCGTCCCGCTCCACCGTCCGAGCACCTGGGCGGCCGACGCATGAGCAGCTTCGTTCCCCGCTACTACGAGATCGAGCAGGTGCTGCGCACGCGCATCGCCGGGCTGGACGAGGACGCGCCGCTGCCGTCGGACGCGCAGCTGTGCGAGGAGTTCGGCGTGTCGCGCATGACCGCCCGCAACGCCGTGCAGCGGCTCGTGCAGGAAGGTCTCGCCTACCGGATCCCCGGGCGCGGCACGTTCGTCGGGGCCGCCGACGCGCACCGGCACGCGAGCAAGCTGATCGGGTTCTCCGACGAGATGCGCCGGAGCGGGCGGACGCCGAGCTCGACGCTGCTCGAGCAGGCCGTCCGGCCGGCCGACGATCTCGAGCGGCGCCGTCTGGGCCTCCCGGAGGCCGCGGACGTGGTCGTCGTGCGCCGGGTCCGGCTCGCCGACGGCGAGCCGATCGCGCTCGAGCAGGCCGTCCTGCCGGCGACGACCGCGCAGGTCGTCCTCGACGCCGACCTCGCGCGCGGCTCCCTCCACGAGGCGCTGACGGCGGGCGGGTTCGTCCCGTCGACGGGCCGCGGCACGATCGAGGTGGCGGCGGCCACGGCCGAGGACGCCCGGACGCTGCAGGTGAAGCGGGGCGAGCCGCTGCTCGTGGAGCGCCGCCTGATCGCCGACCAGCACGGCCGGCCGCTCGAGCTGACGGAGAGCCGCTACGCGCACGGCCGCTACGCGATCGACGTCGACTTCGTCGTGATCGGGCCGAGCGGGACGTGAACCTCCCGGGTGCGGTGACCCTGCGCGTCCGGCCCGAACGCGGGCTCGACCTCGCCGCGGCGTCGTTCCGGGGCGTGCCGGTCGCGTGGACGACGGAGCTGGGCGAGGTGCCCGGGGTGCCCGGCGACTGGTGGGCCTCCTGGGGCGGCGGGCTGATGACGACGTGCGGTCTCGACAACGTCGGCGCACCGTCGGACGGCCGGCCCATGCACGGGACCTACACCTACCTCGCCGCGACCGACGTCGAGCTGGAGGGCGGCGAGGTGCGCGGCACCATCGCCGATCCGCGCGGGCTGACCGTGCGACGCCGCGTCCGCAATGCCGCCGACGCGGGCCGGATCGTCGTCGAGGACGTCGCCGTGAACGCGGCGGGCGAGCCGCTCGAGGCGCCGCTTCTCTACCACTGCAACCTCCGGTTCGGCCCGGTCGACATCGACTCGGTGGAGGTCGTCCCGCGCGACGCGGACGCGGCGGCGGCCGACTGGCGGGAGCTCGGCTCGGGCCCGGAACGCGTCTACGAGCACCTCGGCGCGACCGAGGCGGCCGTCGAGGTCGACGGGGTCCGCGTGCGCATCCGCTCGAGCCTGCCGCGGCTGTGGCAATGGGTCGACCCGGAGCGGCACGTGGTCGGGATCGAGCCGGCCAACTGCTCGGTGCTCGGCGCCGCGCACGACCGCGCCGAGGGCCGCCTCCCGGTGCTCGAGCCCGGGGAGGAGCGGCGCACCACCCTCGAGATCGAGCTGGAGGAGCTGTGAGAGCGATCTCCGATCTGAAGGCCGCAGTGGTCGGCACCGGCTTCATCGGCCTCGTCCACGTCGAGGCGCTGCGGCGGCTCGGCGTCGAGGTGACGGGCGTCGTCGGCTCCTCGCCCGAGCGGGCGCGGGAGAAGGCGCGCAGCTACCCGCTGCCGTCCGCCTACGACAGCCTCGAGCAGGCCCTCGCCGATCCGCAGGTCGACGTCGTGCACCTGACGACGCCGAACCACCTGCACTACCCGCAGGTCAAGGAGGTGCTCGCCGCGGGGAAGCACTGCGTCTGCGAGAAGCCGCTCGCCCTGAGCAGCGCGGAGTCGGCCGAGCTGCTCCGGCTCGCCGAGCGCAGCGGGCTCGTCCACTGCACGAACTTCAACATCCGCTTCTACCCGCAGGTGCAGGAGGCGCGGCTCCGCGTCGGACGCGGCGACGCGGGCGACGTCTGGAACGTCCACGGCGGCTACCTGCAGGACTGGCTCCTCCTCGACACCGACTGGAACTGGCGGCTCGACCCGGCCGCCGGCGGGAAGCTGCGGGCCGTCGGCGACATCGGCTCGCACTGGCTCGACCTCGCGCAGTTCGTCACCGGCCTGCGCGTGGAGTCGGTCCTCGCCGACCTGGCGACGACGATCCCGGTGCGGCAGCGGCCGACCGGGCCGGTCGAGACGTTCACCGCGGCGACCGGCGAGACCGAGCCGGTCGAGATGCAGACCGAGGACCTGGCGCACCTGCTCCTGCGCTTCGAGGGCGGCGCGCGGGGCTCCTGCGTCGTCTCGCAGGTCAGCGCCGGCCGGCGCAACCGCGTGTCGCTCGAGGTCGACGGCTCCGCCGGCGCGATCGCCTGGGACTCGGAGCGGAACGAGGAGCTCTGGCTCGGCCACCGCGGGCGCCCGAACGAGACGCTCTGGCGCGACCCCGGCCTGAACGAGGGGCCGGTGCGCGGCTCCGTGCCGGCGGGCCACCACGAGGGCTTCGCCGACACGTTCAAGGAGCTGTACGCCGCGGTGTACCGCGCCGTCGCGGCCGGCGAGCCGGGCGACGACTATCCGACCTTCCGCGACGGCCACTGGGAGAACGTGCTGGCCGACGCGGTGCTCGTGTCCAACGACGAACGACGCTGGGTTCAGCCACACAGCGTGGAGGTGCGATGAAGCTCGGACTGCTGACCGCCGCGTTCCCCGACCTGACGCTCGAGGAGGTGGCCGAGTGGGCCGCCGGCGCGGGCTTCGAGACGCTGGAGGTCGCCTGCTGGCCCGCCGGGGGCGGGGAGAAGCGCCGCTACGCCGGCGTGTGCCACATCGACGTGACGTCCTTCGACCCGGACGAGGTGCACGCGATCCTCGACCGGCACGGCCTGGCGATCTCGGCGCTCGCCTACTACCCGAACAACCTCCATCCCGACGACGCGCACCGCGAGGCGGTCAACGCCCACCTGCTCGCGGTCGTCGACGCAGCCGCGCGGCTCGGCGTGCCGACGGTCGGGACCTTCGTCGGCAACGACAAGGACCGCCCGCTCCCCGAGAACCTCGAGCGGTTCCGCGCCATCTGGCCGGCCCTCGTCGCCCACGCGGGCGAGCGGGGCGTGCAGATCGCGATCGAGAACTGCCCGATGCTGTTCTCCTACGACGAGTGGCCGGGCGGCACCAACCTGGCCTGGTCGCCGGCGATCTGGGACGAGCTGTTCGACGCCATCCCCGAC
>DASZWI010000081.1:0-4456 GCA_035546715.1 Gaiellaceae bacterium | reverse complement strand
GACGCTTCCGAGTCGTGTGACCTGCTCTCGATGCACGGCTATCCGATCTACGCGCCCTGGGCCGAGGGCGCCACCGACGACCAGCTGGTCCCGTTCCTCGCCCGCGTAACCTGCTGGCTCGGGAACGGTCGCGAGGTTCTGCTCAGCGAGTTCGGGCTCCCCACGCATCGGAGTGGCGATACGAGCCGGGGAAGAGCCCGCGAAGACTCGACGCCGCTTGTCGACGAGAGCGCGGCGGCTGTGTACACGGCGAACACGCTCGAGGGGCTCCGCCGCGCCGGTTGTTCGGGGGCGATGCTCTGGTGCTATTCCGACTACGTCCCAGCGCTCTGGGACAGCCCGCCTTTCGATCGTGCTCCGCACGAGCGCACGTTCGGACTCTGGCGACACGACGGTTCACCCAAACCGGCGGTCGCCGCAGTGACAGCGTTCGTCGGCGCCGAGCGATGCGCCGTCGGACAGGCCGACGCGTGGATCGACATCGACCGGGACGAGTTCCGGCGAGACCCGAAGACCCACATGCCCCGTCTCTACCGGCGGTATCGGGACAGCCGCCGAGCGACGTGAAGGCCCGCGGCGTGGCCGTCGCTCGGGCGGGGGATCAGACCTCTTGGGCGTCGCGTGGCGCGGCGAGGACCGCGTCCAAGAGATCGGCGAGCCGGACTGTGGCGAGGCAGATCGAGCTGTCCGCTGCGCCGTAGTAGAGCCGCAGCTCGTCGCTTGCGGGGTCGTGGACGAGCCCGCAGGGAAAGACGACGTTGGGCACGTCGCCCGTCCGCTCATAGGAAGCGAGGGGCGCGAAGATCCAGTTGGGCAGGCGTCGCAGGACGCGCGTCGGCTCGTCGAGGTCGAGCAGGGCGAGCCCGACCCGATAGATCTCGCCGGCGACCGTCTCCTTGACGCCGTGGTAGAGGAGCAGCCAGCCGTGCTCGGTTCGGAGCGGTGGCGGTCCGATGCCGATCCGAAGGGAGTCCCACCAGGCGCCGGCGCGCGGTTGCAGCACCTGTTCGGGAGCGCTCCAGCTGACGAGGTCGTCGGAGCGGGAGAGGAGAATCTCGCCCCGGGAGCCGCCGTATTCCGTCTTCGGGCGGTGGAGAAGCACCCAGCGGCCGTCGATTCGGTGCGGCAGCAGCGCGGCGTTCTTGTCCTCGGGGTGTCTGACGATCCCGTATCGCTCGACCGTCTCGAAGTCCTCCGTCGCGGCGAGGAAGACCGCCGGCCCGGCGGGACCGTAGGCGGTGCAGGTGATCACCCACCGGCGAAGCTCGTCGACCCAGACGAGGCGCGGGTCTTCGAAGCCCCATTGCTCGCTCGTCGTCTCCTCGTCGGGTGCGAGCAGCGGCTCGGCCGCGACGGACCAGCCATCGAGGCCGTTCGGCGAGCGGGCGACCGTGAGGTGGGAGATGCCTCTGCGATCTTCGACCCGCACGAGCAGCACCGTTTCGCCGTTGACCGCGGCGGCCGCGGCGTTGAAGACCGCGTTGACCGGATAGGGCCAGTCTGCCGCGGTCAGGATCGGGTTGCCGGCCTCACGCTGGAACAGCTCGTGGGCGCTCATGCCGGCACCGGCGTGGGTGCGTGCTCGCGGGCGCCGGCGCGGATGCCGGCGGCGTCGAGCAGGAGCGCGGCGTGGTGGAAGGCGAGCGTCGACTCGGCGCCCTGGTTGTCGTTCAACGTGTCCCTGCCGAGCCCGTCGCTGCACCCGCCGGTCGCGAAGTCGTAGAGCGGCCGCTGCAAGCGGTTTCGGCCGAGGAACCACTCGAACGCCCGGATCGCCCGGATTCCGTGCTCGGACTCGCGCGTGACGGCGAACGCGCTCAGCTCGGCTTCCACGAGCGCGGCGGCGTCGAGTGGTTGCTCGTCGCCCTCACCCGGCGCCGGCTCGCCTCTGCGGCGACCCTGATGACCCGGAAGCCGAAGCACCGTCCCGCCGAGCCCGCACTCGTCGCCGAGCCAGCGCAGGGAATCGAGTCCAAGCTCGGCGAGCTCGGGCCGATCGAGCGCGTTGGCGCCCGTCAGGAGCGCCTGCGACAGACGAGCGTTGTCGTAGCTGAGCTCGTCCTCGAACCAGCGCCAGTCCGCTGTGGCGGTGTGCTCGTAGGCCTCGGCGAGCTGGTCGACGAGTCGTACGAGGAGGTCCTTGGCCGCCGGGTCGAGCCGGTCGGCGTCGAGGCGCGAGAGACCGAGGACGGCGTAGGCGGCGGTTCGGAGGTAGACCTCGCCGGAGAGCGTGGCGACGAGCTGGTCGAGCAGGTCGGCTGCCGGTCGCACCACGGCCGGGATCCAGGCGGTGGCGAGGATGTCCCCGAGCGCCCAGATCGACCGGCCGACGTGGTCGCCGACGTGCGGCTCGTCGAGCCAGCGGCGGTCGTAGCTCATGAAGTTGCGCATGCCGCCGCCGGCGGCCGCCGCGTGCAGGAACGCGAGCGAACGGTAGAGATGGGACGTCCAGACCTGCTCGTCGCCGCGACGGGCGAGAGCGAGCGAGACGACCGCGAGCCGGGCGACGTCGTCGACGCAGTAGCCGCTGTCGCGGTTGGGGATGATCCCGTGTGCGTGCTGCACGATGCCGACGTCGTCGGCAAGTGTGAGCAGATGGTCGCTGCGTAGGCTCGTCAGGTGCAGGTCGGCGACGCCCGTCGGCCGCCGTCGCGGCGCGAGATCGTCTGCCTCGTGCAAGACCGCAGCGGTCGCCTCTGCGACTGCGGGCCAGGCGAGCGACGAGCCGATGCGCTGGGCTTCGGCGCGTGCCGCCGCAAGTGCGTCGGGCCGCTCGAGGTAGCTGCAGACCGCGTTGGCGAGCGCCTCTGGGTCGCGGAACGGGACGAGCAGGCCGGCACCGGAGGCGAGCATGTCCTGCGCGTACCAGTACGGGGTGGAGACGACGGCGCAGCCTGCGGCGATCGCGAACGTGAGGGCGCCGGAGGCGATCTGCTCACGGTTGCCGTACGGCGTCAGGAAGACGTCGGTTGTGGCAAGCAGATCCGAGAGCTCGTCGACGGTGAGGAAGCGATCGTCGAACTCGACGTGATCCTCGAGTCCGAGCTCGAGCACGCGTCGCTCGAGGATCAGCCGGTACCGCTCGCCCTCGCGCCGCGCGATGTCCGGATGCGTGCGACCGGCGATCGTGTACGTGATCTCCGGATATCGCTCGATCATCGCCGGCAGCGCCTCGATCACGGTCTCGAGCCCCTTGCCGGGCGAGATCAGACCGAAGGTGGACAGCCGGAACGTGTCGCCGTCGGACAGTCTCGGCGGACGCTCTTCGCGTTCGCGCTCGGCGCGGGCGGTGATGCGGGCGGGCGCTCCGTGCGGGACGATCCGCACTTTCTCTTCCGGGCACGTGCCCGAATCGACCAGCAGCCGACGTGCTGTCTCGGTCATCACGATCACGAGCTCCGCCTCGCCGCACAGCTCCGTCAGCACTTCGGCCTGGTGCGGCGTCGGCTCGGAGAGCACCGTATGCAGCGTCACCACGAGTGGTTGCGCGAGCTCGCGCGCAAAGGACAGCACGTACTCGCCGTCGCGGCCGCCGAAGATCCCGTACTCGTGCTGGAGCAGCACCACGTCGACGTCGAGCCGGCCGAGCATGCGGGCCGTGCGGATGTAGTCGCCGCGGACGGCCTGCGCGATCGTCGCCAGCACGCCCCGCCGCTGCGGGCTCGAGGGCTCGTGCACGACCGCGACGAGATCGACCCGGATGCCCCCGGTACCCGCGAGCGTCGCCCGCAGATCCGCCGCGAAGGTGCCGATCCCGCATGCCCGCGGCGGGTAGGTGGAGACGATCGCGGTGCGCATCCGCTAGCTCTCGATCCGCTGCGGCTGCATGCCGCCGCTGGTCGTCGTCGACTTCGGCACGAGCGCGAGCACGCGCGTCGGGCTCTTGTTCATGTTTCGCTCCCTCTTGTGACCTCCCGAACAGCAAGCGGCGGGCTCGTGTGGAAGTCAGGACACGGGGACGCTGACCGACACGGTAGCGGATGCGGCGCTCAGGGCGACGATCGCGCTCGGAGCCTTCGGGGACGAGCACCTGGAGATGCCCGGCGCGTCGGCGGTGACGTCCATGTCACGAGCGCCGGCTCGACGTCGGCCGGGACCTATCCCTCGCGGCGCTCCGGCTCCATCCGGCCTCGACCGCGAGCCGAGTTGTCGACGCAGCGAGCTGCTGCCGGACGACGCCTAGTGCCGGACGAGTCGGCGGCCGCTCGCGTTGTCGGTTGGGGTGTAGTTGAGCTGGTAGTGGTGGTAGAGGGCCGACTCGTCGGCCGCGGAGAGCTGGTCGCCCTGACGGTCGATGTTCGGCGCCGCTTTGACCTGCTCTTTGGTCACGGCGACCTGGAGGCTGTCCGGCCTGATCGTCACGCCGACCAGCGGCAGGAAGGTGAGGTGGCGGTTGAACAGTCCTTCCTTGACGGTGCCGAACTGCGGCTCGTCGGTCTCGAGGTCGAAGTAGACA
>DASZWI010000080.1:0-22656 GCA_035546715.1 Gaiellaceae bacterium | reverse complement strand
CGCCCGGTTCATGCCGAAGCTCGTGCTGCTGATCCCGACGCTCGTCACGATGACGCTCGGCTCCGGCTTCCAGATCGCGCACAACCTCGGCTACCTCGACTCGGCGTACCCGCGCCACGGCTGGGTGGTCGCCTCGTTCGTCGTCGTCGGCTGCATGGCCGTGGTCGCGATCGGCTACCTCGAGCCCGCCAACATCGCCGTGCTCTACGAGCTGAAGAAGCCGCAGCCCGACGGCGAGCTGATCGCGTCGCTCACGAAGCGGTTCCTCTATACCGCCGGGATCACGGGCGCCCTGCAGGTCGCCACGCTGATCATCATGACGAGGCTCGCGACGTGACCGCTCCGGCGGAGACGGTGCGCCCGGCCGACATCCCGCGCCCGCCCGTCTGGGAGGCCGGGATGGGCGTGCTGATCCTGGTCGTGATCGCGGTCGTCTATCTCGCCGCGCACATCCCGGGCACCCCGAACCTGATCCCGGCCTACATCCTGCTCGTGGCCGCGTCCGCGCTCGTGCTGTTCCAGGGCCTGATGATCGGGTCGATCGACCGCTTCTCGCGCAGCTCGTTCCACCAGGTCGGCGGCTGGGCGCTGCTCGCCTACGTCGTGATCGGCGGGATGATCGAGTACGTCTTCCTGCGCAACCACACGCGCGGGCAGGAGCTCGGCCTCCTCACCTGGGGCCTCGCGCTCTTCGTGCTCGAAGTGCCGATCATCCTGGCCTTCACCGTCGCGCGCTATCAGCAGCCCGACTGAGGGCGGCCCCGCGGTCGCGGGCGCTACTCTGCGCGGCCGTGTCCAACGCCCCCTCCGCCACCCGCGACGACCTCCGGAACGTCGCCATCGTCGCCCACGTCGACCACGGGAAGACGACGCTCGTCGACGCCATGCTCTGGCAGTCCGGGTCGTTCCGCGAGAACCAGGAGGTCGCGGAGCGGGTCATGGACTCGCTGGACCTCGAGCGCGAGAAGGGCATCACGATCCTCGCGAAGAACACGGCCGTCCAGCGCGGCGACGTGAAGATCAACATCGTCGACACGCCAGGTCATGCGGACTTCGGCGGCGAGGTCGAGCGCGGCCTGACGATGGTCGACGGCGTGCTGCTGCTCGTCGACGCGTCCGAGGGGCCGCTGCCGCAGACCCGGTTCGTGCTGCGCAAGGCGCTCGAGAAGCGCTTGCCCGTCGTGCTCGTCGTGAACAAGGTCGACCGGCCCGACGCGCGCGTGCAGGAGGTCGTCGACGAGGTCTACGAGCTGTTCCTGGACCTCGACGCGGCCGAGGACCAGATCGAGTTCCCGATCGTCTACACGATCGCGCGCGACGGGCGGGCCGGGCTGAGCCCGGACGACCTCTCGGCCGACCTCACGCCGCTCTTCGACACGCTGCTCGAGACGATCCCCGCGCCGACGTACGACCCGGAGCACCCGCTGCAGGCACTGGTCACGAACCTCGACGCGAGCCCGTACGTCGGCAGGCTCGCCCTGCTGCGGATCAGGCACGGCCGCCTGCGCAAGGGCCAGCAGATCGCCTGGTGCCGGGCCGACGGGCAGATCGAGAACGCCCGCGTCACCGAGCTGCTCGTGACCGAGGCGCTCGACCGCGTCCCGGCCGAGGAGGCCGGCCCCGGCGAGATCGTCGCGCTCGCGGGCCTGCCGGAGGTGACGATCGGCGAGACGATCGCCGACCCCGACGATCCGCGGCCCCTGCCGGTGACGGCGGTCGACGAGCCGAGCCTGTCGATCACGATCGGCATCAACACGTCCCCGCTCGCCGGCACGGAAGGCACGAAGCTGACGGCGAGCATGGTGAAGCAGCGGCTCGACCAGGAGCTCGTGGGCAACGTCTCGCTGCGCGTCCTCCCCACCGAGCGGCCCGACGCGTGGGAGGTGCAGGGCCGCGGCGAGCTCCAGCTCGCGGTGCTGACGGAGATCATGCGGCGCGAGGGCTTCGAGCTGACGGTCGGCAAGCCGGCGGTGCTCGTCCGCGAGATCGACGGCAAGCGGCACGAGCCGGTCGAGCGGGTCGCGGTCGACGTGCCCGAGGAGTACGTCGGCGTCGTCACCCAGCTGCTCGCGTTGCGCAAGGGCCGGATGCAGCAGATGGTCAACCACGGCACGGGCTGGGCGCGCATGGAGTACCTCGTTCCGGCGCGCGGCCTGATCGGCTTCCGCACCGAGTTCCTGACGGAGACGCGCGGGGCCGGGATCATGCACCACGTCTTCGAGCGCTGGGAGCCGTGGCACGGGGACATCCGCACGCGTCCGACGGGGAGCCTGGTCGCCGACCGCCGCGGCCAGGCGACCGGGTTCGCGATCCAGAACCTGCAGGAGCGCGGCTCGCTGTTCATCGCGCCCGGCGACGAGCTCTACGAGGGCATGGTCGTCGGCGAGAACGCCCGCTCCGAGGATCTCGACGTCAACGCGTCGAAGCCGAAGAAGCTGACGAACATGCGCGCCGCGTCGGCGGACGAGCTCGTGCGGCTGATCCCGCCGCGGCCGCTGTCGCTCGAGCAGGCGCTCGAGTTCATCCGCGACGACGAGTGCGTCGAGGTGACGCCGCAGTCGATCCGCCTGCGCAAGGTCGAGCTCTCCGCGTCGACCCGCCAGACCGCCGCGTCGCGCCGCAAGCGCGAAGCCGCGTCCGCGTAGCGGCGCCCCGGGGCGGCGGCGTCGACGGAGCCGTCCGGCGACGTCACCCGACGCCGGCTCGGATCGTCGGCGGGCTCGGGTCGGGCGGGAGCGGCGTGGGCTCCGGGGTCGGCGACGGCGGGGCCGGGGTCGGCGGCGGGATCGGGCTCGGCGTCGGATCGGGAGTCGGTGTCGGTGGTTGTGCCATGGGTCTCGCCTACCCGTCAGAGCGGCCGTCTAACGCCGGCCTCGTCGGCGAGGGTCGTGAGCTGCGTCCCGAGCCCGCCCTCGATCGCCTCGCGCGCCGGGCCGCGGCGGCCGATCGGCAGCACGGTCCGGCCCTGCAGATCCTCCAGCAGGAACGCCAATCCGCCGTACATCGCGATGCAGAAGATCGCGAGGGCGAGCCAGCCGCTCGTGTGGTCCCAGCCGGGGCCGCCGCCGAGCTCGTAGACCGCGTAGAGCACCGCCCGCGCGGTCGAGACGAGCAGCAGCGTCCCGATGAAGGGCTTGCTCGCGAACGCGGGCAGCGCGAGGAGCACGACGACGATCGAGAACGCGATCAGGAAGAAGGCATCGCCCGCGCTGAGGACGCCCGGCCGCGCGGACAGGTCGATCAGCCCGGCCGAGAGCCACGACATCGTGAAGAGCCCGAGCGCCGCGGCCGAGGCGGTGTCGCGCGCGAGGAACGCGATCACGGTCGCGATCAGCTCGATCGGCGCGACGAACGCCGCCAGCAGGAGGCCGATCGTGTGCGTCTCGGCCGGCTTCACCCACGGCGCCGAGAGGGCGGCGTAGAGGAACATGCCGATCCCGAACGCGAAGAAGCCGAGCGGCATCGGGTTCGCGTAGGGCCGGACGACGACCCGCACCTGCGGATGGATCCGCTCCTCGTCCGGGGACATCCCCGGGACGGTTGCCGCGCGGCGGCGGCGTCAAACGCCGCCACCGCGCGCCGGACGGCTAGCTCTCGTCCTGGGCGAGCTTGATCGCCGCCGAGTTGATGCAGTAGCGCAGCCCCGTCGGCGCGGGGCCGTCCGGGAAGACGTGCCCCAGGTGACCCCCGCAGTCGGCGCACATGACCTCGGTGCGCACCATGCCGTAGCTGGTGTCGGTCTCCTCCTCGATCGCGGCCCCGTTCGCGGGCGCGGAGAACGCGGGCCAGCCGCAGCCGGAGTCGTACTTCGCCTCCGAGCTGAACAGCTCCGCGCCGCACCCGGCGCAACGGTAGGTGCCGTCCTCGAACGTGTGGTCGTACTCGCCCGTGAAGGGGCGCTCCGTCCCCTTCTCGCGCAGCACGCGGTAGGCCTCGGGCGAGAGCTCGGCGCGCCACTCCGCCTCGGTCTTGACGATCTTCGGCAAACGGTCTCCTTCCGGTTCTATCGGTCGATGGTCGACATGCTCGCGTAGCGGTCGCCGGCCGTGGCGCCCTTGGGAAACGCCTGGTCGATCCTCGCGAGGTCGTCCGCGGTCAGCTCGACGTCCGCGGCCGCGACGTTCTCCTCGAGGTAGCGCACCCGCTTGGTGCCCGGGATGGGGACGAGGTCGTCGCCCTGGGCGAGCACCCACGCGAGGGCGAGCTGTCCGGGCGTGACGCCCTTCTCGCTCGCAATCTCTTCAACGCGCGAGACGAGCTCGATGTTCCGCTGGAAGTTCTCGCCCTGGAAGCGCGGGTTGTTCCGCCGGAAGTCGTCCTCCGCCAGGTCGTCGAGCGTCCGGATCTGCCCCGAGAGGAAGCCGCGCCCGAGCGGGCTGTACGGCACGAAGCCGATGCCGAGCTCGCGCACGGTCGGCAGGATCGCGTCCTCCGGGTCGCGCGACCACAGCGAGTACTCGGTCTGGAGCGCCGTGATCGGATGCACCGCGTGCGCGCGCCGGATCGTCTCCGGGCTCGCCTCGGACAGCCCGAGGTAGCGCACCTTGCCCGCCTCGACGAGCTCCTTCATCGCGCCGACGGTCTCCTCGATCGGCACCGTCCGGTCGACGCGGTGCTGGTAGTAGAGGTCGATGTGGTCGACGCCGAGCCGTTCGAGGCTCGCGTCGCACGCCGAGCGGACGTAGTCGGCGTCGCCGCGGATGCCGAGGAACTCACCGTTCTCCGCCCGGTGGTTGCCGAACTTCGTCGCGATCACGACGCGGTCGCGGTGCGGCGCGAGCGCCTTGCCGACGAGCCGCTCGTTCGTGAACGGTCCGTACATGTCGGCCGTGTCGAAGAACGTGACGCCGAGCTCGACCGCACGGTGGATCGTGGCGACCGCCTCGCCCTCGTCGGCCGTGCCGTAGAACTCCGACATCCCCATGCAGCCGAGCCCTTCCGCGGACACCTCGAGGGCCGCGGTCCCTGTGCCGAGCGTTCTCTTCTCCATGCTCATGACAACGAGATCCCCCTTGTCGACGTTCCCTTCGTAGGATGCCGCGCATGGGCGAGTACGCGATCCAGCACCTGAAGGAGCTCGACGACTCGGCGGTGCAGTTCGGCCTGTCGCCGGACGTCGAGGCGCGCTTCGGCCGGAAGGCGATGGGCGGCAGGCAGAGCGGCCTCAGCTACCAGCGCCTCGCGCCCGGCTACCGCCAGAGCTTCGGGCACAGGCACGAGCGGCAGGAGGAGACGTACGTGATCGTCTCCGGCTCCGGCCGGATCAAGATCGGCGACGAGGTGCACGACGTGCGCGCGCTCGACGCGATCCGGCTCGACCCCGCCGTGCCGCGCGCGTTCGAGGCGGGCCCGGACGGACTCGAGCTCGTCGCGTTCGGCGCCGGGGAGAGCGGCGACGCGGAGATCCTCGAGGACTTCTGGCCGGCCGACTGAGCGCGCCCGCCGGCGACGGCTCGCTGCTCACGGCGATCTCGATCGTCCTCGACGTCGCGGGCTGCGCAGTCCCCGACGTGGCCCTGCCGGAAGAGCGCGAGCCGGACCGCCGGCGTGTCGCCCGCAGGGTCCCGCTCGGCGACGAGCGCCTCAGTCCGCCTCGTCCTCGGCCTCTTCGGCCTTCTCGCCCAGCTCGACGATGTCGCCCTCCTGGAAGAGGACGCCCTTGCACGCGATCCGCCACTTCTCCTTGCGGCGCAGCAGGAACTCGAGGTCCATCGCGAAGTGCTTGAACTCCTCCTGCTGGGCGTTCTCCATGATCGCCCGCGCCTCGGGATCCTGCTCGAGGTCGAGCCGCTGCTCGTACCAGCCGATCGCCTCGACCTCCTCCTGCAGCGACGTGATGATCCGGACGAAGGTGCGGTTCTCGGCCGAGAGCTCCTCGGGCGGCTCGTGGTACTGCTCGGTGGGCATCAGGCTCCCTTCGGGGCTTCGAGTTGGTGCGTGCCGACGCCGCTCGGGCGCTCGTGCTCGTCGAAGCGGAACCGGACGACCGGCTGCTTCGTCGCGCGCACCTCGTCCAGACGGCGCACCGGGCGGTGGTGCGGCGCCTCCTTGAGCGTCTCGGGCTCCTCGGCCGCCTCGCGGGCGATCGCGAGCATCGCCTCGGCGAACGCGTCGAGGGTCTCGCGCGCCTCCGACTCGGTCGGCTCGATCATCAGCGCCTCGGGCACGACCAGCGGGAAGTAGACGGTCGGCGGGTGGAAGCCGTAGTCCATCAGCCGCTTCGCCACGTCGGTGGCCGTGACGCCGTGCTCGCGCTTCAGCGACCGCGCGCTGAGCACGAACTCGTGCATGCACAGCCGGTCGTACGGCAGGTCGTACGCCTCCTTCAACCGGGCGAGCAGGTAGTTCGCGTTCAGCACCGCGACCTCGCTCATCTCGCGCAGCGCCGGACCGTACGCCCGCATGAACGCGTACGAGCGGACGAACACGCCGAACGGGCCGCTGAAGGCCCGCACCTTGCCGATCGACTTCGGCCGGTCGTAGTCGAGCCGGAAGGTCGCGCCGTCGCGGGTCACCACGGGCACCGGCAGGTACGGCGCGAGGCTCTCGCGGACGGCGATCGGACCGCCGCCGGGGCCGCCGCCGCCGTGCGGCTGCGAGAACGTCTTGTGCAGGTTGATGTGCACGACGTCGAAGCCCATGTCGCCCGGCCGGGAGATGCCGCAGACGGCGTTGAGGTTGGCGCCGTCGTAGTACATGAGCGCGCCGGCGCCGTGGAAGATGTCGCGGATCTGCTCGATGTTCTCGTCGAAGAGTCCGAGCGTCGACGGGTTCGTGAGCATCAGCCCCGCGGTGTGCTCGTCGACCTTCGCGCGCAGGTCGTCGACGTCGACGTTCCCGCGGGCGTCGGTGCGGACCGGCGTCAGCTCGTAGCCCGCCATCGTCACGCTGGCCGGGTTCGTGCCGTGCGCCGTGTCGGGGATGACGATCTTCCGGCGCTGCTCGTCCTCGCCCCGGTCGGCGAAGTACGCCCGGAAGAGCATGAGCCCGGTCAGCTCGCCCTGCGAGCCGGCGGCCGGCTGCAGGCTGATCGCGTCGAGCCCGGTCACCTCGCGGAGGATCTCCTGCAGCTCCCACTCCAGCTCGAGCGCGCCCTGCGCGGCGTCGTCCTCGACCAGCGGGTGCAGCGCGGCGAAGCCCGGCAGGCCCACGACCCGCTCGTTGACGCGCGGGTTGTACTTCATCGTGCAGCTGCCGAGCGGGTAGAAGCCGGTGTCGATCCCGAAGTTGCGGGTCGAGAGCTGGGTGAAGTGCCGGAGCACCTCCGGCTCGGCGAGCTCGGGCAGCCGCGGCGGCTCCTTGCGCCGCAGCTCGTCGGGCACCTCCGGGACCGGCAGGTCCGGCTTGGGCACGCCGATCCCGCGGCGGCCCGCCTGCGACTTCTCGTAGATCAGCTTCATCGGGACAGCGCCTCCACGAGCCGGTCGATCTCCCCGACCGTGCGCTTCTCGGTCACCGCGACGAGCAGCGCGTCGTCGAGACCCGGGTAGTCGCGGCCGAGCGGGTAGCCCGGATAGATCCCGTGGGCGCGCGCGGCCGTGACGGCCAGGCGGGCGTCCCGTCCGGTACGCACGGCAAACTCCTTGAATGTTGCCTTGTCCGGAAACAGCGGCTCGAGGCCGGCGTCCGCCAGGCTCTGCCTCGCGTAGCCGGCGAGCGCCATGCAGGTCTCCCCCAGCTCCGCGAGACCCTGCGGGCCGAGCAGACTGAGGTGCACCAGCCCTGCCAGCGCCAGCAGGGTCTGGTTGGTGGTGATGTTCGAGGTCGCCTTCTCGCGCCGGATGTGCTGCTCGCGCGTCTGCAACGTCAACACGAAGCCGCGCTTGCCCTCGAGGTCGACGGTCTCGCCGACGATCCGGCCCGGGAGCCTGCGGATGTAGTCGCTGCGCGCGGCGAGGAAGCCGTAGTGCGGGCCGCCGTAGCTCATGGCGTTGCCCGCCGACTGGCCCTCGCCGATCGCGAGCGCGCAGCCGTACGCGCCCGGCGCCTCGAGCACCCCGAGCGAGATCGGGTCGACGTGCGCGATCGGCAGCGCGCCGGCGTCGTTCGCCGCGGCGGCGAGATCCGGGGCCGGCTCGAGGCAGCCGAAGAAGTTCGGCTGCTGGAAGATCACGGCCGCCGCGCCTTCGGCTGCGGCGCGCACGCGGTCGGGATCGGTCGTGCCGCCGTCGTGGGGCACCTCCACCACCTCGAGCCCGAAGCCGGGCGCGTAGGTCTTCACGACCTGCCGCACCTGGGGGTTCGTCGCCTCGGTGACGACCACGCGCGTGCGACCCGTGGCGTGCTTGGCGACGAAGCACGCGTCGGCCGCGACCGTCGTGCCGTCGTAGCCCGACGCGTTCGACACGTCCATGCCCGTGAGCTCGCAGATGGCGGTCTGGTACTCGAAGATCGCCTGGAGGACGCCCTGGCTCATCTCGGGCTGGTACGGCGTGTACGCCGTCAGCAGCTCGCCGCGCTGCAACACCGCGTCGACCACGGCCGGCACGTAGTGGTCGTAGATCCCCGCGCCGAGGAAGCAGACCTCGTCGACGACGTTCTTCGCCGCGAGCTCCTCCAGGTGCCGCTGCAGCTCGGACTCGGTCAGCGCCGGCGGCACGTCGAGCTCGCGCTCGAAGCGCACGCCGGCGGGCACGTCGCGGAAGAGCTCGTCGATGGACGAGACGCCGATCGCCGCGAGCATCGCCTCGCGGTCGGCGTCGGTCAGGGAAAGGAAGCTCATTCCTCGTCGAGCACCTTGCGGTAGCCCGCCAGGTCGAGCAGCTGGTCGCGCTCCGAGGGGTCGCTGAGACGGATGCGGACCAGCCAGCCGTCCCCGTACGGGTCCTCGTTCACGGTCTCCGGCGCGTCGACCACCTTCTGGTTCACCTCGAGCACCTCGCCGGACAGGGGCGAGATGAGATCGGACACCGCCTTGACGGACTCGATCTCGCCGTACGACGCGTCCTTGCCGATCGTCGCGCCGACGTCGGGCGGCTCGAAGTGGACGAGCTCGCCGAGCGCATCCTGCGCGTGCCAGGTGATGCCGAGGACGGCCTCGTCGCCGTCGACCCGGGCCCAGTCGTGCTCGGGGTGGTACAGGAGGTCGTCCGGGTAGCTCTCGGCGGCCATCGCTCTACTGCTCCTCTCGCTTGTAGAAGGGCTTCTTCACGATCTCGGCCCGGCGCGGCTTGCCGCGGACGTCGATCTCGAGCTCGGTGCCGACCGCGGCCGACCCGGCGGGCACGTAGCCGAGCCCGATGCCGACGTCGAGCAGCGGCGAGTGCGAGCCCGACGTCACCTCGCCGCCGCCGGCGATCGCCATCCCCTGCCGCGGGATCGCCTTGTCGACCATCCGGAACGGGACGAGCCGCCGCTCGGGGCCGCGCTCCTTGATCTCGCGCAGCCGGTCGGCGCCGGTGAACTCGGTGCCGAGCGCGCACGCCCAGCCGAGGCCGGAGGAGATCGCGTCCCACTGCGGGCCGATGTCGTTGCCGTGCAGCGGGTAGCACGCCTCGAGGCGCAGCGTGTCGCGTGCGCCGAGACCGCAGGGCGCGACCCCGCTGCCGAGCACGGCGTCCCACAGGGCCGCCGCGTCCTCGGCCATGCACATCAGCTCGACGCCCTGCTCGCCGGTGTAGCCGGTGCGGTTCACCATCGCCTCGACGCCGCCCACCTCGCCCATCGCCCAGGTGAACGCCTTCGCGGGCGGCAGCCCGAGCCGCTCGAGCGCACGGGGTCCCTGGACGGCGAGCAGCGCGTACTCGTCGGACACGTCGCGGACGTCCGAGCCGCGCCGCTCGCGCTCCTTCAGCCACCGGAACGCGGCGTCGCGGTTGGAGGCGTTGACGACGAGCAGGTAGCGGTGGTCGTCGAGGCGGTAGACGATCAGGTCGTCGACGATGCCGCCGGTCTCGGTCGTCAGCAGCGTGTACTGCGCGTCGCCGGGCGCGAGCCGGTCGACGTCGTTCGACAGCGTCGCCTGGAGCAGGTCGCGGGCGGCCGGGCCCTCGACCTCGATCTCGCCCATGTGCGACACGTCGAACGCGCCGGCGTCGCGGCGCACCGCGAGGTGCTCCGCGATCACGCCCTCGTACTGGACCGGCATCTCCCAGCCGGCGAACGGGACGAGCCGCGCGCCGGCGGCGACGTGCCGGTCGTAGAGCGGCGTGCGGCGGAGCGTCTGCACCGGGGCCGATACTAGAGAGATCGCTGACACGCCCCGCGATCGATCTCTCGAGGGCGCGCGCAGCGCGCCGTCGCGCGAAGGCGCTCGGCGCAGCCGAGCGGTTCTGCTCAGTCCTCGCGCAGGAAGGACGGGACGTCGAGGTCGGGGGCGACGTCGAGGTCCGAGCGTGCGGGCCGCGGCGTCAGCCCGCCGCCGTTCGGGGCGACCGGCTCGGCGGCCGCGCGCCCACGGCGCCGGCGCTGCTGCCCGAACCCGGTGGCGATCACCGTGACGCGCACCTCGTCGCGGAGGTTCTCGTCGATCACGGCGCCGAAGATGACGTTGGCGTTCTGGTCGGCCGCGCCCGTGACCACCTCCGCGGCCTCGTTGACCTCGAACAGGCCGAGGTCCGGCGGCCCGGTGATGTTCAGCAGGATGCCGGTGGCCCCCTCGATCGACGACTCGAGGAGCGGCGAGCTGACGGCGGTGCGGGCGGCCTCGCCGGAGCGGTTCTCGCCCTGGCCGACGCCGATGCCCATCAGCGCCGAGCCGGCGTCGCGCATGATCGTGCGGACGTCGGCGAAGTCGAGGTTGACGATGCCCGGCACGGTGATCAGGTCGGTGATGCCCTGGACGCCCTGGCGCAGGATGTCGTCGGCCATCTTGAACGCGTCCGACAGCGGCGTCCGCTTCTCGACGACCTGCAGCAGCCGGTCGTTCTCGATCACGATCAGGGTGTCGACCTTCTCCGAGAGATCGATGATCCCGGCCTCGGCCTGCTGCGCGCGGCGGCGGCCCTCGAACGAGAACGGGCGCGTGACGACGCCCACGGTGAGCGCCTCGAGCTCACGCGCGATCTCGGCGACGATCGGCGCGCCTCCGGTGCCGGTGCCGCCGCCCTCGCCCGCGGTGACGAAGATCATGTCGGCGCCCTTCAGGGCCTCCTTCAGCTCGTCGCGCGTCTCGGTGGCCGCATCGCGCCCGACGTTCGGGTCGGCGCCTGCGCCCAGTCCGCGCGTCGCCTTCGCACCGATGTGGATCTTGACGTCGGCGTCGCACATGAGCAGCGCCTGGGCGTCGGTGTTGACCGCCACGAACTCGACGCCCGTGATGCCCGCGTCGACCATCCGGTTGACGGCGTTCGTCCCCCCGCCGCCGACACCGACGACTTTGATGACAGCCAGATAGTTGCCTGAGCGATCTCTCATGGGTGCTCGACCTCAAGCTCGACTGAAGACTGGGGCCGTCGAGCGCGTTCCTCACTTCGCAGGGTACGGACGGTTTCCTGCCGTGTCAACGCGCAAACCTCGACACTCAAGTCACCTAACCCTCGACCTCAACCTCCGACTTGAGAGTTCGGATTGAGCACCGGGCGCTCCGGGACGCTGACGTCGAGATAGCCCGACGTCACGCCCTGCGCCGCTCCGGAGGCCAGGATGCGCCGCGCGATCGCGAGCTTCAGGCGCAGGTCGCCCGGGTCGCCGAGGCGCAGCTCGAGCCCCGACGAGAGGTGGAGCGCGAGCCCTTCCGTGCCGCCCGTGACGGTGCGCACCGCCTGCGGCAGCGGCTCCTTGCGCAGGGCCCAGACGGCCGCGGCCGCCGCGGCGCCGTCGTCGGCGCTCAGGTCGTCGCCCACGGCGAGCCGCGTGGTCTTCGGCACCCAGAAGCGGGGCAGGCTCGACAGGCGCGGATGGGGCAGCTTCCGCAGGACCCGGCCGGTGGCCGAGACGAGGAACGCGTCGGGCTGGCGGTGCAGGACGAGCACCGGCTGCTCGCGGCGGATCGTCACGCGGAGGGTGTGCGGGAAGTGCCGGTCGTAGCGGAACGAGAGCACGTCCGGGACGCCGGCGAGGCGGTCGGCGAGATCGCCGCCGTCGACGCGCAGGAGGCTCGTCCCGACCTCGTCCGCGAGCGCGGCCCGGACCTCCGCCTGGACGGCGGGCGTCCCGCCGCGAATGTCGAGGGTGCGCACCGCGAAGAGCGACGACTGGCGCGCGAGGACGTATCCGCCCACCGCGAGGGCGAAGAGCGCGAGGCCGACCAGCACCGACCGTCCGGACGGCGGCGCGAACCGGCCGGTGTCGGGCAGCCCACGGCGCGCGGGGAGTACCGCGGCACGGGCGGTGGGCCGACGACGGGCAGCCACCCCACCCGGTTCGGCGCGGCGCGGCGTTCCCCTACAGGGGCGGCAGCGCGAGCGGCCCGAGGAACCGGACCTCGTGCTCGAGCTCGACGCCGAACGTCTCGTACGCGCGCCGGCGCGCCTCCGCCATCAGGGCGATCGCGTCGGCCGAGGTCGCACCTCCCGCGTTCTCGATGAAGTTGGCGTGGCGGGGCGAGATCAGCGCGCCGCCGATCCGGTGGCCCTTCAGACCGCACTCCTCGAGCATCCGGCCGGCGCCGAGCTCGTGGTCCGGGTTCTTGAAGACGCTGCCGAACGTCCGCTTCGTCGTCGGCTGGGTCGCCTTCCGCCGGGCGAGCAGCCGCGCGACCTCGCCCTTGATCTCCGCGGGGTCGCGCGGCTCGAGCCGGAAGCGCACCTGCGCGACGACCTCGCCCGGGCGCAGCCCCGAGTGGCGGTACGCGAGGTCGAGGTCGGCGGCGGCGAGCGTGCGCACGCCGTCCGCGTCCGCGACGACCGCCTCGACGAGGATGTCGCGCCACTCGCGACCGTACGCGCCCGCGTTCATCCGCACGCCGCCCCCCGCGGTGCCGGGGATCGCGGAGGCGAACTCGAGCCCGCCCAGCCCGGCCGCCCGGGCGCGGTGGAGGCACACCGCGTTGGTCGCGCCGCCGCCCGCCGTCAGCTCGACGCCGTCCGCCGACACCGCGGCGAGCTCGCCGGCGAGCCGGAGCACCAGCGCCTCCACCCCGTCGTCGTGCACGAGCAGGTTCGAGCCGAGGCCGACGACCTCGACGGCGCTTCCGTGGTCCCGTGCCCAGGCGAGCGCCTCGACGAGCTCGTCGACGCTCTCCGGCCGCGCGAACCACCGTGCGGGCCCGCCGGTGCCGAGCGTCGTGTAGCGCGAGAGCGCGACGCCCTCGGAGAGCTCGATCACCGCAGCGCCTCGAGCAGCTGCGCCGGGGCGCGGTCGACGTCCCCCGCTCCCGCCACCAGCAGCACGTCGCCGGGGCGGCTCGTGCGCACGAGGTGCGTCACCGCCTGCTCGACGGCCGGCGTCCACGCAGCGAGGCGGCCGCGGTCGCTGAGGGCGTCGACGATCAGCTTCCCCGTCACGCCCGGGATGGGCGCCTCGCGCGCCGCGTACACGTCGAGCACCGCGACGTCGTCGGCGCCGGCGAGCGCGGCCGCGAACTCCTGCGCGAGGTGACGGGTGCGCGAGTAGAGGTGCGGCTGGAAGGCGACGCGCAGACGACGGCCCGGGAAGCGCTCGCGGGCAGCCGCGATCACGGCCGCGACCTCGGCCGGATGGTGGCCGTAGTCGTCGATCACCGCGACCGGTCCCGCCTCGTGCACCTCGAACCGGCGGCCGGTGCCGGTGAAGCGCGCGAGCACGGGCGCCGCCTCGTCGCGCGGGACCCCGGCGAGCTCGAGCGCGGCGAGCGCGGTGCCGGCGTTGAGGCGGTTGTGCTCGCCGGGCAGCGCCAGCTCGCCGTCGTAGCGCGGCGCGTCCCGGACGACGTGCGGCACCGTGGCGAGCCAGTCGGCGAACGCCCGCTCCAGGTCGGCGCGGGAGGCGTACTCCGTGTGGTGGTCGAGGTCGATGTTCGTGACGGCGGCGATCTCGGCGGGCAGCGAGAAGACGGTGCGGTCGGACTCGTCGCCCTCGACGACGAGCCACCCCGAGCCCGCGCCCGCGTTCGAGCCGAGCTGGGGGACCGGCGCCCCGATCACCCAGGCCGGGTCGCGCCCGGTCTCGCGCAGGACGAAGGCGATCGCGGCCGCGGTCGTGCCCTTGCCGTGCGCCCCCGTGACGACGATCGAGCGGCGGGCGGCGACGAGCTCGCGCAGGAACGCGCTGCGCCGCAGGCCGGCGACCTGGGGGTAGGCGGACGAGACGACGACGTCCCAGCCGCCGGGCACGACCGGCTCGGGAGCCAGCTCGACCCGGATGCCGTCGAGCGCGCCGAGGTACGGGGTCTCGACGCGGTCCCAGCCGCCGACCTCGGCCCCCCACGCCCGCGCGAGCTGGGCGTACGCGCTCAGGCCCGCGCCGCCGATCCCGACGAACCAGAGCCGGCGTCCCGCGAACGGCTGCGCGCTCACCGTGCCCGCGCGCCCAGCGCGATCAGCTCGTCCGCGATCTCCTCGGCCGCCCCCGGGCGGGCGGCCGCGGTCATCGCCTCGCCCATGCGCGCGAGACGCGCCGGGTCGTCGAGCAGCGAGCGGACGAGCTCCGGCACGTCGGCCAGGTCGAGCTCGCGCACGAGGATGGCCCCGCCCGCGTGGACGAAGTGCGACGCGTTCTTCGCCTGGTGGTCGGCCGTCGCGAACGGGTACGGCACGAGGATCGCCGGCCGCCCCGCGGCGGCGATCTCCCACACGGACGAGCCCGACCGCGCGAGGACGAGGTCGCAGGCGGAGATTGCGGCCCCGAAGCGCTCGGTCTCGGGGAACACCCGGTAGTCGGGGCGGTCGACGCGGCGGCGGACGGCGTCGTAGTCGCGCCTGCCCGTGATGTGCAGGATCGCGGGCCCCGCCTTGCCCCAGGTCTCGACGACGAACTCGTTGAGCGCGCGGGCGCCGGCGAGCGCGCCGAAGACGCCGAGGACGGGCACGCCCTGCGGCAGCTCGAAGATCTCGCGCGCCTCGGTCTGCCGCAGCGCCTGCGCGCGGTCCGGGATGGGCCGCCCGACGACGCGGTACTTGCCGCTGTTGCGGCCCGGCAGCGGGTAGGCGAGGAACACCCGCCGCGCGAACGGCGCCGCGAGGCGGTTCGCGAGGCCGAGGTGCGCGTCGGCTTCGGTGAGCGCCGCCGGGATCCGCTGCAGGCGGGCCGCGAGCACCATCGGCCCGGCGACGTAGCCGCCCGCGCCGAGCACGACGTCCGGACGGCGGCGGCGCAGGATCCCGAGACAGGCGGCCGGCGCGGTGACCGCCTGCCGGATCGAGCGGAGCAGTGCGAGCGACGGCTCGCGCGGGAAGCCGCTCACCTCGAAGGTGTCCAGCTCGTAGCCCGCCTCGGGGACGAGCCTAGCCTCGACCCGATCCGGCGACCCGGCGAACGTCACGTTGACGCCGCGGCGCTTGAGTGCGTCGGCGACTGCGAGCGCCGGCAGCACGTGTCCGGCCGTCCCGCCGGCTGCGATCAGACACCGAAGCTGCCGATCCCCCACGATGAGCGATGTTAAGGACGATTCCGACCGCGGCGAGCAGTACCACCAGGCTCGAGCCGCCGTACGAGAGGAAGGGCAGCGGGATCCCGGTGAGCGGAGCGACCCCCATCACCGCGGCGGTGTTGATCACGGCCTGGCCGCAGACGAGCACCGTGATGCCCGCCGCGAGGCGCTTCCCGAACGGATCCTTGCAGCGCAGCGCGACGTTCATGCTCGCGTAGCCGAAGAGCGCGTACGCCCCGATGACGGCGGCGACGCCGACGAGCCCGAGCTCCTCGCCGACGTTGGCGAGCATCATGTCCGTGTGGGCCTCGGGGAGGTAGAAGATCTTCTCGATCCCCTGGCCGAGCCCGACGCCGAACCAGTGGCCCGAGCCCATGCCGATCATCGCCTGGGTGATCTGGAAGCCGGTGCCCTGCGCGTCGTGCCACGGGTGCAGGAACGCGAAGAAGCGCGCGCGCCGGTAGGGCTCCATGTAGATCGCGAGCGTTCCGGCCGCGCCGGCGATGCCGAGCGCCAGGCCGAGCGTCCGCCCCGGCGTGCCGGCGACCAGGAGCATGCCGGCGACCATCACGAGCAGGGCGATCGCCGTCCCCATGTCGGGCTCGAGCATGAGGAGCCCGCAGAACACGGCCGTGAGCAGGCCGACCGGCCGCCAGAGCTGCTGCAGGGTCTGCGGCGCCGGCTTGCGCGAGAGGTAGGCGGCGGCCCAGACGGCGAGCGCGAGCTTCGCGAGCTCGGACGGCTGGAACACGGCCGGCCCGAGGGGGATCCAGCGCCGGGCGCCGTTCACGGCGGGCCCGATCGCGAGGACCGCGACGAGAAGCACGAGCGAGGTGACGACGAGCGTCGGCGAGAGCTGCCGGAGCCGCCGGTAGTCCCAGCGCTGGACGAACATCATCAGCACGATCCCGATCGCGGCGGCGGCGCCCTGCCGCTTGAGGTAGTAGCTCGGGTCGGCGCCGCCCACGGTGGCCGCCGCGGACGTGGCGCTGTAGACCATGACGAGACCGAAGGCCACGAGGGCCAGCGTCACGAGGATCAGCAGCCGCGAGTCGACGTCTTCCCGCCTCATCCGCACACCCTTCGGCGGCGTGCGGCGTCCTCCTACCGGCGACGGGAGGACGTTCTCGCGCGGTCGCTCGGGCCGTCGCGGACGTGCCCCGCTCGGCGGCCGCGCCCACCCCGAGCACCGGGCTGAAGAGCTGGGACGCCTTCGCCGCCTCGCCGGCGATCTGCGGGAGCTGCGCGGCGATATCGTGGCCGCGTGGCCGGCGCCGATCCGTTCGCGGGCAAGCACGTCACGGTGATGGGGCTCGGCCTGCTCGGCCGCGGGGTGAACGACGTCCGCTACCTCGCCGAGCACGGCGCCCGCCTCACCGTCACCGACCTGAAGACGGCCGAGCAGCTCGCCCCGTCCCTCGAGCGCCTCGCCGGCCTGGACGGCGTCGAGTACGTCCTCGGCGAGCACCGCCTCGCGGACTTCCGCCGGGCGGACTTCGTCCTCAAGGCCGCCGGGGTGCCGCGCGACTCGCCGTACGTCGCGGAGGCCCGGGCGCACGGCGTGCCCGTCGAGATGGACGAGTCCCTGTTCGCGAAGCTCGCGGACGTCCGGCTCGTCGGCGTCACGGGCACGCGCGGGAAGACGACGACGACGCTCCTGCTGCACCGGATCCTCGCGGAGGCGGGCCGGCGGCCGCACCTCGGCGGCAACATCCGCGACGTCGCGACGCTGCCGCTGCTCGACGTCGTCGCGCCCGGCGACGCCGTCGTGCTCGAGCTGTCGAGCTGGCAGCTCCAGGGCTTCGGCGACGCGGGGATCAGCCCGGACGTCGCCGTCTTCACGAACTTCCTGCCCGACCACCTCAACTACTACGGCGGCGACATGGACGCGTACTTCGCCGACAAGGCCAACGTCTACCGCTTCCAGCGGCCCGGCGACGTGCTCGTCGCGGGCGCCGGCGCGGCGGCGGAGATCGCACGGCGCGGACCCGCACCGGCCGCGGAGCTTCGCGTGCCCGGCGACCTCGACCGTGCCTGGCGGCTGCGCGTGCCCGGCGAGCACAACCGCGCGAACGCCGCGCTCGCCGCCGAGGCGGCGCGCGCGCTCGGGGTCGACGACGACACGATCCGGCGCGCGCTCGTGTCGTTCGAGGGCGTCCCCGACCGCCTGGAGCTCGTGCGGGAGCATCGGGGCGTCCGCTACTACAACGACACGACCGCGACGACGCCCGACGCGCTCGTCGCCGCGCTGGCGGCGTTCGGCCACGGCCCCGGCGGCACCGTCCTGATCGCCGGCGGCGCCGACAAGGGGCTCGACTACGACGGGGCCGCGCGCGCGATCGCGGCGCAGGCCAAGGCGATCGTCGCGCTGCCCGGCGCGGCGACCGACAAGCTCCTCGCCGAGCTCGACGGCGTGCCGGTCCGCTACGCCGCGTCGATGGACGACGCCGTCGCGGAAGCCGCAGCCGCCGCCCAGGCGGGCGACGTCGTCGTCCTCTCCCCCGGCGCCGCCAGCTTCGGCCTGTTCGAGAACGAGTTCGACCGCGGGAGCCGGTTCGTCGCCGCCGTCGGCGCGCTCGACTGAGCGCGGGCCGGCGGGCGGATGTTCGGGTAGTACTTGTAGAAGAGCGCGAAGCCGGCGGCGCACAGGATCGCGGTGACGATCCAGAAGCGCACCATGATCTTCGTCTCGGACCACGCCTTCATCTCGAAGTGGTGGTGGATCGGCGCCATGAGGAAGATCCGCCTGCCCCACCACTTGAAGCTGAGCACCTGGAGCATCACCGAGACGGCCTCGATCAGGAAGATCCCGCCGACGAAGATCAGCAGCAGCTCGACCTTCATCATGATCGCCATCGCCGCCATGCCGCCGCCGAGCGCCATCGCGCCGGTGTCGCCCATGATCACCTCCGCCGGGAACGCGTTGAACCACAGGAACCCGATCGCGCCGCCGATCAGCGCGGCGCCGATGAACGCCACGTCGAGGCGGTTCTCGATGCGGTGGTGGTTCGGTCCCACGTCGCGGATGTAGATCGTCACCGCCATCGCGGTGAACGTCGCGAGGGCGATGATCCCCGTCCCTGCGGCGAGGCCGTCGAGGCCGTCGGCGAGGTTCACGCCGTTCACCGCGCCCGCGATGACGAAGAAGAGCAGCACGTACCACCCCGGGCCGAGCCAGATCCACTTGTCGACGATCGGGACGAACACCGCGTGCCGCAGGTGCTGGTGGTGCGCCACGAAGCCGACGGCGACCGTCACCGCGACCAGCAGCAGCATCTTCCAGCGGCCGTTCAGGCCGAGCGAGCGCTTGTGGCGCAGCTTCGTCCAGTCGTCGACGAACCCGATCGCGCCGCACGCGATCGCGGTGCCGAGCACCGTGAGCGCGGGCGCCGTGTAGTACGACAGAGGCAGGAACGCGAGCGTCGCGGCGAGCACCATCAGCAGCCCGCCGAGCGTCGGCGTGCCCTGCTTGACCGCATGCCGCGCGGGGCCCTCCTCGCGGATGTGCTGGCCGAACTCGTTCCGGCGCAGGAACGCGATGAACGTCGGCCCGGCGAGGATCGCGATGATCATCGCGACGAGCGCTGCGGCGAGGACTCTGGCCATGCCCTAGGGAAGGTTCTCCGCGACGACCGAGAGTCCCACCGCGAGCGAGCCCTTCACGAGCACGACGTCCCCGGGCTGCAGCGCCGCCCGCGCCCGCTGGGCCGCCTCGGCGGCCGTCGCGACCCAGTCGCCGCCGTAGGCGCGCGCCTGCTCGCCGACCGCGATCACCTGCTCGACGCCCAGCTCGCGGAGCAGGTCGCCGATCTCCGCGTGGTAGGTGGGCGCCTCCGGGCCGAGCTCACGCATCTCGCCGAGCACCGCCAGCCGCCGCCGGCCCTCCGCCCGCGTCGCCTGGTGCTCGAGGGCCGCGCGCATGGACACGGGGTTCGCGTTGTAGCAGTCGTTCAGCAGCAGTCCGCCGCCGGGGAGCGGCCGCTCCTCCTCGCGGAACCGCGAGAACTCGACCGTCAGCTCGCCCTCGGGCCGCGGTACGCCGAGCGCGTCCGCCGCCGCGAGCGCCATCCGGGTGTTGACGAGCTGGTGCCGCGACGCGTAGCTCGTCGCGAACGGCAGCTCCTCGGCGACGTCGACGCGCCGCACCACGATGCCGTCCCGCCGGAGGTGCGGCTCGAGCAGCGGCTCGTTGCCCGGCACGACGGCGACTCCGCCGGCCGGCAGCCCCTCGATCAGCTCCGCCTTCGCGGCCGCGACGTTCTCGAGGCTGCCGAGGAACTCGAGGTGCGCCGGGCCGATGTTCGTGATCACGCCGACGTCCGGACGCGCGAAGGACGCGAGCCACGCGATCTGGCCGCGTCCCCGCATCCCCATCTCGCAGATGCAGACCTCCGTGTCCTCCTCGATCCGGCAGAGGGTGAGCGGCACGCCGATCTCGGTGTTGTAGTTCCCCTCGTTCGCGATCGTCCGGCGGTGCGGCGCGCAGAGCGCGAACAGGATGTCCTTGGTCGAGGTCTTGCCGGTCGACCCGGTGATGCCGACGACGCGCGCCTGCGACCGGCTGCGGACCGCGCCGGCGATCGAGGCCAGCGCCTCCACCGGCTGCTCGGGCACGAGCGCCGCCGCCGCTCCGCGCGCGAGCGCGTGGTCGACGAAGTCGACTCCGCCTCCGATCGCGACGAACAGGTCGCCCTCCCGGATGCGGCGCGAGTCGACCTGCATGCCCGTGACGGCGTCGGCCCACGGCCGGGCGACGAGCCGGCCCAGCGGCTCGAGCTCGTTCACCTCCAGGGCGATCATGTCGACGCGACGCGGCGAAGCGCCTCGCGCGCGACGACCTTGTCGTCGAAGGGCACGCTGCGGTCGGCCAGCTCCATCTCGGTGTCCGCGCCCTTGCCCGCGATCACGACGACGTCGCCGGGGCGCGCGTCCTCGATCGCCCGCTCGATCGCCGCGCGGCGGTCGACGATCACCTCGAGCCGGTCGGGCGCGCCGGCGGCCACCTCCGCCGCGATCGCCGCCGGGTCCTCGGTGCGCGGGTTGTCGGTGGTGACGATGGCGCGGTCGGCGCCGTCGGCGGCGGCACGGCCCATCAACGGTCGCTTCTCGCGGTCGCGGTCGCCGCCCGCCCCGAACACGGCGATCACGCGCCCGTCGCCGAGACCGCGGGCCGCGGCCAGGACGTTCACGAGCGAGTCCGGCGTGTGCGCGTAGTCGACGAGCACCGCGAACGGCTGGCCCTCCTCGACCGACTCGAAGCGGCCCGGGACGCCGCGCACGGCGTCGACGCCGGCGCGGATCGCCTCCTCGGGAACGCCGAGCTCCCGCGCGGCCCAGATCGCGCCCAGGGCGTTGGCCCGGTTGAACGCCCCGCGCAGGTGCAGCTCGAAGCCGTCCAGGTCGTCGCCCGGGTGGAACGTCCGTGCGTGCGGGAGCTCCTCGGCGAGGCGCCGCCCCCACTCGTCCCCCACGTTCACGACCGCCCGCTCGGCCTGGTCGAACAGCGCGCGCTTGGCGGCGTAGTAGGCCTCCATCGTCCCGTGGAAGTCGAGGTGGTCCTGCGTCAGGTTCGTGAAGACGAGCACGGCGAACCGGGTGCCGGCGAGCCGGCCCTGGACGCCGGCGATCGAGGTCGCCTCCATCGCGCACGAGCGGTCTCCGGCGTCGAGCATCTCGCGGAAGAGCCGCTGGAGGTCGATCGCCTCGGGCGTGTTCAGGCCGGTCGGCCGCTCCTCGCCGCCGACGCGCCGGGCGATGTTGGTGAGCAGCGCCGGCCGCCGGCCGGCGGCCTCGAGGATCGCGTGCAGCAGGAACGCCGTCGTCGTCTTCCCGTTCGTGCCCGTCACGGCCACGACGTCGAGCTCGCGCGACGGCGACCCGAAGAAGAGGTCGGCCGCGACGGGCATCGCGTCGCGCACGCTCGCGACGACGAGCTGCGGCACGGGCAGCTCGAGCGGGCGCTCGACGACGAGCGCGGCCGCGCCGGCGGCGACGGCGTCCGCGGCGAGGTCGTGACCGTCCGCGTGCGCGCCGCGGATGCAGAAGAACAGCGAGCCGGGCGCGGTGCGCCGGGGGTCGTAGGCGAGATCGCGGATCTCGACGGGAGCCGCGTTCACGACCTCGGTGGGGACGAGAGCCGCGCTGACGCGCTCCAGATCCATCGGGGAGAGCCTAGCGACGCCCCGCCGCGGTCACGGCTGCTTGGCGAGCGTCTGCGGCTGGTCGGGCGTCACGCCCAGGTGCTGGAGGCTGAACTTCGCGATCTGCGCGAACGCCGGCGCCGCGACGTCGCCGCCGTAGATGTCGCCGTGGGGCTCGTCGACGGCGACGAGGATGACGATCGCCGGGTTCTTCACCGGCACCATGCCGACGAACGACGCGACGAACTTCGTGTCGGAGTAGCCCGTCGGCGTCGGCTTCTGCGCGGTTCCGGTCTTGCCCGCCACCGAGTAGCCGGGGATGGCGGCCTGGGTGCCCGTGCCCGTGTTCTCGTCGACGACGCCGGTGAGCATCTGCTTCAGCTCGTCGTCGACGGCGGGCGACACGATCCGCCGCCGCTTGAAGTCGTTCAGCGCCTGCCCGCCGATGCGGCCGACGAGGTGCGGCTCGATCCAGACGCCGCCGTTCGCGATCGCCGCGTAGGCGGCGGCGAGCTGCACCGGCGTCACGGCGATACCCTGGCCGATCGGCACGTTGCCGATCGTCGAGCCCGACCACTCGTCGAGCGGCAGCACCTGGCCGGGGCTCTCGCCCGGGAAGTCGAGCCCCGTGGTCGTGCCGAAGCCGAAGCGCTTGATCCAGGTCATCAGGTCGGCGTCGCCCAGCTTCTCGGCGATGGTGATCGCGCCCACGTTCGAGCTGTGCGACAGGATCTGCGCCACGGTCAGCGTCTCGGTCGGACGGTGCTCGGCGTCGTGGATCGTGCGGTCGGCGACCCTGATCGAGTACGGCAGCGTGAACGTCGTGCGCGGCGTGACGAGTCCCTGCGTGAGCGCGCCGGCGATCGTCACGACCTTGAACACGGAGCCCGGCTCGTAGGTGTCGCTGACGGCGTGGTTCGTCTGCAGCGACTGCCGCACGCGGTTCGCGTTGTTGGCGTTGTAGCCCGGCGCCTGCGCCATCGCGAGCACACCGCCGGTGCTCGGGTCGATGGCGACCGCGACCGCGTCCTTCGCGCGCCACTTCGCGACCGTCTGCCGCAGGACCGA
>DASZWI010000079.1:0-1882 GCA_035546715.1 Gaiellaceae bacterium | reverse complement strand
GGGAGCCCCATCTGGGTGACGCTCATCGACGCGGCGATCCTCGGCCTCGGCCTCGGGATGGTGATGCAGGTGCTCGTGCTCGCCGTCCAGAACTCGGTCGACTTCGCCGTCATGGGCACGGCCACGTCGGGCTCGACGCTCTTCCGCCAGATCGGCGGCTCGATCGGCGTGGCGCTGTTCGGGACGATCTTCGCCAACCGGCTCGGTGTCGAGCTCGTGAAGCGGCTTCCGCCGGGCGCGCACGCCCCGAAGACGACGAACCCGGAGGCGATCCGCCACCTGCCGCCGCTGGTCCGCGCCGCCTACGCCGACGGGATCGCCGTCGCTCTGCACCCGGTGTTCCTCACGGCCGCGGCGGTGTCGGTCGTGGCCTTCGGGCTGACGTGGCTGCTCCGCGAGGTGCCGCTCCGCACCCACACGCGGGCGGGGGACGCCGTCCCGCCGCAGCGGGACGAGCGCTCCGCCGTCGAGGCCGTCGCGCCGTAGCGCGGGCTCTTCGGCACGTCCGAGGCTCTTCTTAGCGACGTCACAGGCCACGTTGGTCCCATGCAGGCGTGTTCGCTGTGTCTGACGCCTCGAGCCGGCCGCTCGCCGAGAGCGCGCGCGTCGTCGGATGCCGCCGGGGTCGCGGGTTCCCTGCCCCCGCGCCAGGGCGGTCTCCTCGATCCGCACGCGCGTCCATGGGCCGTGCTCACGCCATGTCCTCCTGCGGCAAGGCGTCAGGCTCTTCGATCCCGGGGGTCTCAGGCGGCGGGGGCCGTGCGGGCCACCAAGTCTGCGGGATCGGGGCGGCGCACAGGACGACCCGTACGGCGTCGTCCGCCGCGCCGACACCGTTGCCCTCGCGATCGGGTTCCTGCCTCGCCCTCCTGGGTGGCCCGATCGCGGGGGCGTCCGGTGGATCGAGAGCTCGCGCCGCGAGGCGTGGGGGGTGCCGACGTGCGCCGGCCGGCGCTCGGGCTTCGCGGCGAGGTGGGGCTCGCCGCGCGTCCTGAGCGCCCGCCGGCGCGCGCGTCGGGTTCGTCCCGGCGGCCCGGCTGAACCCGGCTGCGGCGTTTTCGGCAGCGCTGACCGCGGTGCTATGGTCGACACCGCTGTGGCCAAGCGCGTCGAGCAGCTCGATTCGGTGGTGATCCGATTCGCCGGCGACTCCGGCGACGGCATGCAGCTCACCGGCGGCCGCTTCACGTCCGAGACGGCGCTGAAGGGGAACGACATCGCGACGTTCCCGGACTTCCCCGCCGAGATCCGCGCCCCGGCCGGCTCGCTCCCGGGCGTGTCGGGCTTCCAGCTCCACTTCGCCGACCACGACATCCTCACGCCGGGCGACCAGCCCGACGTGCTCGTCGCGATGAACCCGGCGGCGCTGAAGACGAACCTGCGCGACCTGCCGAAGGGTGGGACGCTGATCGTCGACACGGACGCCTTCAACGACCGCAACCTGAAGAAGGCCGGCTACGAGACGAACCCGCTCGAGGACGGCTCGCTCGACGCCTGGCAGGTGCACGCGGTGCCGCTGACGAGCATGACGGTCGGCGCGCTCAAGGACATCGAGGGCGTCACCGCCCGCGAGGCGGAGCGCGCGAAGAACATGTTCGCGCTGGGGCTGATGAGCTGGCTGTACGGCCGGCCGACCGACTCGACCACCGACTTCCTGCAGAAGAAGTTCGCGAAGCGGCCCGAGATCGCCGAGGCGAACCTGAAGGCGTTCTCGACCGGCTACGCGTTCGGCGAGACGTCCGAGGCGTTCTCGGTGCAGTACGACGTGAAGCCGGCGAAGCTCGCGCCCGGCCTCTACCGGCAGATCACCGGCAACACCGCGCTGTCGTACGGGCTGGTCGCCGCCTCGAAGCTCTCCGGGCTGCCGCTCTTCCTCGGCGCC
>DASZWI010000078.1:0-14617 GCA_035546715.1 Gaiellaceae bacterium | reverse complement strand
CGGCGGGCGAGCAGCGCCGCCTCGACCCGGTTGCGCACCCCCAGCCGCGCGAGGCACCGGGAGACGAGCTTCTTCACCGAGCTCGGCGCGAGGTGGAGCGACGCGGCGATCTCGGCGTTCGTGCGGCCTGCTGCGACGAGCGTCAGGACGTCGAGCTCGCGCGCGGTCAGCCCGAACCGGGTCGAGGCGTCGTCGTCGAGCAGCGCGAGGCCCTCGAGCGCGCGCCGGCTCGCCCGGACGAACAGCACGTCGCCGGAGGCCGCGATGCGCACCAGGTGGGAGAGCTGCTCGGGGTCGAGCTCGGACTTGACCGCGTAGCTGGCCGAGGCGTTGAGCGCCGCCGCGACCTCGTTCCGGCCGCGGCCGTCGCTGACCGCGACGCACGGGACGTCGTGCTCACGGAGCGCGGCGAGCGCCTCGGCGCCTTCCGGATCGTCGAGGTCGACGAGCGCGACGTCGATGCGCTGGGCGGCGACGCGCCGCATCGCGTCGCCGCCCGGCGCCGCCACGACGGCGAACTGCTGCCGCTCCAGCACACGGAGCGCCGCCTCGCGCCAGCACCAGCTCCGCGCGACGACGAGGACGCAGACGGTCGGGGACTCGACCACCCCGTCTCCCACCGTACGGCGTGGAGCCGGTCCTGCGACACGGTCGAAGGGACCGTTCTGACGGGGCCGATCGGGGTCGGTTCGAGGGCCGACCGGCACCCCCTTCTGGCTCGCAGTGCGCGACATCCCTTCCTGCGCGCCGGGGCCGGTGCACGGGACGCGCTCGCTCCTCTCGTTCGGCGGATCCTGTGCGAGCACGGTAGCCCGCGCCGCGGACGCACCGTTGTCAGAAGAGACGACGCCGTTTAGGCCGAGGCTGCTTCGACCGACTCGTGCGGGACGTCGTCCCACAGGTCCTCGAGGCGGTAGAACGCCCGCGCCTCGGGGGTGAAGACGTGCAGGACCACGTCGAGGTAGTCGGCGATGATCCACGTCGACTCGCGCTCGCCCTCGACCGAGCGCGGCAGCAGCCGGTTGTCGGCCTTCAGGCGCGCGTGGACGTCGTCCCAGATCGCCTTGGTCTGGCGGACGTTCGCCCCGGTGCAGACCACGAAGTAGTCAGTGTAGGTGCACACGGGCCGCATGTCGAGGATGACGACGTCGCGGGCGAGCTTGTCTCCCGCGAGGGCCGCGATGCGGCGTGCCTGTTCCAGCGGACTCAAACGACGCGAGTGTAGCCGGGGTCGGCCCCGTAGAGGCCCTCTCGGGCGATGATCGCCGCCACGGCGGACGGCACCTCCGGGGTCACGTCGGCCCCGGATTCGAGGCGGGAACGGAGATCCCGGGACGAGATCGGCGTCGGCTCGATCTCGAAGAAGACGACGCGATCGGGCCGCGTGAGCGTCTCGAGCACGGCGTCGAGGCGCTCGCGCGGGTACCCCGGACGCGTCGCGACGCCGAGCCGCGTGAGGCGCAGCACCTCCTCCGGCTCGCGCCACGTCGGGAAGTCCTGGAACTGGTCGGCGCCGACCAGGAAGATCGTCTCGCCCCACTCCGGGTGCGCGCGCAGGGTGTCGACCGTGCGCGGATGCTCGTCGAGCACGACCTCCTCGTCCGGGAAGGCGGCCCGGGCGAGCTCGAGCCGGGCTGCGGCCGGCGTCCGGACCCGCTTGTGCGCCGGATCGGCGGCCACGAGGACGCGGACGCGCCGGAGGCCCAGCTTCGCCTTCGCGGCGCGGACGAGCTCGACGTGGCCGCGGTGCGGCGGGTCGAAGGCGCCGCCGAAGAGCCCGGTCGGCTCATGCGAGCTCGAGCTCATCGTCCCCCACCTCCACGGTCGCGCCGCGCTTCGCGCCCGCGGCCTTCAGCGCGCGCTCGAGCTCCTCGTCCGACGGAGGCGTGCCGACGACCCGGAAGCCGCGATCGGTGCGCAGCAGACGCCACGGCCGGGCCTTGGCCTGGGGGCGGTAGACGAGGAACTCCGCCAGCTCCGCCTCGCCCTCGACCTCCTCCTCGACCGGCTCGGGCACGAGCGCGAACAGCCGGCGGCGGAAGTCGTCGATCCCCGCGCCGGTGGCGCACGAGACCCGGAAGACGGCGACGATCCGCCCGTCCTCCACGTCGAAGGACGGCTCGGGCTCGAGGTCGACCTTGTTCAGCACGACGATCTGTGGCCGCGTCTCGAGCCCCGCGCCGTACGCGGCCAGCTCCGCGTCGATCGTCCGCCACTGCTCCTCGGTCGGGGTCGAGGCATCGATCACGTGCACGAGCGTCCGGGCGCGCTCCAGGTGCGCGAGGAACTCGTGGCCGAGCCCGACCCCCTCGCTCGCGCCCTCGATCAGGCCCGGCACGTCGGCGACGACGAGCTGGCGGCCGTCCGGCGCCTCGACGGTGCCGAGGACCGGCTGGAGGGTCGTGAACGGGTAGTCGGCGACCTTCGGCCGCGCGTTCGAGATGCGCGTCAGCAGCGACGACTTCCCCGCGTTCGGGAGGCCGACGAGCGCCGCGTCGGCGAGCAGCTTGAGGTGCAGCACGACGTCCCGCTCGTCCCCCGGGGGCCCCACCTCCGAGAAGCGCGGCACCTGCCGCGTCGACGAGACGAAGCGCGCGTTGCCCCGCCCGCCGCGGCCGCCGCGGGCCAGCACCACGCGGGCGCCCGGCCGCGCCAGATCGGCGATCAGGCTTCCGTCCTCGGCGAGCACCTGCGTGCCGACGGGAACCCGCAGCTCGGCGTCCTCCCCCTGCGCGCCCTGCTTGCGCGCCCCGCGGCCGTTCTCGCCCCGGCCGGCCTTGATCAGGCGTCGGCGCTGGTACGCGGAGAGGTCGCGCAGCCCGGGATCGGCGACCAGGACGACGTCGCCGCCGTCGCCGCCGTCACCGCCGTCCGGACCGCCCTTCGGGACGAACTTCTCGCGCCGGAAGCTGAGCGCGCCGTCGCCGCCCTTGCCGGCCTGGAGGCGGATGGTCGCACGGTCGCTGAACACGGTTGAACGGTAGCCCGGGCCGAGCCGAAGCTCGCGACCGGAGGTCGTCTCTCAGTGAGCGTCGCCGCTCGGCGTGACGGCGGCGAGGGGCGAGACTCCCGTGCCTGGACCATCGCTCACGCTGCCTGCGGCCGACGAACGAGGGCGACACGAGCCGTGTCGGGCCGCCGCGACGTGACCCTCGGGTACGAGGTCGGGCTAGGCCTGCGCGTCGACGACCGAGACGAAGCGGCGCTCGCCGCTCGTCCGGAAGCTGACCGTGCCCTCGCGGACGGCGAAGATCGTGTCGTCGCGGCCGATCTCCGTGCCGGGGCCCGGGCGGAACTTCGTGCCGCGCTGGCGCACGATGATGTTGCCCGGCCGCACGGCCTCGCCGTCGAACATCTTCACGCCGAGGTACTTCGGGTTCGAGTCGCGGCCGTTCTTCGAGGAGCCGAGGCCCTTCTTGTGTGCCATTAGGAGCTCTCTCCCTTCGCTTCCAGGGCCGACTCGAGCGCGGCCACGGCGCCCTTGCGCTGCGCGTGGGCGTTCTCGTAGGCGAGCGCTGCCTCGAGCATCGGCCGGTTCCAGGTCTTCGCGCCGTCCTTGACCTGCGCGACGGTCAGGTCCTCGTAGCCGTGCGGCATGCCCTTCACGTGATCCTCCGCGGCGGCGGCCGCCTTGGGCGCCTCGGCCTTCGGAGCGGCAGCCTTCGGTGCCTCCGCCTTCGGAGCCTCCACGGTCGGAGCGGTCGCCTTCGGAGTGGCGGCCTTCGGCGCCTCCGTCTTCTTCGCCGCGGCCTTCGGCTTCGCACCGCCGAGCGAGATCTCGAGGCGCGAGGTCGCCGCGCGGAAGCCGTTGTGGCGGCGATAGCCGGTGCGGCGCTTGACCTTCGCGATGCGGATCTTCGGCCCGCGCTCGTGCGCGACGACCGTCGCGGTCACGACCGCGCCGCTGTCGCCGAGGAGCACGTCGGGCGTGAACGACTCGCCCTCGGCCGCCTTGACCCGGTCCACGACGAGCGTCTCGCCCTCGCGGACGCGGTACTGCTTCCCGCCGAGGCGGATGATCGCGTAGTCCATGGTTCCGAGTCCTGTGTGAAGAGAGGTCGAGCCCTAGCGGAGAAAACGCGGGCGGGCGCCCGCGAAGCCGCGGAAGTGTAGCGGCTGTCGCGCGCGAGCGTCCAGTGCCCTAGTCGTCGTCGAGGCCCCAGTCGCTCATCGGGGTGTACGCCCAGTCGCCCGACTCCTCGCGCTCCGCCTCTGCCTCGGGCGTCTCGGCCTCCGGCTCCGGCTCCGGCTCCGGCTCGAGCTCGGCCTCCACGGCCTCGGGCTCGCTGCCGTTCGTCGACGCCTCGTGCGCCAGCTCGGCCGCGAGGTCGCCCGGCTCGTCCTCGCCGTCGTCGACCGCGCCGTCGGCGGCGACCGCACCCTCGGCCGTGAGGGCGCCGTCCGCCGCGGCGGTCGTCCGCTTGCGGCGGTTCCGGCCGCCGCGCGAGCCGCGCCGGGTGCGCTTCTTCACCGGGGCCGCCTCGCCGTCGCCGGCCTCCTCCTCCAGCTCGCGACCCGGGACGTGGATCACGGGACCCGCCGGCGTGTCTGTCTCCGCTTCCGCCGCCGGCTCCGGCGCAGGCTCGAGGTCCGCGGCGACTTCGGCAGCGACCGCGTCGTCCGCCTCGCCCTCCGTCTCGGCGCCGGCGGTCGCGGCCGGCTTCTTGCGGCGGTTCCGGCCGCCGCGCGAGCCGCGGCGCGTGCGCTTCTTGGGAGCCGTCCCGTCGGTCGCCTCCTCGCCCTCCGCCGCGCCTGCGGCGGCGGCGGCTCCGTCCTCGAGGGCGGCCACCTCCTCCATCTCGTCGTCCTCGTCGACATCGGCGACGAGGACCTCCTCCGCGTCGGCGCGGCGGCGCGACGGACGGCGGGCGCGCGTCGGCTTCTCCGCCTCGGCCTCGGCCGTGAGCGGCGGCTCGACCGTCTCGACCGGCGAGAGCAGCTCGGCCCAGGCGAACCCTTCGGTGACGGCCGTCACGCGGGCCTTCACCTTCTTGCCGACCAGCTTGGCCGCGTTCGCGACCGAGACGTCGACGCCGTCGACCTTGGCCACGCCCGCGTGCGGGTCGTGCAGCCCGAGCTCGCCCAGCTTGAGGTCGAGCTCCTGCCCGACCTCCACCGGCAGGGCGGGCGCCACCTTCTCGAGCGTGCCCTGCTCGAGCACGCGGAAGTGGTCGAGGTGCACGTCCTCCTTGCCCACCAGGAAGAACCGGCGCTTGGTCGTCTCCTCGAGCTCCAGCAGCCGCTCGGCGGCAGGCCCGGCGACGAGCGACGCGACACGGGCGTTCACCTCGACCCTGAACGCCTTCGAGCGCGAGCCCGGCGTCGGCAGCGTCCGCAGCCGGCGCTCGACGTCGATCGCCGCGGTCTGCTCGGAGACGACGATGCCGTCGCCGCCGCAGGTCGGGCACTTCTTGGTCATGACCTCGCGCGGGCCGTCGGTGACGTTCTGCCGGGTCATCTCGACCAGGCCGAGCGGCGAGATCTCGACGACGTACGTCTTCGTCCGGTCGCGCTCGAGCTCCTCGCGCAGCGCCTGCTCGACCTGGGCCCGGTTCTTCGGGTTCGCCATGTCGATGAAGTCGATGACGATGATCCCGCCGATGTCGCGCAGCCGCAGCTGGCGCACGACCTCCTTCACGGCCTCGAGGTTGTTCTTCGTGATCGTGTCCTCGAGCCGCGCGCCCGACTTCTTCGAGCGCGAGCCGACGAAGCGGCCGGTGTTCACGTCGACGACCGTGAACGCCTCGGCGTAGTCGAAGATCAGGTAGCCGCCGGACGGGAGGTCGACGCGGCGGTTGAGCGTCGACTTGATCTCGGCCTCGACGCCGAACGCCTCCATCAGCGGCTCGCGCTCCTTGTAGCGCGTCACCCGCTCGGCCATGTGCGGGGACGTCTTCTT
This sequence comes from Gaiellaceae bacterium, assembly GCA_035546715.1. Taxonomy (GTDB): domain Bacteria; phylum Actinomycetota; class Thermoleophilia; order Gaiellales; family Gaiellaceae; genus PALSA-600. Next base: position 8,718 of record DASZWI010000078.1, on the reverse strand, counting down.
CAGGTAGCCGACGATCCGCTTGTACGTGCGGTCGTGGTCGACCAGCAGCCGCTCGAAGTCGCCCGTGAAGAGGTCGCGCACGACGCGCAGCGGCAGCTCGGCCTCCTGGTAGATGAGCGACGGCGCCTTGGCCGTCTTCGCGCGGGCCTCGATCGAGGCCCACAGGCGCTGCAGGAAGTCGAGGTCGCGCTCGATGTCCTCGGCCGACGCGCCCTCGGCGGCCGTGCGGACGATGACGCCGCCCTCGGCGGGCGCGCACTCCTTGAGGATCGCCTTGAGGCGGTTGCGCTCGTCGTCCTCGAGACGGCGCGAGACGCCGAGCCCCTCGCCGTGCGGGACGTAGACGACGAAGCGTCCGGGGAGCGAGATCTCGGTGGTGAGCCGCGCTCCCTTCGTCTTCATCGGGTCCTTCACGGCCTGGACGAGGATCGTCTGGCCGCGCTGGATCAGATCCTGGATCTTGCGGGCGCCCTTGCGCCCCTCGAGCTCCGGCCCGACGATCTCGTCGACGTAGAGGAAGCCGTTCTTCTCGAGGCCGATCTCGACGAACGCCGCCTCCATGCCCGGCAGGACGTTGTCGACGACGCCGAGGTAGATGTCGCCGGCGATCGACCGCCGCTCGGGACGCTCGAGGTAGACCTCGACGACGCGGTCGTCCTCGAGGACCGAGACGCGCTTCTCGCCCGCGTCGACCGAGACGAGCAGCTCGCGCTTCGCCTTCGGCAGCGGCGCCCGCTTCGGCGCCTGGCGGCGGCGGGTCTGGGTGCGCGCCTTGCGCTCGGCGGGCTTGCGCTCCGCCTTCTCCTTCGGCTCGGCCGGCGCGTCGACGTCCGCCGTCGCGACCGCGCCCTCGCCGGCCGGCTTCTTGCGCCGGTTGCGCCCGCCGCGCGTGCCGCGGCGCCGCTTCTTGGGCTCGGCGCCGGACTCGGTCGTGCTCGGTTGTGCGTCGTCCCCGACCGGCGCCTCGGCCGGCGGGTCGACGGTGGTCGGGTCAGCTTGTGGTGCTCCTGCGGCAGCCGGGACCGGCGCCTGCTCCTCCGTCTTCCGACGGAACCATGGCAGTGGCAAACGTGCTCCTTGAGAGGATGGTGCGCGCGCAACCGCCGTGCCTCGGGGCCCTGCGCGGGCGCGCGTCACTGATGAACGGGAAAAGCCTTGGCATAGGCCTACCCGCAGAGTATCAAGCTCCCGTTTTTGCGGGGCTCAGGCCGCTTCGGTGACCGGCCGTAGCCGGGAGCGGCGGGCGCGGATCGCCCGCAGCCGCTGGGAGAGACGGGCCCAGGCCCAGGGCTCCAGCTCGCTGTAGCGGGTCGCGTTCTGGCCCCGTGTCGCCTCGAGGTACTCGAACCACGCATCCGCCTCCTCCATCAGGAGGAGCTCGAGCGCTTCCTGGTTGCCGGTCAGAGCCACCTCACACCTCCGCCTGGGAAACGAACGACTGCGGAGAGCGTAGGACCCGGACCGGACAACATCGCCGGGGAGCCTTCGGCATCGCCGGGGAGGGCCTTCGGCTCGCGCCGGGCCGTGGGTCAGGTCGTCGCGGCGAGGTAGCGCAGCGCGGCTTCGCCGATCGCCTTCGTGCCCGTGTAGGCGACGGCGCCCTTCAGCGCCCAGCCGGCGACCGGGACCAGGTCGAGCGCCTCGCGCGCCACTGCGCGGAGGCCGAGCCCGGCGCCGACGACGCCGAGCAGCTCCGGCACGACGCGGTTGTCGAGCTCCCTGCCGTGGGCGAGCGCGAGGCGCAGCACGAGCCGGATCTGGTTGAGCGTCAGCGCCGGGAAGTCGACGCCGGGCACGAACACCGCGGCGCCGATCAGGCCGTTCCGCCGGGCGGCGGAGCGGATCAGCTCGGCGCAGACCGCCTCCCGCACGACGGGCAGCCGGGCGGCGAGCGCCGTCCCGTCCTCCCCCAGCCGCCGCGCGACGGCGGCGGCGATCCGGTCCAGCGGGAAGCCCTCGCCGCGCGGGACGAGGACGACGTCGGTCGCGAGGACGTACGGCAGCGTCTCGTTCTCGCCGACGGCCACGATGGGCACGCCCGCCGTGTCGGCGTCGCGCAGCGCCTCCTCGTCGGGCGCCCCCACCCAGACGAGCACGGCCACGTCCGTCGTCCGCCCCTCGACCACGGCCGAGGCGTCGCCGCCGGCGCGCAGCTCGCGCGCCAGCACGTGCACCAGCTCCCCGGCGCCCGCGACGCCGAGCGGACGCCGGTCGCCGTGGCCGCGGCGCAGCTCGCGCACCACGCCGAGGACGGCCAGCGGCCCGAGCTTCCGCGCCTTCTTCCGGCTCACCCGCGCCGCCGGACGCTGCGCACGTGGATCGACTGGAGGATCCCCATCGCGAGGAAGTTCGTGATCATCGACGAGCCGCCGACCGAGACGAACGGCAGGGGGATGCCGGTGATCGGCGCGATCCCCATCGCCATCGCGCAGTTCACGAACGCCTGGAAGAGCAGCATGAACGAGATGCCGCCGGCGACGACCGCGCTGAACATGTCGCGGGCGCCGGCGACGATCTTCAAGCCGCGCCAGACGACGAGCAGGTAGAGCAGCAGCAGGATCGAGACGCCGAAGAAGCCGTGCTGCTCCGCGAGCGAGGCGAACGCGAAGTCCGTCGCGTGCTCGGGCAGATAGTCGAGCCGGGTCTGCGTCGCGCCCTGCACGCCGCGGCCGCGCAGGCCGCCGGCGCCGACCGCGGTGATCGACTGCCGGAGGTTGTACGTGGCGCCGCGCGGGTCGTTGTCCGGGTGCGTGAAGCCGGTCAGCCGCTGGGCCTGGTACGGCTTGAGGACGTTCACCCCCGCCGCCGGGAGCAGCCACAGCACGAGCAGGGCGCCGACGATCGCGATCGCCGCGAGCACGCCGAGGTGCAGCCAGCGGATCCCGCCCACGAAGAGCGCCGCGGCGAGGGCCGCCGAGTAGACGAGCGCCGTGCCGATGTCAGGCTGGACGAAGACGAGGGCGATCGGGATGAGCGCGTAGGCGACGACCTCGAGGACGGAGCGGGCGCTGGCGATCGACCTCGACCGCTGCGAGAGGAAGCCCGCGATCGCCAGGACGAAGAGCACCTTCCCGAACTCCGACGGCTGGAACGTGAAGAAGCCGACGTCGACCCAGCGCTTCGAGCCGCGGGTCGCGGCGCCGGCGGCGAGCACGAAGAGCATCACCGCGAGCGTCCCGAAGTAGATCGGCCGTGTCAGCCGCCGGTACCGATCGGGATCGACGAACAGCACGGCGACGAAGAGGCAGGTGCCGGCAGCGGCGTACGTGACCTGCCGGCCGAGCGACGACCCGCCCGGGTCGTGCAGGGTGATCCCGTTGATCGCCCAGAGCCCGTACGCGGCGACGCCCGCGAGCGCGGCCAGCAGCAGCCAGTCGAGCCGGCGGAGCACCGAGCCGAGGCCGCTGACCTCGCCGACCTCGCGGCGGCGGGCGGTGCGCGCCCGGGACTCGGTTGCGTCGAAGTCGATCGCCATCAGTCGGAGGCGTGCTGGATCACGGTGCCGGTCTTGTGGAACCACTCGGAGAAGACCTTCTGCGCCGCGGGGGCGGCGGCCGCACCGCCCTCGCCGCCGTTCTCGATCACGACGCAGACGACGAGGTTCGGGTCGTCGTACGGGCCGTAGCCGCACCACCAGGACTGGTTCAGCTTGAGCCCGTTCGGATAGCCCTTCACCTGCATGACCTTCTCGGCCGTGCCCGTCTTGCCGGCGATCGGCACCGGGAAGTCGCCGAAGGCGCCGTAGGACGTGCCGTCGGGGTCGTGGGCGCCCTTGTAGAGCCCCTGCTGCACGACGCTGAGCGCGGACGGGTCGACGCCGACCGGCTGCGGCGGCTGGCCGCCGAAGCGGCGGAGCACGCGCTGCGGGCCCTTGCCCGGCGCCCCGCTGAGCTCGACGTCGTCGGCGAGGTGCGGCGTGACGAGCTTGCCGCCGTTGGCGATCATCGCGTACACGCGCGCCATCTGGAGCGGCGTCACGAGCAGGTCGCCCTGGCCGATCGCGAGCTGGATCGAGTACCCCGGCTTCCAGGTGCGGTCGATCTCCGTGTAGGGCGGCTTCGAGAACGCCTCGCGCCGCCACTCCGGCGTCGGCACGAGCCCGTCGCTCTCGGGCGACAGGTCGATCCCAGTGGGCTCGCCGAGGCCGAACCGGTTGGCCCAGGCCTGGAGCGGGTGGCCGCGGTCGGGCGGCAGCTCGTAGAACTTCTTGCCGAGGGCGTAGAAGTAGGTGTCGCAGGACTCCTCGAGCGCGGTCTCGAGATCCATGCCCTGGTCGATGAGCGGCGTCCAGTTGCGGAAGACCTGGCCGTAGGCCTTGAAGTCCGGGGTGCACGGCAGGAGGTCGTACGGGTTGAGCAGATGCTCCTGCATGGCCGCGAGGGCGGTCACCGGCTTGAACGTCGAGCCAGGCGGATAGCCCACCTGGATCGCGCGGTTGAGGCCCGGGTAGTTGTGCTCCTTCGCCGCCTCCGGGTTGAGCAAGGGGGCGAGCTTCTTCGCGTTCGTGCGGCCGACCCAGACCGACGGCTTGTAGGTCGGGTACGACGCCATCGCGCGGACGGCGCCGTCCCGAGGGTCGAGCGCCACCACGGCCGCGCCGTCGGCGAAGCCCTCGCCCGCGGCGTGCGCCGCCTGGATGCCCGCGACGAGCGCGCGCTCGGCGGCGCGCTGGAGGTTGATGTCGATGGTCAGGCGCAGCGCCTCGCCGGCCTGGGGCGCGACGGACAGCTTCGCCTGGCTCCTCGGCTGGCCGAGCGAGTTCACGGTGAGCTGCGCCGAGCCGTCGTGGCCGCGCAGGTACGAGTCGTACGTCTTCTCGATCCCTGCCTGACCCATCGAGTCGTTGGCGTTGTAGCCCTGCTTCTTCAGCGCCTTGTACTCCTCGGCGGTGATCGGCCCCACGTAGCCGAGCACCTGCGCGAGCAGCGCCTGGTACGGGTACTTGCGGAGCCAGCTGTTCGCGATGCGGACGCCGGGGAAGTCGGCGGCGTGCTCGCGCAGGTAGTAGACCTGGTCGCGGTGCAGGCCCGTCTGGACGACGACGGGCGTCAGCGGATCGCCCCCGTGCGCCTTCATCAGGGCGAGGATCTTGGAGACGGACACGCCGGCCACGACGTGCGCGAGCGACCGGAGCTCGGCCCGTTCGGCCGCCCAGGTCTTCGGCAGGTCGGCCGGCCACAGCTCGACGCGGAAGCCGGCGGTGTTCTGGACGAGCACCTTGCCGTTGACGTCGAGAATGGGGCCGCGCTTCGCTTCGATGCTGAGCGTGCGGACGCGGTTGTCGTTCGCGGCCGCCAGGTACTTGTCGCCGGCGAGGATCTGGAGCGACCACGCCCGCAGGAAGAGCACGGCGAAGACCGTGAGGGCGAGGAAGCCGAGGATGGCGACGCGGAGGGCGATCTGCGGCGTCAGCCGGTAGGGCTCCTCGACCCGCGGGTCGGGCGGCAGGAACCGCTTCGGGAAGCCGGAGCTAGCCAAGGAGCCTGACCTCCCGCACCCGGTCGCCCGTCTGCACCGGCGGGAACGCGCGCCGCACGAGCGCGTAGATGGGCAGCGTCAGCAGCAGGTTCAGGAGCAGGCCGAGCGGCACGCCGTGGGCCACCGCCCCGGCCGGGGTCGGCTGGCCGAGCACGAACTGGAGCAGCAGCTCGCCGATCGCGTAGAGGACGGTGACCACCGCGACCGACACGAACGGCGCGTGGAAGCGATCGCGGGCGGTCGTCTCGCCGTAGCGGCCGATCCAGAAGCCGGCCACGGTCAGCAGGAGCGAGGTGAACCCGAGCGTCCCGAGCGTGGCGGTGTCGATGAGGAGGCCGGTGCCGAAGCCGGCCACGGCGCCGAACACGGACCCGCGCAGGAGCGCGATCGACAGCAGGGTGACGAGCACGAGGCTCGCGGAGCGGAACGCGGAGTACTGGGTCAGGACGACGAGCTGGAGGAGTCCGGCGACGAAGAGGACGAGGGCGGCCTTGACGCCGTCCATCAACCCGCCTGCTTCGGGACGAGCACCATCACGGCGCGGATCGACGACAGGTCGACCGCGGGCTGGATCTGGATGTTCTTGAAGACGTCGACGTCGTTGTCGCTCTCGCTCGTCACGGTCCCGATGACGATGCCGCGCGGGTAGAGCGAGCCCAGCGTCGCCTTGGCGGCGGTGCCCGCGGTGATGATCGTGTCCCCCGTCCGGACGACGTCCTGCTTCGGGACGTAGTCGAAGCTGAGCACGTCGCCGCTGCTCCCGGAGGTGACGAGCCCGACGGAGCCGGGGTGCGCGACGTCGGTCGCGGTCACCGAGCTCAGCTCGTCGGTGATCAGGGTGACGCGCGACTCGGAGCCCGTGGTCTTCGCGACGGTGCCGACGAGGCCGTCGGTCGTGATGACGACGTCGCCCTTGCGGACCCCGGCGTCCGAGCCGGCGAGGATGGTGACGCTCTCGCCGAGCGCGTTCTGCGGGTTCGTGATCACGGCGGCCGACACGCGGCGGAACTGCGCGAGCGAGGCGGGCCCGTGGTAGTCGAGCTGCCGCCGCAGGATCGCGTTCTCGTTCTCGGCCGTCCGCGCGTTCACGACGGCGCCCTGGAGCTCGGCGAGGCGCTTCCGGAGGCGCTTGTTCTCGTTCTTCGCGTTGACGAGGCCGTGCACCCAGCTCACGGTGTCGCGGAACGGCGCCGCGACCCGCTGCGCGGCCACCTCGAACGGCCGCAGGACGTCCGCGGCCGTGCCCTGGACGCCGTCGAGGGCGCTCGACCGGAAGGAGACGGTGATCAGGACGAGCGACAGCAGCACGAGACCGCCCACGACGATCCGGCGCCGGAGAGCACTGGAACGGGTCGAGGGATAGCCGGAGGCGGCGGAGCGCTGGACGGACGAGCCCAGGACCGCGAGACGGACGGTCCGGTTGCGAGGCACAGGCCTGTCGAGTCTAGCGGCCGTTGCGACCGTTGCGACCGCGGGCGCGCGAGGAGCGGTGGATCGCGTCGAACTCCTCGAGGCTGCGGCCGGAGCCGACGGCGACGCAGGTGAGCGGCGACTCGGCGAGGTGCACCGGCATGTGCGTCTCGTGGCGCAGGCGCTCGTCGAGCCCCTGGAGCAGCGACCCGCCGCCGGCGAGCACGATCCCGCGGTCCATGATGTCCGCGGCGAGCTCGGGCGGCGTCTTGTCGAGCGTCGACTTGATCGCGTCGACGATCTGGTTGACCGGCTCCTCGAGGGCGTGGCGGACCTCCTCGCTCGAGAGGATCACCGTCTTCGGCAGCCCGCTGAGCATGTCGCGCCCGCGCACCTCGGCCTGCACCTCGTCCTTCATCGCGTGGGCGGAGCCGACCTCGAGCTTGATCTCCTCGGCCGTCTGCTGGCCGATCAGGAGTTTGTACTCCCGCTTGATGTGGTTGATGATCGCCTCGTCCATCTCGTCGCCGCCGACGCGGAGCGACTGCGACACGACGATCCCGCCCAGGCTGATCACCGCCACCTCGGTCGTCCCGCCGCCGATGTCCACGATCATGTTCCCCGTCGGCTCGGCCACCGGGAGCCCGGCGCCGATCGCCGCGGCCATCGGCTCCTCGATCAGGTACGCCTTGCGCGCGCCGGCGCTCAGCGTCGCCTCCTCGACCGCGCGCTTCTCGACGCCCGTGACGCCCGACGGCACGCAGACGACCACGCGCGGGTGCGCGAACCGGTGCTGGTGCACCTTCTGGATGAAGTGCCGGAGCATCTGCTCGGTGACGTCGAAGTCGGCGATGACGCCGTCCTTCAGCGGCCGGATCGCGCTGATCGTCCCGGGCGTGCGGCCGAGCATGCGCTTCGCCTCGAGGCCGACCGCGTGCACCTCGCCCGAGCGCTGGTCGATCGCGACCACGGACGGCTCGGAGAGCACGATCCCGCGCCCGCGCACGTACACGAGCGTGTTGGCCGTGCCGAGATCGACGGCCATGTCACGACCGCCGAACCCTGTCAGGTAGTTGAAGATGCTCATGGTCTCGACCGGCGGCGCGATCCCGACCGGAGTGGAACTCTAGCTTGCCACTCTCGGCCCTGGTCCTCGCGCTCGGGAGTGCCGTTCTCCATGCAGCCTGGAACCTCCTGCTCGGACGAGCACGAGACGTGCAGGCCGCCACGGCCGCCACCTTCCTGCTCTCGACCGCGATCGCGCTCCCCTTCGCGCTCGTCTGGTGGCACGCTGACCCGTCCGTGTGGCCGTGGGCCCTGGCGTCGACCCTCCTCGAGGCGGTGTACGTCGTCGCGCTCGCTCTTGCCTATCGCGGCGGCGAGGTGTCGTTCGTCTACCCGCTGACCCGGGGTCTGGCGCCGGTGCTGGTGCTCGGGTGGTCCGCGGTCGTGCTCGGCCACGGCGTCTCCGCGCCGGAGGGTCTCGGCGTCGCCCTCGTCGCCGTCAGCGTCGTCGCGGTACGGGGCGTGTCCGCGAAGGGCGACGCGCAGGGCCTGCTCCTGGTCGCGATCCTCGCCGTCACCATCGCCTCGTACACGCTCGTCGACCGCGTCGGCATCGGGCGCGCAGGCGCGCTGACCTACTTCGTGCTCACGCTCGCCGGTCCGTCGGTCGTCTACCTGCCTCTTGTCGGTCTCCGGGCGACGCGGGCCGAGCTCGGCCTCCCGGTCGTCGGCGCGGCGCTCGCCAACCTCGGCTCCTTCGTCCTCGGCCTCCTGGCCTTGCGCCACGGAAGCGCCGCGGCCGTGCTCGCCGTGCGCTCGGCCTCG
>DASZWI010000077.1:0-4717 GCA_035546715.1 Gaiellaceae bacterium | reverse complement strand
AGCGTCTCGAGGACGCGCCGGGCGAAGCTCTTGCGCTGGCGGCGGACGGCGGCCTGCCGCTGCTGGAGGACGAACAGGTAGAGGGCGAACGGCGCCGCCGCGAAGAAGACGACGAGGAACGCGCTCATCGCCCAGCTCGTGTAGTCCGTTCCCGGCGTGCCGCTCGAGGCGTGGTCGAAGCCGCCGCGGCTCGCGATCGCCACGATCGCGAGCAGCAGGAGGAGCGCGGTCCCGACCGCGGCGAGCCGTGCGGCGCGTGACAGGGCGGCCGGCGACACCTCTGGCAACGTTAGACGGCGGACGGAGCGGGTTGGATAGGGGCCGCGCAGCGCTTCCGCGCCTTTGGATAGATTCGGGTCAGTGAGCGTGCTCGACGGGAAGCGGGCCATCGTCACCGGCGCGTCGAGCGGCTTCGGCGCGGGGACGGTCCGCGCGCTCCGGGAAGCGGGAGCGCGCGTGGCCGGCGGCGCGCGCCGGGTCGACCGGATCGACGCCGACGTGGCGCTCGAGCTCGACGTCCGGGACCCGGAGAGCAGCCGCCGCTTCGTCGACGCGGCGGTCGCGGAGCTCGGCGGGCTCGACATCCTCGTCAACAACGCGGGTCTCGCCCTCGGCCGCGAGCCCTTCTGGGAGGCCTCCGACGAGGACGACGCGACGGTCATCGAGACCAACGTGCTCGGGCTGATGCGCATGACGCGCCTCTGCTACCCGCACCTGGTCGAGGACGGCGGCGGCCACATCGTCAACCTCGGCTCCGTCGCCGGGGTGTGGTCGTACCCCAGCGGGGCGTCGTACGTCGCCGCGAAGTCCGCGGTGCACCTCTACACCCGGGCGCTGCGCGACGACCTCCAGGGCAAGCCGATCCGCGTCACGAACATCGCCCCCGGGCTCGCCGACACCGAGGGCTTCTCGACCACCCGCTTCAAGGGCGACGAGGCGAAGGCGCGCGCCGTCTACGCCGACGTCGCGATGGGCGGTCCGCTGCAGACCTCCGACGTCGTCGACTGCATCATGTTCGCGCTGACGCGGCCGCCGCACGTGAACATCGACGAGATGCTCGTCCTCGCGCTCGCCCAGACCTCGGGCGGCAACATCCTGCGCGAGTCCTAGCTCGCCGCCCGGCGGCGCGTCAGCGTCCGCACGTCGCGCGAGAGCAGCACGAGGGCGGTGGGGAGGGCCACGAGCGCGGCGGCGCCGAGCAGCGTTCCGCGTGTCCCGAACGCCTGCGCGACCGGGCCGACGACGGCGAGGCCGAGCGGCGTGAACACGTACGAGCCGACCGCGTCGTAGGCCGAGACGCGCGACAGCCGGTCGTGCGGGATCTCCTGTTGCATCGCGGTGTCCCAGAGCACGCCGAAGATCTCCACGAAGAAGCCGGCCAGGAACCCGGCCAGCACGACGAGCGGCGCCGCGACGGGCCGGGCGAGCGACAGCGGGAACAGCGCCATCGGGAAGATCGCGAGCGTCGCCACGAGCAGGATCCGGCGCGGCCGGTAGCGCAGCATCATCGTCCCGCAGAGCACGAGGCCGAGCGACTGCGCGGTCAGCGCCGCCCCCCACCAGGCGGCGCCGCCGAAGTGCGCCTTCGACACGGCGGGGCCGAGGACGTTGACCGCGCCCGACTCCGCCGCGTTGACGACGGAGAACTGCACGACGATCGCCCACAGCCAGGTGCGCGAGCTGAACTCGCGCCAGCCGACGCGGAGCTCGTGGAGCATCGTGCTGCCGGGGACGCGCTCGCCCGGCGGCAGGTGCATCAGGCCGATGAACACCGCGCCGAGGGCGAACGTGACGCCGTCGACCAGGATCGCGACCCCCGGGCTCGTCGCGGCGACGAGGAGGCCGCCGATCGACGCGCCGACGATCGTCGTCGCGTTGATCCCCAGGCGCAGGAGCGCGTTCGCCTGCTGGAGGGAGTCGAGCGGGACGACCTGCGGCAGCACCCCGGTGCTCGCGGGGAAGAAGAAGGCCGACGACGTGCCGTTGACCGCGGCGAGCGCCGCGAGCTCCCAGATGCGGGCGCCGCCGGCGAGCACGAGCGCGCCCGCGGCGAGCTGGCTCGCTCCGCTGACGATGCTCGACGCCACCATCACGTGATGGCGCGGCAGCCGGTCGGAGAGCACGCCGCCGAACAGCAGGAAGATCACCTGCGGCAGCGCCCGCGCGGCGAGGACGTAGCCCAGGTCGGCCTTCGACCCGGTCAGGTCGAGCACCGCGAACGCGAGCCCGATCGGGGCGATCGCGCTGCCGAGGACGGACACGGTCCGGCCGAGGAAGAGCAGCCGGAACCCGCGCCCCGCGAGGGGGCCGAGCCGGCTCAGGAGACCTCGGCCCTGGCCTCGCGCCGCTTGTCCCAGTAGCGCCGCAGCCCTTGCCAGGACTGCCAGAACGGCGCCACGCGGTCGTACTCGTCGGCGTCGTCGCCCGCGTCGGCGCGCGCCCGCTCGACGAACTCGTCCGCGTCCATGCCGCCTCCGACGCGCGCCGACCAGCGGTCGAGCTCCGTCTCCAGGCGCTCCAGGTGGGTCTCGCAGTCCGTGTGCACGCCGAAGTGGATCAGCGCGAGCCGGTCGGGACGGCGGCGCGCAAGTTCGCGCGCGGTCGCATGCCAGACCTCGACGTCGATGTCCGGCGGCGGCGAGACCGGCAGCACGTAGTCGGAGGACGGCAACCGCACGCCGGCCGCGTCGCCGGCCAGGATCGTGCCGTCGCGGTGGTAGGAGACGTGGTGCGAGGCGTGCCCGGGCGTCGGGAACGCGTCCCAGCCGAGCACGTCGCCGTCTGCGATCCGCACGTTCGCCTCCGGCACGGGCGCCAGCTCGCCCCAGAGCGGGTCGAACAGCTCGCCGTAGAGTCGCCGCGCGGACCGCTCGAGCTTCGACGGATCGATCAGGTGGGGCGCGCCGACCGGCGAGACCCAGACGGTCAGCGCCGGGTTCGCCCGGACGAGCGGGCCGGCCGCGCCGGCGTGGTCGAGGTGGATGTGCGAGAGCATGAGCTGGCGGAGGTCGGTCGGCGCGAGCCCGTGCTCCGCCAGCCCCGCCTCGAGGCTCGGCAGCGTCGACGCCGGCCCGCAGTCGAAGAGCGTGGGACCGCCCACGGTGTCGAGCAGGTAGACGCCGATTCCGCCCGCGGCGCCGCCGAACTGAAGGTCGAGGAGGCGCAACGAATCCATAACGCGATCTTCGCAGCCGGTACCTAGCGTTGCGTGCCGTGAGGGTCGTCCCGCCCGGCGCTGGCACCGACCCTCGTCGCCGCCGGGAGAGCCCGTGCAGATGCGACCCCGTACGGGCTCGGCGGCGGCACGACGAAGCTCGCCGGAGGTGCAGCCGCCGCGCGCGGCCGTGGCGCGGCCGTCTAGGCGGTCGCGGGGGATCGCCGCCCGACCAGCGCGGCCTCGAGGTCGGCGAGCAGGTCGTCGGCGGACTCGATCCCGACCGAGAGGCGCACGAGGTTGGCCGGGGGCGCGAACGGCGCCGACGCCGTCGAGGCGTGCGTCATGCGGGCGGGGTGCTCGATCAGGCTCTCGACGCCGCCGAGCGACTCCGCCAGCTGGAAGAGCTGCGTGCGGGCGACCAGCTCGAGCGCCTCCTGCTCGGACTCGGCGAGGAAGGACACCATCGCCCCGAAGTCGCGCATCTGCGCCCGCGCGACCTCGTGGTTCGGATGCGACGGCAGGCCCGGCCAGAGGACCTTCTCGACGCCGGGATGGCCGTCGAGGAACTCGGCGACCCGGCGGGCGTTCTCGCAGTGCTGGCGCATGCGGACGGCGAGCGTCTTGATCCCGCGCAGCACGAGCCAGGCGTCGAACGGGCCGGGCACCGCGCCGAGGGACTTCTGCAGGAAGAAGAGGCGCTCCGCGAGCGCGTCGTCGTTGGTCGCGACGAAGCCACCGATCGTGTCGCTGTGCCCGCCGAGGTACTTCGTCGTCGAGTGGACGACGAGGTCGGCGCCGAGGGAGAGCGGCTGCTGGAGGTAGGGGGTCGCGAAGGTGTTGTCGACGGCGAGCAGGGCGCCGACCGCGTGCGCGGCGTCGGCCGCCTTGCGGATGTCGACGACGTTGAGCAGCGGGTTCGACGGCGTCTCGACCCAGACCATCCGCACGTCCTCGTCCAGGTGATCGGCCAGGTTCGTGTCGAACTCGTCGGCCGGGACGTAGGTGAAGCGGTAGCCCTTCGGCTCGTAGACCTGCGAGGTCATGCGGTAGACGCCGCCGTAGACGTCGGCGATCAGCACGACGCGCTGGCCGGGGTCGACCAGGTGCATGAGGGTGCTCGTCGCGCCGATGCCGGAGCTGAACGCGATGCCGTGCGCCGCGTCCTCGAGGCTCGCGAGCGCCACCTGGAGCGCGGTGCGGGTCGGGTTGGCGACGCGCGAGTAGTCGTAGCCCTTGTGGACGCCGACCGCCTCCTGCACGTACGTGGAGGTCTGGTAGATCGGCGTGATGATCGCCCCGGTGGCGGGGTCGGGCTCCTGCCCGGCGTGGATGGCGCGCGTCTCGAAGTCCATCGCGCAAGCGTATCGGCGGGCCGGGTTCCGAACCGCGGTAGCCAGACCCCGAGGGCGTGCCGGGGCGTACCGGCAGGGTCAGACCCGGGTCTGACCCCGGTTTGCCGGTCCGAACCGCCAAACCCCTGCACGGAAGCGGTCTCCCGATCGGGCGGGCGGCTGGCTCGGGGCGTACCGGCGGGGTCAGACCCGGGACTGACCCTGGTGG
>DASZWI010000076.1:0-9575 GCA_035546715.1 Gaiellaceae bacterium | reverse complement strand
ACGGGCGCCTCGCCCTGCTCGAGGCCGATCTTCAGCAGCACGCCGGCGAAGTCGGACTCGACCTCCTGGGTGACCTTGTCGGTGTCGACCTCGAAGAGCGGGTCGCCCTTCTCGACGCGGTCGCCCTCGGTCTTGAGCCACTTGACGATCGTGCCGGCTTCCATGCCCTGGCCGAGACGTGGCAGCTTCACCTCGTTCGCCATGGCTGCTCCTACTTGCCGACGGTCCGCTTGATCGCGGCCAGCACGTCCTCGGCGTGCGGCACGACGAACTGCTCCATCACGGGCGCGAACGCGAGCGGGGCGAACTTGGCGCCCACGCGCTCGATCGGCGCGTCGAGGTAGTCGAACGCCTGGTACTGGAGCACGGCCGCCACCTCGGCGCCGAAGCCCATCTTCGTGACCGCCTCGTGCGCGACGACGGCGCGGTTCGTCTTCTTGACGCTCGCGACGAGCGTGTCCTCGTCGAGCGGCTGGAGCGTCCGCGGGTCGATCACCTCGACCGAGATGCCCTCGGCCTCGGCCTGCTTCGCCGCGTCGAGCGCGCGGTGCACGAGCGGACCGATCGCGACGACCGTCACGTCGGTGCCGGTGCGCACCACGCGGGCCTTGCCGATCGGCAGCGGCTCGAGCTCGTCGGGAACCTCGCCCTTGACGGGGTAGAGCAGCCGGTGCTCGAAGAAGACGACCGGGTTGTCGTCGTGGATCGACGACCAGAGCAGGCCGCGCACGTCCTCGGGCGTCGAGGGGTAGAGCACCTTCAGCCCCGGCACGTGGCACAGCCACGCCTCGAGCTGCTGCGCGTGCTGCGCGCCCGGCGACCAGCCGGCGCCGCCCTGCGTGCGGATCGTCAGCGGCACGGTGAGCTGCCCGCCCGACATGTAACGGTGCTTGGCGGCCTGGTTGACGATCTGCTCCAGCGAGAGCGTCAGGAAGTCCTCGTACATGATCTCGACGACGGGCCGCATGCCGGCCATCGCGGCGCCGATGCCGGCGCCGACGATCGCCATCTCGGAGATCGGCGTGTTGCGGACGCGCTCCGGGCCGAACTCGTCGAGCAGGCCCTGGGTGACGCCCATCGAGCCGCCCATCTCGGCGATGTCCTCGCCCATGATGAACACGCCGTCGTCCGCGCGCATCGCCTGGGCGAGGGCGTCGCGAACCGCTTCTCTGTAGGAGAGCTCCGGCATGTCAGTCGGCGTAGACGTTCCGGAGGGCGTCTTCGGGCTGCGGATCCGTGCCGTTCTGGGCGAACTCGAGCGCCTCGTCGACGATGCGGTGCGCCTCCCGGTCGAGCGCCTCGAACGCCTCCTCGTCGACGCCGAGCCGGTCGCGCAGCCGCTCGATCGGGTCGTGCGCGGCGGCGTCCTCGCGGTCCTCCTTCGAGCGGTAGACCTGCGGGTCGCCGATGTAGTGGCCGTGCATGCGCTTCGTCTCGACGTCGAGGAACACGGGGCCCTCGCCGGCGCGGACGAACTCGAGCGCCTCGCTCGCCTTGGCGTAGACGTCCTCGACGTCCTGCCCGTCGACCTTCATCGACCGCATGTCGTACGCGAGCGCGCGCTTCGACATGTCGTCCCACACGGGCGAGTGCTGCCAGCCCGGCGTCGACTCGGCCCAGTGGTTGTTCTCGCAGACGAAGAGGGTCTTGGTCTTCCAGAGCTGGGCGAGGTTCAGCGACTCGTGGAAGGTACCGATGTTGGTCGAGCCGTCGCCGAAGAAGGCGACCGCGACCCGCGGCTCGTTCCGCAGCTTGAAGGCGAGGCCGGCGCCGGTGACGGCCGGCAGGCCGCCGCCGATGACCGCGTTCGCGCCGTAGTTGCCGCGCGCGACGTCGTAGAGGTGCATCGAGCCGCCGTAGCCGTGCGAGCAGCCCTCGACCTTCCCGTACAGCTCGGCCATGACCGCCTTCGGGTCGGTGCCGCGCGCGAGCGTGTGGCCGTGCGCGCGGTGCGTCGAGGCGAAGATGTCCTGTTCGGCCATGGCCTGGCAGACGCCGACCGCGACGGCCTCCTGGCCGATCGCGACGTGCAGGAACCCGGGCAGCTCGCCTGCACGGAACCGCTCCTCCACCTTCTCCTCGAAGCGGCGGATGAGCAGCATCTCCGCGAGGAAGTGCTGCAGCGTCTCGGCGTTCAGCGCCGGCGTCTTCTCGACCTTCGCCATCGCTCGGGCAGTGTACGTTTTGCGCGTGGTGTTGGTGCAGCAGTGGCGCGAGCTGGCAGGCGGCCTCTCGCCGGAGTGGTCCCGGGCCCAGCTTCGCCTCACGCTCGAGGACGTCGGCCACGCCCCGCGGGCGCTCGCCCTGCTCGGCCCGGCGCAGCCCGTGCGCTCCGAGCCGGGCGTCCTCCGCTTCGCGACCGCGCGCCGCGGCGAGACGGTCGGGCCGGAGGCCGTGGCGCGGCTGCTCGGCCGGCTCGACGAGGAGCGGATCGGCGGGCGGCTCGAGCTGCTGGGCGAGGAAGGGGTGCCGGAGGTGCGCGCGACGTCCCCGGACGCCGGCTCGCTGGCCGCCGCCTGGGAGGCCGAGCTGGCCAAGCTCCCCTCCGACTGGAGCGACCTGTACGGCGAGGTGGAGCTGCTCTCGAGCGACTACTTCGAGCGCGCCTCGGTGCTCTGCACGCCCCTGAACCCGCGCCGCGAGGGGACGCGCGCCGCGTTCCGCTTCCGCAGCGCCCGGACGTTCGGGTACGGCGCGTCCCCCGAGATGGTGCGGCGCTGCCTGGAGCGCTGCGACGCCGAGAGCCTGCGCGGGTCCGTGACGGTGCTGCGCGCGCTCTCGGACACGCGGCCGGTCGCCACGCAGGGACCGGTCTGGCTCTCCGCCGGCCGGAACTTCTAGCCGCCGGCGCCGAGCTCGCCCGCCAGCCTGGCCGCCTCGGCGTCGCCGGGCGCGACGACGAGGCACGTGTCGTCGCCCGCGAGCGTCCCGACCACGAGCGGGTGGCCGACCCGGTCGAGCGCACGGGCGATCGCCGGCGCCGAGCCGATCTCGCAGCGGAGGACGACGATGTTGCGCGCCGCCACGGCTCCGCGGCCGTGCTGGCGCAGCAGCGAGGTCAGCGTCTCGCGCGGGTCGCGGCGGCGCCCGCCCGGCGCCACGTACCGCGGCCGCCCGAGCGGGTCGGCCTCCTTCTCCAGCCCGAGCTCGCGGATGTCGCGCGAGACGGTGGCCTGGGTCACGCGGCACCCGGCCGCCGCGAGCGCGTCGAGCAGCTCGCGCTGCGTCCCGATCGCCCGGCGGGCGACGAGGCTCGCGACGAGCCGCTGGCGCTCCTCCTTCGTCGGCGCCTGCTCCACGGCTGCGCAGGATAGGGCGCGCGCCGATGTTTGGGCGCCCCGCCGCTCGGCAACCTGCCAGGCAGATGAGCGCGCAGACCGACGAGCTCGCCGGCAGCGACGGCGGGAAGCACACCGACCCGGCGCTGCTGCACGCGGTCAGGGAGAAGCTCCTCGCGGCGCGCCTGCGCCAACGCAGCACGCCGCGCGCGCCGTCGGGTCCCCAGCTCGCGCGACCCTCGGAGCGGCGCGCCGGGCCGAGCCCGTGGCTGCTCGTCGGCGGCGCGTTCGCACTCGGCGTGCTCGCCGCCCGGACGATTGCATGGAGGGCGCATGCCCACCCCCGAGGCTGAGCCGGCGAACGGCGGGCTCGGCGCCGCCGCACGGCAGGTGGCCGAGCACGCGAGCTCGCTCGCGCGGCTCGAGCTCGAGCTCGCGGGCCTGGAGCTGAAGAAGAAGGTCGCCGCGCTCGGCGCCGGGCTGGGGCTGATGGTCGGCGCGGGCATCCTCGGCCTGTTCGGGCTCGGCTTCCTGTTCGCGACGGTCGCGGCGGCGTTCGAGACGTTCCTCGCCGCCTGGCTCGCCCTGCTGATCACCGCAGGCATCCTCTTCGGGGCCGCGGGGCTCCTCGCGCTGACGGCCCTGGGCCTGCTCCGGCACGGCACCCCGCCGCTGCCCGAGCAGGCGATCGCCGAGGCCCGGTTGACCTCCGAGGCGCTGAGGCGCTGATGGCTCCCCGCTCCGCCGACCACGTCCGGCGCGACATCGAGCGCGAGCGCGACGACCTCGCCGCCGCGGTCGGCCATCTCCGGACCGAGCTCGGAGAGGCGGCCGACCTGCGCGGGAAGCTCCGTGCGCATCTGCCCGTCGTGCTCGCCGGCGCGGCGACCGCCGGCTTCGTCGTCGCGGGCGGGCTCGGCGCGACGCTGCGCTACGCAGCCCGTCGTGGCCGCGAAGGCCACGAGCGCGGGCGCGTCGGCCGCTGGTCGATCTTCGAGCGCGATTGACCGGGCCCGAACCCGACCCCGGAGGCGTCGCGCTCGGGCGTGCGCCGTCGAGCCCGTTCCGGTTCCACCCGTCCGAGTGGCTCACCGTCTTCAAGCGCGCCGGGCAGGGCTTCCTGTCCGACAACTGCATGGGCCTGGGCCAGCAGGTGGCCTACAGCTCGGCGCTCGCGCTGTTCCCCACGGCGGCGTTCCTGCTCGGCCTGCTCGCGGTGCTCGGCCTGTTCGGCTCGATCCAGTCGTTCCTCGACACGGTCGCGCCGAGCGGGGTCATCTCGTTCATCCAGGGGCTGCAGAACGACTCCCACGGCGGCACCGGAGCGGTCGCGCTCGTCGTCGGCGCCGCCGGCGCGATCTGGACGGCGAGCGGCGCGATGGGCACGGTCATGCAGGCCGTGAACATCGCGTACGACCGCTTCGACGACCGCTCGTTCGTCCGCAAGCGCGTGACCGCGGTCGTGCTCGTCGTCCTGTTCGGGGTGACGATCGTCGCCCTCGCCGTGCTGCTGCTCTTCGGCGGCCCGCTCGGCGAGGCGATCGCGGACCACGCGCGCCTCGGCACCGCGTTCACCTGGGCGTGGCGGATCCTGCGCTGGCCGGCCGCCTTCGTCGCGGTCCTCATCCTGTTCGGGCTCGTCTACTACTTCTCGCCGAACGTGCAACAGCGCCACTGGCAGTGGATCACGCCGGGCTCCGTCGTCGGCGCCGGGCTCTGGCTGCTCCTCTCGGGCCTGTTCACCGTCTACGTGACGTTCGCCGGCAGCTACTCGAAGACGTACGGCTCGCTCGCCGCCGCGTTCATCCTGCTCGTGTGGCTGAACTACTCCGCCTGGGCGATCCTCTTCGGCGCCGAGCTGAACGCGGAGCTCGACCGCCAGGCGGACATCGACGCCGCAGGCGGCGAGAACGCGGGGCTGGTGCACCCGTCGCGTCGCCGCTGACCGCGCTTGACGCGCGCGCTACGGTGGAAGCGATGTCGCTGCACGCCCACCCGACGATGGCGGCCCGCCAGGGCCCCGTCGGCGTGCGCTAGCAGCACCACCGCCGAACCGGCCCCGCATCCGAACGGGGCCGCCGCACTCGCGCTCGCAGCTGCCTCGTCCGGCCGGGGCAGAAAGGAGCGCTCGATGCGCACGTTCGTCTCCACCACCATCCCGTACGTCAACGGCGATCCGCACGTCGGCTTCGCCCTCGAATGCGTCCAGGCCGACGTCCTGGCGCGCCACCGGCGCGCCCGCGGCTCGGCGGTCCGGTTCGGAACCGGCACCGACGACAACGCCCTCAAGAACGTCCGCGCCGCGGCCGCCGCGGGCGTCCCCGTCGCCGACTTCGTCGCCGCGCGGGCGAGGCCGTTCGCCGCCCTCCGCCGCACCCTCGACCTCTCGACGGACGACTTCATCCGCACGAGCTCCGACCCGCGGCACCGGCCGGGCGTCGAGGCCCTGTGGCGCGCGGTGTCCGGCGACCTCGTCGAGCGCGCGTACGAAGGGCTCTACTGCGTCCTCTGCGAGGCGTTCGTCGACGGGCCGTGCCCCGAGCACGGCGAGGCGGAGCTCGTCACCGAGCGGAACTGGTTCTTCCGGCTCTCGCGCTACCGGGAGCCGCTGCTCGAGCTGCTCGAGAGCGGCCGGCTCCGGATCGAGCCGCCGGAGCTGCGCCGCGAGACGCTGGCGTTCGTCCGCGCGGGGCTCGAGGACGTGAGCGTGTCGCGCTCCCGCACACGGGCCGGCGGCTGGGGCATCCCGGTGCCCGGCGACGCCGAGCAGGTCGTCTGGGTCTGGTTCGACGCGCTCGCGAACTACGTGACCGCGCTCGGCTACGGCTCGGCGGACGGCGACGGCTACCGCGCCTGGTGGGCGGAGGCGGACGAGCGCATCCACGTCGTCGGCAAGGACGTCGCGCGCTTCCACGCCGTCATCTGGCCCGCGCTGCTGCTCGCGGCGGGCGAGCCGCCGCCCACCGCCGTGTTCGTCCACGGGTTCCTGACGGCCGACGGCCGCAAGCTCTCGAAGTCGTCGGGCACCGGCGCCGACCCTCGAGCCGTGGTCGAGAGTCTGGGCCTCGACGCGTTCCGCTGGTGGCTCGTCCGCGACGTCCCGCGAACCGGCGACACCGACTTCCGGCCCGAGCTCGCCGCCGCGCGCGGCCGCGAGCTCGCCCACCTGGTCGGCAATCTCGTCAACCGGTCGCTCGGGCTCGCGCGGCGCGTCCCGGACGGCGGCGCCCCGGATCCGGCCCACCCGCTCGCCGTCCGGGCGGCAGCCCTGCCGGGAGCGATCGACGAGGCGCTCGGGCAGTTCGACCTGCGGGCCGCGTCGGGGGCGATCGTCGACCTCGCGCAGGCGGCGAACCGGTTCGTCTCGGAGACGCGCCTGTGGGAGCTGCCGGAGGCCGAGCTCGCCGAGGTGGTGCCCGTGCTCCTCGAGGTCTGTGCGGCGATCGGCCGCGAGCTCGAGCCGTTCGTCCCGGGCGCGGGCGCCCGCATCGCCGGCGCGCTGGCCGGCCGCGACGTCGGGCTGGGCCGGGAGCTGTTCGCGGCCTGATGGTCCCTTCGGGCCATGTCCGGGGGACCCTCCCCCGGACATGGCCTTCGGGACGAGCGGGCTACGCGCGCGGCTCCGCGCCGAGTCGCTCGCGCAGCGCGCCGACGATCGCCTCGCGCAGCCGCATGGCGTCCTCGTCGGACAGCGTCCGCTCGGGCGACTGGTAGGCGACCGAGAACGCGACCGACTTCCGCCCCTGGCCGACCTGGTCGCCGCGGTACACGTCGAACACGCGAATCTCCCGCAGCTCCGGACCCGCCGCCTCGCGGGCGACGGCGACGATCTGCCCCGCCTCGACCTCCTCGTCCACGGCGACCGCGATGTCCTGCCGCACGGCCGGATAGGTGATGACGTCGGTGTACGCGATCGGCTCGCGGCTCTCCTCGAACAGGGTCGGCAGGTCGAGCTCGAAGGCGCCCCACTCGCCGTCGAGCAGGCGCGGGTGGAGCTCCCCGACGACGCCGGCGGCCGTGCGCGCGGTCTTGCCCGGGTGCAGGAGCGGATCCTCCCCGCGCTCGAAGGCGGGCTCGGCCTTGAGGGCCGCGTGCAGGGCCTCGACGACGCCCTTCGCGCGGTAGAAGCCGCCGTTCAGGATTCCCGCGACGTGGAGCCGCTCCTCGGGCAGGTCGCCGCCCGGCAGGTAGACGCGCGCCACCTCGAAGAGCGCGATCCCCTTCGCCCCCGCGTCCACGTTCCGTGCCGCGGCCTCGGCCAGGCTCGGCAGGAGCCGGGTGCGGAGCGCCGTCAGCTCGATCGAGATCGGCTCGGACAGCTTCCACGGGGTGTCGTCGTCCGGCCTGAGGCTCGGCGTGTACGTCTCGGCGAAGCCGAGCCCGACCAGCGCGTCCTCGACGCGCCGGCGCAGGTGCTGCGCGCGCGTCAGCGCTCCGAACATCTCGCGGCGCAGCGGCAGCGTGAACGGCACGTCGTCGAGCCGGAACCGCGCGACCTCCTCGACCACGTCGATCTCGCGCGTCACGTCGCGGGCGCGCCAGGTGGGCACGACGACCGAGCCGTCCTGGCGCTCGAACCCGAGCTTCGCGAGCAGCCGGTACTGCTCGTCGGCCGCGGTCTCGACGCCGGCGACCTCGTCGGTCCGCTCGGGGCGGAAGCGCACCACCGGCCGCTCTGGCAGCTCGGCACGGGCGTCGGTGGCGGCCGTCCAACGCGCGCCGGTGAGCTCGAGCAGCAGCCGGGTCGCGAGGTCGGCGGCCGGCTCGGCCAGGTACGGGTCGACGCCCTTCTCCCAGCGTCCGGACGCCTCGGTGCGCAGGCGGAGGCGCTCGCTCGTCTTGAACAGCGAGAACGGCTCGAAGTTCGCGGCCTCGAGGAGCACGGTCGTCGTCGCCGCGCCGATCTCCGTCTCCTCGCCGCCCATGATCCCGGCGAGGGCGACCGCGCGCTCCTCGTCGGCGATCACCAGGTCGTCGGGGACGAGCTCGCGCTCGACGCCGTCGAGCGTGCGGAGCGTCTCGCCCGGACGCGCGCGGCGCACCACGACCGCCCCGCCGCGCAGGGTCGTCGAGTCGAAGGCGTGCAGCGGGCTGCCGAGCGCGAGCATCACGTAGTTCGTGACGTCGACGACGTTCGAGATCGAGCGCACGCCCGCCGCGAGCAGCCGCGCCTTCAGCCAGACCGGGGACGGCGCCAGCGCGACGTCCTCGAACAGCCGCCCGATGTAGCGCGGGCAGCCGGCGGGATCCTCGATCCGGATCGGCACCTGTCCGCTCGGGACCTGTCCCGGTGACCCTCCCTCGGACATGTCCGCAAGCGGCAGGTCGTAGAGCGCGGCGATCTCGCGCGCGATGCCGTAGATCGACTGGAGGTCGGGCCGGTTGCCCGTCGACTCGACGAGCAGCACGTCGTCGGCCAGCGGCAGCACGTCGGCCAGCGGCGTGCCCGGCTCCGTGCCGTCGGGCAGCAGCATGATCCCCGCGTGGTCGGTGCCGAGGTCGACCTCGTCCTCGGCCAGGATCATCCCGTCCGAGACCTCGCCGCGCACCGTGCGGCGCTCGAGGGTCAGTCCGTTGGGCAGGACGGCGCCCGGCAGCGCGACCGCGACCGTCGCACCGGCGCCGAAGTTCCAGGCGCCGCACACGATCGACCGCGGCTCGGCCTCCCCCACGTCGACCTTCGTCAGCTGCAGACGGTCGGCGTTCGGGTGCTTGATCGCCTCGAGCACCTTGCCGACGCGGAAGCGGCCCAGGTTGCCGTCGGCGTCGGAGACGCCCCGCCGCTCGACCCCTTCCACCTCGGCGGAGGCGACCGAGAGGCGAGAGGCCAGCTCGTCGTAGGGCATGTCGATCGCGACGTAGTCGCGCAGCCAGCTGATCGGGACGCGCATGGCTAGAACTGCCTCAGCACGCGCAGGTCGCCGTCCCACAGCGCGCGGATGTCGGGGAAGTCGAACCGGAGCTGCGCGACGCGCTCGATGCCGCAGCCGAACGCGAAACCGCTCCATTCCTCGGGGTCGAGCCCGCAGTTCGCCAGCACCCGCGGGTCGACCATCCCGGACCCGCCCATCTCGAGCCAGCCCGAGTAGCGGCAGGTGCGGCAGCCGGCGCCGTCGCAGACGCCGCACGAGACGTCCGGCTCGATCGACGGCTCCGTGAACGGGAAGTAGTGGGTGCGGAAGCGGACGCGGCGCGTCGGCCCGAAGATCTCGCGCATCACGTGGAGCAGCGTTCCCTTGAGGTCGGCGAGCGTCAGCCCGCGGTCGACGGCGAGACCCTCGAACTGGTGGAAGATCG
>DASZWI010000075.1:0-6692 GCA_035546715.1 Gaiellaceae bacterium | reverse complement strand
CCGGGCGCCTGGGAGCTGAAGCAGTCGACGCGCGTCGCCGAGCAGCTGATCCGGCCGACCGGGATCGTCGACCCGGAGGTCGAGCTGCGCGCGACGAAGAACCAGATCGACGACCTGCTCAACGAGATCCGCCGCCGCGAGGAGGTGGGAGAGCGCGTCCTCGTCACCACGCTGACGAAGAAGATGGCCGAGGACCTGACCGACTACCTGCTCGAGGCCGGCGTCAAGGCGCGCTACCTGCACTCCGAGATCGACACGCTCGAGCGCATCCAGATCATCCGCGAGCTGCGGCTCGGCGACTACGACGTCCTCGTCGGCGTCAACCTGCTCCGCGAGGGGCTCGACCTGCCCGAGGTGTCGCTCGTCGCGATCATCGACGCCGACAAGGAGGGCTTCCTCCGGGGCCGCACCGCCCTCGTCCAGACGATCGGCCGCGCCGCGCGCCACGTCAACGGCAAGGTGATCATGTACGCCGACAAGCAGACCGAGGCGATCAGGGGCGCGCTCGACGAGACGAACCGCCGCCGCGCGAAGCAGCTCGCCTACAACGAGGAGAACGGCATCACGCCGGAGCGGATCAAGAAGGGCGTCTCCGACATCGCCGAGTTCCTCTCGCTCGAGTCGCCGCACGTCCCGTCCTCGCGGCGCCGGCGCGGCGACAAGGTCGAGGGCATGTCGCGCGAGGAGTTGGAGAAGCTCGTCATCACCCTCGAGGAGGAGATGTTCCAGGCGGCCGAAGAGCTCCGCTTCGAGTATGCCGCGAAGCTCCGCGACGAGATCAAGGAGCTCCGGCGCGACCTCGACGCCCTCGCCGAGGCCCCGGCGGCGTCCTAGGAACGGGGGCGGCCGGCTCCATCGCAGGGCGAGCCCACGGCGGTAGTGTCCCGTTCCGTGAGCGTCGGTCTCGTCGTCGCGATCCTCATCTCCGGCTTCTTCACGGGGGCGCTCGCGCGGCTTGCGATCCCGGGGCCCGACCCGATGCCGATCTGGCTGACGATCGCCATCGGCCTCACCGGCTCGATCGTCGGCGCGGTGGTCGGCGACGCGATCTCCGACGGCAACGGCTACGTGATCTCGTTCCTCGCCCTCGGCATCGCGATCGCGCTCGTCGCCGCCTACCGGCGCTACGTCCAGCGGCGGCCGATCTGGGGGCCCGACGCGCTCCGCTTTCCCGACCGCGGGTTCGGCGTTGAGCAGCAGCGCGAGCGGCTGAAGAAGGTCGGGATCGACCCCGACGCGGCCGTTCCCGGCCAGGCGCGCTTCGAGCAGGCGCGGCTCGAGGCGATGCTGAACGAGCTGCACCGCGCGGGCGTGCTCGACGACGAGGAGCTCGCCGCGAAGCGGGCCGCGGTCGAGCAGAAGCTCGCGGAGAAGCGCTAGAGGGACCGCGCCCCGCGCGCGAACGTCCGCGTCGCGGTCAGCGCCCAGCCGTCGCCGCGCCAGATGGACGTGTCGACCGTGAGCCGGTCGTCCGTCGCCGTGTAGACGACGACGCCGCGCGCCTCGCCCCGGCGGTGGGGCCGGGGCTGGCCCAGACCCGGCGCGATCGACACCACCGTGCCCGGCGTTTCCTCGTCCACCACCTCGAACTCGCGCCGCTCGCTCACCGCGCCCTGGTGGATGTGGCCGCCGAGGATCAGCTCGGCGCCGGCGTCGACCAGGCGCCCGAGCACGCGCGTGCGGTCGGCGACCGGCCGCTTCCGCGACCGCCACGGCGCCCCCACGAGCTGGTGGTGGAGGACCACCACCCGGAGGGCGCCGGGCGCCGCCTGGGCGAGCCGGGAGGCGACCCGTGCGAGCTGCGCGTCGCGGACGCCGCCCGACTGGTGGCGCCAGGGCCGCACCGAGTTCACGCCCACGACGTGCAGGGTCGCGGAGGCGTGCACCGGCTCGGCGGTCTCCCATTGCCGCTCGAACTCGCGCCACGGCGACGCGAAGCGCGCGGGAAAGGTGTAGGGGATGTCGTGGTTGCCGGGCACGGCGAGCACCGGCGGCCCGAGCCGCCGCAGGAAGCCGGCCGCCAGCTCGTGCTCGGTCCGCCGGCCGCGGTGGGTCAGGTCGCCGCTCGCGATCACGAGCTCGGGGGTCGTGCGCTCCACCAGCGCGACGAGCGCGCGCTCGACCTCGGGGTCGTCCCGCGCGCCGAAGTGGAGATCCGAGACGTGCAGGATGCGCGTAAGCACCGGCGAAGCAGGCTATACAGTGACCGACATGGCCGACGAGCAGTCGACGGAGATCTTCGACGACCTCTACCTCGGCCTCCGGGCCGGAGGCGCGCTGCGCAAGCAACGCCGCGGTGAGTCGCTCACCGCCGAGGAGGAGGAGGCCCTCGGGCGCTGGCAGCGCCTGTCGCCGTGGCGGAAGGGCATCGCGATCGGCGGCTTCGCCGTCGGCACCTTCGGGCTCGGCTTCACCCTCGGCGGCCTCGTCTTCGGCCGCTGGCGCAAGGCTTGATCGAGACCGTCCGCGGCGACATCACCGAGCAGCGCGTCGACGCGATCGTGAACGCCGCGAACTCGTCGCTGCTCGGCGGCGGCGGCGTCGACGGCGCGATCCACCGCGCGGGCGGACCGGCGATCCTCGAGGAGTGCCGGCGGCTCGGGGGCTGTGGGACGGGCGACGCCAAGGCGACCACCGCCGGCCGCCTGCCGGCGCGCTGGGTGATCCACACCGTCGGCCCGGTGTGGCGCGGGGGAGGGGACGGCGAGCCGGAGCTGCTCGCCTCGTGCCATCGCCGCTCGCTCGAGGTCGCGCGCGAGCTGGGCGCGAGGACGGTCGCGTTCCCCGCGATCTCGTGCGGCGTCTACGGCTACCCGGTCGAGCTGGCCGCGCAGATCGCGGTCGCCGCTGTGCGGGAGGCGGAGGGCGACTTCGACCTGATCCGCTTCGTGCTCTTCGGCGAGGAGACGCTCGCGGCGTTCGCCGCGGCCGTCTAGGTCTCGCCCTCCTTCGCGGAGAAGATGACGGTCGGCACGTCCTGCTCCGCCGGGTCGACCTCCCGCAGGACGACGTCGAAGAGCGTCGCGGCGACGGCGGCGATCGGGACGGCGAAGAGGACGGCCCAGCCGCTGAACAGGATCCCGACCGCGCTCACCGAGACGAGCACGAGCAGCGGCGACAGGCCGACCGACTCGCCGATCACGTTCGGCATGACCACGTAGTCCTCCACGAGCCGCACGGCGAGCACGCAGACCGCAGCCAGGACACCCACGTGGACGGACGCGGTCAAGCCGACGCCGACGGCGAGGGCGCCCGCGGCGAGCGGCCCGATCACCGGCACGATCTCGAGCACGCCCCCGGCCCCGCCGACGAGGATCCAGTACGGCTCGCCGAGCAGCCAGAAACGCAGCGAGAGGACGACTGCGACGAGGAGGATCAGCAGGAGCTGGCCGCGGACGAACGCGCCGAGCTTGAGGTCGATCAGCTGCCAGGTGTCGCGCACCACCTTGCGCTTGGGTCGCGGCAGGAGGCCGGTGACGAGGTCGATGACCCGGTCGCGTTCGAAGAGCCAGTACGCCGCCGCGGCGAACGTGAAGAAGACGCCGATGCCGATCTCGACGGCCTTCTTGCCGGCGGACGCGGCCGGCCCGATGAAGTGGCTCGCCTTCGGGAGGTGCTGGAGGCGGCTCTGCAGCGCCGTGAGGATGTCGTGCTTGATCCCGTGGGAGTGCGCGGCGACGCGCGCGATGTGCTGCTTCCCGCCGGGGCTGAGCGCCGTGTCGACCTGGTCGAGCGCCCGCGGGACGATCAGCCAGAGCGCGGCCGCGACGAGGGCCACGAGCGCGACGTAGTGCAGCAGCACGCCGGCGACGCGGGGGACCCGCCGCCGGTACAGCCATTCGACCCCCGGCCGCATCGCGGCCGCGATGATCGCGGCGGCGAAGAGCAGCCCGACGACGAGCCGCAGCTTCCACAGGGCGAGCGCGAGCACGACGATCCCGCCTGCGACGAGGGTGACGACGGCGGTGCGGCGCGCGGTGTGGCTCACGCGCGCGGTGTTCCCCCGCGCGGCCGATTTCAGGCCAGGTGCGCGACCTTCGTCGTCGCGAGCTGCCTGCCCGAGGCGTCGAGCGCCACGACGGCGAGGAACGCGGCCGGCGCCGGGAGGTCGATCGCGGTCTCGAAGCCGGTCCGGGGCGCCGTGCGCACGGCGCGCAGCCTGCCCGGCGCCGGCCCGGTGCGGAGCTGCCAGTGCGCGACCTCCGTCGCCCCGTTCCAGCTCGCGTGCACGGTCGCAGGACGCCCGCTCTCGTCGGTCGTGACGACGATCGCGGGCCGGGTCGCGGGCCGACCGACCCACGGATCGCGGAAGGCGCGGTAGCTCGCGCTGCCGTCGGCGAAGCGCGCGTCGAAGCGGAGGTCGCCCGACGGGCCGAGCTCCGAGAACGAGCCGGCGATGCCCCAGCCGACGAACACGTTCCCGCCGGGCAGGCCCTGGACGTCGCCCATCGCGGTCGCCAGCCGGGGCGCGGGCGCGCGGTACTCCGCGACGAGGTCGGCGGTTCGCGCCTGCTCGTCCAGGGCGAGGCGCAACCCGCGCGAGCTCGGCTCGACGTCGCCAGGGCCCGGACCCCAGGCGCCGTTGTCGAAGACCGTGAGCGTCCCGTCCTCGTGGCGGCGCGCGTCGTGCTGGAAGTCGAAGCGCGCGCCGGGTCCGAGGGCGAAGTCGCTCTTCCGGCCGCCGAGGCGCCAGACGACCGCGCCGCTCCTGCGGTCGATCTTGTAGACGGTCGACGTGTGGCGGGCCGAGACGATCAGGTCGCCGTCGGCGTCCACCCCGATCGAGTTGAGGTGGAAGTAGTCGAAGTTGGGCTGCGTGACGAGGTCGTCCCGGTAGGTCTCGTCGAGGCCGACGTGGTCGACGCTGTGCCACTCGAACAGCACCTCCTTCGTCGCCACGTCGATCTCCTGCACGACGCCCTCGACGAGCTGGCCCTCCGCCGGGCCTCCGACGGCGGAGAGGTCCCACGGGCGCTGGTTGAAGATCGCCACGAGCGCGGTGTTGCGCGAGGTGATCAGGAACTCGTGCAGGTCGGCCTGCAGGTCGTGGCCCGCCTTCACCCGCGCGACCTCGCGGTACGTCGTGTCGGCGATCACGCACTCGCCCCCGTAGCCGTAGCCGCCCGACGCGACGTTCCCCTCGTACCAGGTCAGGACCGGCTCGCCGTGGAAGCGCTGCACGCGCAGGTTCATCGCCGACCGGCCGTTCACCGGCAGGAACCAGACCGGCTCGCCTGCGTCGTCGACGATCAGCGGCCCGTACTGGGCGTCGGCGGCCGGCGGCCCGAGAGCGAAGGGGGCGACGAACACGAGACCGGACGCCGTGCCGCCGGCGGCGGCCGTCACCTCGACGGCGGGCGGACGGAGCCCCGGGGCCGACACGAAGGAACGATGGCCGGCGCCGCCCGCGCTCTCGCGCCGAGTGAGCGCCAGGGCGGGGCTCGACCGCGCCACGAGGCCGCCGAGGGCCGTTCCGGCCACTCCGACGAACCGCCGCCTCGACATCCTGCCGCCTGCCGCCACCGCGCCGAGACGATACGCCGACGGCTCCGGCTCACGGCGGATTCTTCGGCACTTCTCAGGCCTTGGACGAACATACGTTCGGGAGCTACAATGGTGCTCCCATGGCAGCCGACGAGCTTGTCGTCCACGGCGCCCGGGAGCACAACCTCAAGGACATCACCGTCCGGCTCCCGCGCAGCGCGCTCATCTGCATCACCGGCCTCTCCGGGTCCGGCAAGTCCAGCCTGGCCTTCGACACCATCTACGCCGAGGGCCAGCGCCGCTACGTGGAGAGCCTGAGCGCCTACGCGCGGCAGTTCCTCCAGATGATGGAGAAGCCCGACGTCGACTCGATCGACGGGCTCAGCCCGGCGATCTCGATCGACCAGAAGACGACGTCGCGGAACCCGCGCTCGACCGTCGGCACGGTCACCGAGATCTACGACTACCTGCGTCTGCTCTACGCGCGCGTGGGACGCCCGCACTGCCCGGTGTGCGGACGGCCGATCGCCGGCCAGTCGATCGACTCGATCGTCGAGCAGATCCTGTCGCTGCCGGAGGGCACGCGCTTCACCGTCAACTCGCCCGTCGTGCGCGACCGCAAGGGCGAATACCGGGACGTCTTCGAGGAGCTCCGCAACGAGGGCTTCTCGCGCGTGAAGGTCGACGGCGAGCAGCATCTGCTCGAGGAGCCGCCGGCGCTCGACAAGAAGTTCAAGCACACGATCGAGGTGGTCGTCGACCGGCTCGTCCTGAAGGAGGACCTGCGGACGCGGCTGACCCAGTCGGTGGAGACGGCGGCGCAGCTCGCCGACGGGCTCGTGGTCGTCGACCTGGTGGACACCGGCGAGTCGACGACCTACAGCCAGAACTTCGCCTGCCCCGAGCACGGCGTCTCGCTGCCGGAGCTGCAGCCGCGCATCTTCTCCTTCAACTCGCCGCACGGGGCGTGCCCGCGCTGCACCGGCCTCGGCGCCCAGCAGGAGATCGACCCCTACCTGCTCGTCCCCGACCCGACGCTCTCGATCGACGACGGCGCGCTCGTCCCCTGGTCGGTGGGCGGCTCGGGCTTCTACGAGTCGGTCATCCAGGCGATCGCCGACCGCTACGAGATCCCCACCGACGTCCCGTGGCTCGAGCTGACCGAGAAGCAGCAGGACCGCTTCCTGCACGGCACGGGCGGCGACAAG
>DASZWI010000074.1:0-10493 GCA_035546715.1 Gaiellaceae bacterium | reverse complement strand
TTTCGGGCAACGACTCCGCGAAGCGCGCGAGAACGCCGGCCTGTCCCAGCACGCGCTCTCGTTCCCCGGCTGCACCAACGCCTACCTGTCGCGCATCGAGGCCGGCGAGCGCACACCGTCGCTGCAGCTCATCCACGAGCTCGCGAAGCGGCTCGACGTCTCGCCCGAGTGGCTGGCGACCGGTGTGGAGGGAACCGCGGCCATCGACCGCGAGCTCATCGACGCCGAGGTCGCCCTCCGGCTGGGCGAGGTCGACGAGGCGCGGCGCGTCTTCGCGGACCGCCTGCGCGCGAATCCGCGCGACACGGCCGCGATGGGCGGGCTCGGGGAGATCGCGTTCCGCGAAGGACACGTCACGAAGGCGATCACCTTGCTGGAGTCGGCCCTCGAGCGCGGCTCGCTGCTCGAGCGCAGCGGCAACGTCGAGACCCTGGCCCGGGCCTACGCCTCCAGCGGAGCCTTCGAGTCCGCGAAGGCGCTGCTCGAGCGGGCCCTCGTCGAGGCCGACGAGGCCGGCGCGTCCATCGAGGCGTTCCGCTTCCGGGTGCTGTTGGCGAACGCGCTGATCGACGGGGCCGAGCCCAAGCTCGCCGAGAAGGAGCTCGTCGCGGCGATGCGGCACGCGGAGGACATGCGCGACCCGATCGCGACCGCGCGCGTCTACTGGACGCAGTCGCGGCTGCACGTACATCACAAGAACCCCAAGCTGGCGACCCGGTACGCGCAGCGGGCCATCGACATCCTCGAGCGCACCGAGAACCGCTCCTACGTCGCGATGGCGCATCACCTCCTCGCCTATGCCCACGTCGAGGCGGGCGACTCCGAAGCCGCGCTCCTCCAGCTCAGCCGCGGCCGCGAGGCGTTCGGCACCGACATGACCGAAGCGGACGACGCGCGCTTCGCGCTCGAAGAGGCCCGCGCCCTCGCCCTCAGCGGCGACTCGCAGCGCGCCGCGAAGCGCGCCGGCGAGGTGCTGGCGAACATCGGGGTCCTCGACCCGCAGGACAAGGGCCGCGCGCTCATGGTGATCGCCCACGTGTTCCGGACCTCCGGCGAGCTCGAGCGGGCGGTCGAGCTGTACGAGCTCGCGCTCGACGAGCTCGAGGAATCCGGCGCGCACTTCGCCGGAGAGGCCGGTGCAAGCCTCGCCGAGGTGCTCGAGGAGCTCGGTCGCGCGGCCGACGCCCTCGCGGTCTACAAGCGCGTGGTCGCCGTGCAGCGCGGCGGCCGTCCGACGCCGGCGAGCGACGGCGCGCCGGAGTCCGCGCCCGAGACCGCCGCCCTCGCGGACTGACGCGACCCGCCCGGCACGCCGAACCCGTCGCGGGACCGTCCGGACGCGGCGGCATCCGGACTCGCATCTGCGAAGGTCGCGCCCAGGTGAGGCATCCGAGGCTGCGGCACACTACGGTTACCCCACCGGGCGCGGTCGCCTCAGCATAGCTTGTCTTTTGGCAAACGTCTAGGCAAAGGGCGCCGATCCTCGCCCTTTTGCCAAGATGGGACGCGATGCGAGCCCCGTCGACGACCTGCGCGAGCTCGACCGCCGGGACACCGAGCTGGGCGCCCGCGCCGACGAGCTCCACGGAGCCGACGCCGAGGTGGCGGCCATCCGGGGGCGCGCGGAGGCGATTGCCGCGTTCTTCGCCGCGTACCCCGAGCAGGACGAGCACCTTCGCGGAGCGGTGCAGGCGGCGCGCGCCGAGCTGGCGGCTCGGGAGGACGAGTGCCGGGAGGCGCAGGCGGCCGTGGACGACGCCCGCGACGACGAGGCCCGCGCCCTCGCGAAGCACGCGCTCCAGCGGGCCGGCGACCATCTGGTCGTCGCCGGCGCGGCGGTCGCGCGGGCGCTCGCGGCACACGACGCGCTCGACCGCGAGGCGAGCGAGCTGCCCGCCGAGCTCGACCGGCTCGAGGAGCGGGCCCGTGTGGTCGCAGACGCGATCGTCGACGTCCCGCGGCCCGGCGAAGGCCCGGCGGCGCTGGTCGAGTGGGCGTCGCGGGCGCACGCGGCGCTCTTCGTCGCGAGCGGGAGCGTCGACACGCAGCGCGAGCGCGTCATCCGCGAGGCGAACGAGCTCGCGACGGCGATCCTCGGCGAGCCGACGTACGGCTCGACGGTGGCGCAGGCCCGGGCTCGCGTCGAGTCGGCCCGCGCCGACCGATGAGTTCCGGCGCGAGCCGGGATCGACCTTCACGATGACGAGCTCCGTGCTCGACCCGCGCGAGCTGCGCCTGCTCGAAGCCGCCCGCGGCGGCGACGGCGACGCGTACCGCCTGCTCGTGGAGCCCCACCGCCGGGAGCTGCATGCCCACTGCTACCGCATGCTCGCCTCGGTCCACGACGCCGAGGACGCGCTCCAGGACACGCTGCTGCGCGCGTGGCGCGGCCTGCCGCGCTTCGAGGGCCGCAGCTCCCTGCGAACCTGGCTCTACACGATCGCGACGAACGCCTGCCTGCGCGCGGCCGCCAAGCGGCCGAAGCGCCTGCTCGCGGAGGACGCCGGGGCGCCTGCCTTCGTCGGCGAGGCGCCCGGCCGCCCGCTCACGGAGGAGGTGTGGATCGAGCCGTACCCGAGCGACCAGCTCGACCCCGACGCGACCTACGAGCAGCGGGAGTCGCTGGAGCTCGCGTTCACGGCGGCGCTCCAGCTCCTCCCCGCCCAGCAGCGCGCGGTGCTGCTCCTGCGGCAGGTGCTCGGCTTCTCGGCGCAGGAGACCGCCGCCGCGCTCGAGACCACCGTCGCCGGGGTGAACAGCGCGCTCCAGCGGGCGCGCAAGGCGGTCGACGAGCGCATGCCGGAGCAGAGCCAGCAGGCCGCGCTGCACACGCTCGGCGACGCGAAGGTCCAGGAGCTGGTCGGCCGCTACATCGACGCGCTGGAGTCCGGCGACGTCGAGACCGTCGTCGACCTGCTCGTCGAGGACGCGACCTGGGCGATGCCGCCCCTCCAGACCTGGTACAGCGGCCTGGAGGCGGTGCGCCGGTTCCTGGTCGACGGGCCGCTCCGAAGCGAGTGGCGCCATGCGCCGACGACGGCGAACGGACAGCCGGCCGTGCTCTGCTACATGTGGGATGCAGAGCGAGACGCGTTCGTGCTACACGCGATCGACGTCCTCAGCTTCCGGGGCGACCGGATCGCCGCCGTCGACGCGTTCCTCGACCCGGGGGTCCATCCCGCCTTCGGCGCGCCGCTCGAGCTTCCCCGATGAGTTTCCGCCTTCCGGTGGATCTCTCTCCACGAGAGATACGAACCGAACGGAAGGAGCACACGGTGGACCAGCTCGGACTGGGGCTGCTGCAGACCTATCGCGCGTACGAGAGCGGCGGCCGCCTGCGCGGCGAGCCGGAGCGGCGGCCTACCCCGCGCCTGCGAGTGCCCCGGCCGGCGCCGCGGCTGCGAGTGCGCCGCCCGTGACCGGGTCGAACAGCCGCACGCGCCCCTCGTTCACGCCCAGGCTGACCGTGGTGCCGGCCTCGATGTCGGTGTCCGCCGCCAGCCGGGCGACGAGCAGCGTCGCCAGCTCGCGCGAGCGGCCCTCCTCCTGCGCGTCCGCTCCCCGGGGCGAGCGGGCGAGCCGCATGCCCTCCGCCCGGAAGTAGACGAGCGTCTCGGGACCGAGCTGCTCGCTGAACTCGACGCGGGCCGGGAACGTCCCGGGACCGTCGGCGAGCCGGAAGTCCTCGGGGCGGATCCCCACCAGCACGCGTCCTGCTTCGGCGCCGGGCCGCTCGAGCGTCAGCGGCCCCATCGTCAGGCGTCCGCCGGCTGCGTCGCCCTCGACCAGGTTCATCGCCGGGCTGCCGATGAACCCCGCCACGAACGTGTTCGCCGGCTCGCGGTAGAGCTGCTGCGGCGTGTCGAGCTGCTGCGCGACGCCCTTGTCGAGCACGAGCACGCGGTCGCCGAGCGTCATCGCCTCCGTCTGGTCGTGCGTGACGTAGACGGTCGTGATGCCGAGCCGCCGGTGCAGGGCGATCAGCTCGGCGCGCATCTGCACGCGCAGCTTCGCGTCGAGGTTCGAGAGGGGCTCGTCCATGAGGAACGCCTTCGGCCGGCGGACGAGCGCGCGGCCGATGGCGACGCGCTGCCGCTGGCCGCCCGACAGCTCGCGCGGCTTCCGGTCGAGCAGCTCCTCGATGTCGAGGAGGCGGGCCGCCTCGGCGACCCGGTCGCGGATCTCCGCCTTCTTCACCCGCTGCTGGCGCAGCGGGAACGCGATGTTCGCCGCGACCGTCATGTGCGGGTAGAGCGCGTAGTTCTGGAAGACCATCGCGATGTCGCGGTTCGTCGGCGGCAGGTCGTTGACGACCTTGCCGTCGATGAGGATCTCGCCGCTCGTCACCTGCTCGAGCCCGGCGACCATGCGCAGCGCGGTCGTCTTGCCGCAGCCGGAGGGCCCGACGAGGATCAGGAACTCGCCCTCCTCGACGGTGAGGCTGAGACGGTCGACGGCGACGACGTCGCCGAAGCTCTTCGTCACCTCGCGGAACTCGACTGCGGCCATCAGTGCTCCTTTCCGCGTTCCTCGAGGCCCTGGAAGGCCTCGATCAGCTCGGCCGCACGCGCGGCCTGCACGAAGACGGGGATCCGGTCGAGCGGCGCCTCGCGCTCGACGACCTGCGCGCCTGCGAGACGCTCGCCGCTCCAGGGGTCGACCCAGGCGCCGGCCGGGAGATACGCGCGCTGGCGCGTCACACCGGGCGCTGTGACCGGTGCGACGAGCAGGGCGTCCCCGAGCAGGTACTGCTCCGGGAACTCCCAGACCCGCGCGTCGTCCGGCCAGGCGAGGAACAGCGCCCGCATCAGCGGCAGCCCCTGCTCGACGCTTCGGCGCCCCTCGGCCGACAGGTACGGCACGAGCCGCTCGCGCAGCTCGACGAACCGGCGGAAGAGCGGCACGACCCGCGCGTCGCCGGTGCGCTCCGCGACGTTCCAGGGCGTGCGGTCGCGCGACGGCGTGCGGTGGTGGTTGTACTCCGAGTGGTACTGCATGATCGGGCTGAGGGCGGCCATCGCGGCCGAGCGGACGTACAGCTCGGGATTGGGCACCTCGCCCGAGAAGCCGGCCAGGTCCCACGCCCAGAAGGAGATGCCGGAGACGCCCGCGCTCAGCCCGGCCGAGATCGAGGCGCGGAACGCCTCCCACGTCGAGTCCTCGTCGCCCGCCCAGTGGCACGGGAACGCCTGCGAGCCGGTGAACCCGGCACGGCTGAACGTCACCGGGTCGCGCCCGGCCGAGCGCATGAGCTCGTGGTAGGCGCCGGTGTAGAGCACCGGGAAGCGGTTGTTCGTCTCGCCGCCGTGCGTGCCGTCGGCGTAGACGAGGTCGGTGCCCCAGCCGTGCTCGCCGCCGTCCGTCTTGAAGCCGTCGACGCCGACCTCCTCGACGAGGTAGCGGCGCTTCTCCAGCCACCAGCGCTTCGCCTCGGTGTTCGTGAAGTCCGGCATCAGCGCGCCGGGGAACCACCAGCCGCGGTTGCGGTAGGGCTCGCCGTTCGCGAGGTGGACGCAGTACCCGCGCTCGACCATCGTCCGGCGGTCGTGGCCGGCCTGGCCGGCCTCGGACTCGACGAGCGGGATCTGCCACAGCAGCACCTTGATCCCGTCCTCGTGGAGCGCGTCGACCATCCCCTTCGGGTCGGGCCAGCGGCCGTCCGGCGGAAAGGTGAAGTCGGCCAGGCGGTGCGGCGCGCCGTCCGGGTGCGGCTCGTACTCGGCGTCGTTGAACGCGACGAACGTCTGCTCGTCCGACCAGGCCTCGATCACGATCGCACCGACGGGGATGCCCTCGGCGCGACTGCGCGCCACCTCGGCCTCCACGCGCGCCTGGCTGTTCCACTCGTTGCCGCTCATCCAGAGGCGGTAGACCCAGTCGGGCGGGGCCTCGGCGGGCCGGCCCGCCCGGTCGGCGAACGCGCGCACGACCTCCGCCGGCTCGCCGGCGAACAGCCGCAGCGTCAACTCGGGCTCGAGCTCGCCGGGCTCGAGGTCGACCTCGACGAGGATCCGGTCGGGCCGGGACCGGCCGACGTCGAAGAACGTGCGACGGCCCGTCTCGAGGTGGAAGCCGAAGCCGCCGCCGGCGACGACCGCGAACGGCATCGGCAGGTAGGTGCGCGCGCCCTGTCCCTTGTACTGGTCGAACACGGCGACGTCGACGAGCCGGCCGCGCTGGTCGAGGCCGTTGAAGCGCTCGCCGAAGCCCGCGACGCGCTCTCCTTCCTCGAGCCGGAGCGCAAAGCGGAGCCGGTACGCCCGGTCGCCCGCGACGAGCCATTCGACGCTGCCGTCCACCAGCCGGTCGCGCGGCCCGGCCGGGCCGGCGAGCACGAGCCGCCCGCCGCTCGCGCGCCACTCCGCCGTCTCGACCTCGAACCAGCCGCTCGCACGCTCGCCCTCGACGAACCGGTAGCGCAGCCCCTCGCCCGCCGGCGGCGCCGGCACCACGGCCGCCCACGACACCCGTCCGGGCTGCTCGCCGAGCCGCGCCGCCGCCTCGCCCAGGTGACCCTCGTCGACGCGCGGCGCGGTGACGCCGTAGTCGGCGCGCACGTCGGGCACCGCGTCGCCGCGTGTGGCGGTCTCGAGGACGCGCCCATCCGCGAGCTCCACACGCGGCGGCGCCGAGCCGGCGGTCGTCGTCGCCCGCAGCTCGACGGGATCGCCGCCGCCGGGCCGGACCGGCACGCGCTGGTCCGGCTCGATCAGGTAGGGGTGCCCGCGCCCCGCCGGCACGTGACGGATCACGACGCCCCCTCGCGCACCCAGAGCAGCGCCCAGGTGCGGAACGGCGGCACCTCGTAGACGTCGACGGGCCCCTCCTCCACGGGGCGCAGCCTCCGCAGGACGGGCGCGTCGTCGGGGTCGGCGAACGAGACGGACGCCGGCCGGGCGAGCTGACGCCGGAGACGCACGCGGACGCCCTCGAGCGGCCGGCCCGGCCGCTTCGGCGCGTTCCACAGGTCGTCCTCCTGCGGCGACAGGTCGATCAGGTGCAGCAGCAGCCCGCGGCTCGTCTGCATCGCGCGCAGCCAGAGCGCGCCCGGCGTCGACTCGACGCTCACCGGGACGGGCGCCTCGACGGCGATCTCCTCGTGGATGCCGCCGACGCGGCCCGCGGTCACGTCCACGGCCGCCGGGTCGAAGAGCAGGTCGCCGTGACGCACGGCGAAGTCGTACGAGCGGCGCGTCGCCTCGAGGCTCTCGTCCGACTGCTGCGCGTGCGTGACGTAGTACGCCTCGGTGAGCACGGACTGCTCCTCGCCGTGGACGAGGGCGGTGCCGCCGTGCGAGAACACGGTCGCGAGCTGGAGCCGCTCGGCGGCACGCCCGGCCTCGTCGCTCTCCGCGTACGGCGCGAGGTACGCGGCGAGGATCACCGCCTTGCCCGGCGCGAGCAGCCGCGCCTTCGTGACGAGCGCGCCGAGCTGGCCGAGCCGGTCGCTCGGCGACCACACCTCGATGTAGATCGCGTCCTGTCCCGTCCGCGCGGTCGCCTCGGTCGGGAAGTCGTTGACGTTGTTGAAGATCAGCCGCGCGTCGGGCAGGTCGCGCCGCAGGCGCTCGATCAGGACCGGGAACGCCTCGGCGAGGTCGACCGCTCGGCCGTCCCGGCGCAGCGCGAGCTTCGGCGCGCCGTACTGGTCGAGGTGGAAGCCGGCGAAGCCGACGCCGAGCGCCTTGCGGAGGTCGGCCGAGAAGTGCGCGAGCCAGCGCTCGTCGCTCGGGTCGACGTTCCAGAGGAAGTCGCCGAGCGTCCACGGCGTGCCGTCGGGGCGGTAGAGCCCCTCATCCTGCCAGGACGGCCACTCGTCCTTGCCGGCGGCGTAGACCGCGGCGTAGCCGAGCGGGAGCGACCCCACCGCCCTGAGCGCCTCCGCCAGGCGGCGCACGGAGTCGAGGGAGACGGTCTGGCCGAGCGTGTCCGAGAACGTGTCGCCGGGCGGGAGCAGGTCGGCGTGCCGGTACATCCAGTCGTAGAACTGGACGGCGTTCAGGTGCAGCCGGCGGGCGTTCTCGGCGACCCCCGCCGGCTCGCGACCGGGCTCGTAGTGCGAGACGAAGCCGTAGCGCGGCCGGCCGAGCGGGTTCGCGAGCACGTCGAGCGCCGAGTGGGCTCCGTCCGCCTCGACGCCGTAGCCGCCCTCGGGCAGGGCGCCGAACGACGCGATCCCGCCGACGGCCACGGCGGTCGCGACCGGCTCGCCGAGGTGCGTCAGGCTCACCGCCTTCGCGGATCCGCGCACCTCGACCTGGACGTCCTCGCCGGGAGCGAAGGTCGCCTTCGTCGGCAGCAGCTCGGTCATCGCGCCAGCTCGTGCTCGGCGATCAGGTACATCGCGTGCGACCAGAGGAGCGGCGTCGCCACCGGTCCCCAGCGCTCGATCCAGGGCTCGATCATCGCCGGGTCCTGCGAGTGGCCGGTCGTCTGCTCGGGCAGGTCGCCGTTCGCGAGCGCCTGCGCGCGCACCCAGTCCTGCGCGGCGGCGGCGCCCTCCCGGTCGCCGACGCGGGCGAGGTGCCAGGCGAGCGACGACGTGAGCAGCAGCCACTGTCCGCCCCCGTAGTACGTGTCGCCGAGATAGCGGTAAATCCCGCCGCCGGGCCCGGCGAGGTCGCGACGCGCCGCGGCGACGGTCTGGCCGATCAGCGGGTGCTCGGCAGGCAGCACGCCGAACGGGACGGCGAGCCAGAGCAGGCTGCCGTCGAGGCGCGGATCCGCCGGGCCGCGGCCGAAGCGGCCGTCGACGACGAAGCGGGCGGTGAGCGAGGCGCGCACGACGTCGGCGGTCTCGGCGTAGGCGCCGTCGCCGAGCAGGGTGCTCGCCGCCGCGAGCCCGGCGACGACCGCACCGAGCGTCGATGCATGCTCGCCCCCGTCGAGCTCCTCCCAGCACGAGTAGCAGCGCAGCCGCCAGGTCGTCGCGAGGTAGCGGGCGACGAGGCCGACGGTGCGCGCGAGCTCGGGCTCGGGCGCCGCGCCGCCGAGATGCTCGGCCAGGGCCCACAGCCACATCCCGTAGCCGTCGACCTGGAAGTTCGGCCACTCCTCCCCGGCCTCCGGCTCCTCGAGCGCGCCGTCCAGGGTGTAGCGCGCGGGCGGGAACGCCTCGGGCGGGAGCCTCTTCCCCGCCTCGACGCCGGCGATCGCGGCCTCGATCAGGCCGCGGTGCGCCTCGACGCTCCCGGCGACCCAGCGGTGGAACGCCGCCGACGACGCCCGCTCGCCGGCGAGGTCCATCGCGTGGGCGCAGAACGCGCCGTCGCGCAGCCAGGCGTAGCGGTAGGTGTCGAAGTTCGGGCTGGCCACGTACGCGCCGCTCCGCGCCTGCCCGTCGCGCAGGACCCGCACGCTGCGGTCGGCGAGGCGGTCGCCCGGGACGACCGCCGTCACGCCTTCACCGCGCCGGTCGTCAGGTTGGCGACGAAGTGCCGCTGGAAGAGGGCGTAGAGCAGCAGCACGGGGCCGATGGCGATCGCCGACGCGGCGAACACAAGGCCCCAGCTGGTCGAGTGCTGCCCCTGGAAGAGCGCGATCGCGATCGGCAGCGTCCGCTTGTTCGGGTCGTTGATCACGGTCAGCGCCCACACGTACTCGTCCCAGCTCGCGAGGAAGGTGAAGATCGCCACGGTCGCGAGCGCCGGCCGGGAGAGCGGCAGGATCAGCTTCAGGTAGCGCGACCACGGCGACGCGCCGTCGACGACCATCGCCTCCTCGAGCTCGCGCGGGATGTCGCCGAAGAAGCTCTTCAGGAGGAACGTGTTCAGGCCCAGGTTCCCGGCCGTGTAGAAGAAGACGAGACCCCACAGCGTGTTCAGCGCGTGCAGCTGACGCGCGAGCAGGAACTGCGGGATCAGCAGCATCATCGTCGGCACCATCAGCCCGAGCAGGACCAGCCCGAACAGCAGGCCCCGCCCGTGGAAGCGGAACCGGGCGAAGGCGTAGGCCATCATCGAGGCGAGCCAGACGGCGAAGAACGTCGTCGCGACGGCGACGACGAGCGAGTTGAGGAAGTAGTGGCCGAACTCGTTCGAGCTCCACGCGTTCGTGTAGTTGGCGGTCGTCGGGTGGTGCGGGACGAACTGGGGCGGGAGCTCCAGCACCAGCTGGTTCGGCTTGAACGACGTCGAGAGCATGTAGAGGAACGGCACCGACATCACGACGGCGCCGAGCGCCACGACGACGAGCCGCACGCCCATCAGCGCGCGTGCGCGGCGAAGGCTGCCGACGACCATCAGGAGCTCCCTGCCGGCCGGCGGAAGATGCGGAGCTGGACGGCGGACAGCGTCAGCACGATCACCGTCACGGTGAAGCTGATCGCGGAGCCGTAGCCGAAGTCGAGGAAGGAGAACGCCTGCTTGTACATGTACGACAGCAGCACCTGCGTCTCGTCGATGGGGCCGCCGTTCGTGATCAGCAGGACGGAGATGAAGACGTTGAAGCTGCCGATCACGAGCATCACGGTCACGAAGGCGACGACCGGGCGG
>DASZWI010000073.1:0-20261 GCA_035546715.1 Gaiellaceae bacterium | reverse complement strand
AACACGACGATGATGCGCCCGGCAGGAATCGAACCTGCGACCTTTCGCTCCGGAGGCGAACGCTCTATCCCCTGAGCTACGGGCGCCGGGGCGTGGACTAGTCTAGCCGCGGTGGAGCTGACCGCCCGCATCGAGACCCTGCGGCTCGCGCAGACGTTCGTCATCTCCCGCGAGTCGCAGGACGAGGCGGAGGTCGTCCAGGTCGAGCTGCGCCACGAGGGCGTCTCCGGGTTCGGCGAGGCCGCCCCGATCGAGCGCTACGACGAGTCGGCGCAGTCGGCGCTCGCGTGGCTGGAGGCGCTCGACGGGCTCGGCGACGACCCGTGGGCGCTCGACGAGATCGAGGCCCGGCTCCCGCCGGGGGAGCAGGCCGCGCGCGCGGCGGTCGACGGGGCGCTGCACGACCTCCAGGGCAAGCTCGCGGGGCTGCCGGTGCATCGCCTTCTCGGGCTGCGGCGCGACGGGCCGCCCACGTCCTGGACCGTGTGGCTCGGCGATCCCGACGACATGGCGCGGCGGGCGGAGGCGGCGACGCAGCGGGGGTTCAAGCGGCTCAAGCTCAAGCTCGGCGGCCGCGACGGGCTCGACCTGGAGCGCGTGCGGAGCGTCCGCGCCGCGACGGGGCTGCCGCTCCAGGTCGACGTGAACGAGTACTGGACCCTCGACGAGGCGCTCGAGGTCCTCCCGCAGATGGACATCGTGTACTGCGAGCAGCCGCTGCCCGCCGGCGACCCGGACGGCCCGGAGCTGAAGCGACGCTCGCCGGTCCCGATCTACGTCGACGAGGACTGCCACACGCTGGCGGACGTCGCGGCCTGCGCGGAGCGCGCGCACGGGATCAACATCAAGCTCGCGAAGTCCGGCGGCATCCGCGAGGCGGTGCGGATGGTGCACGCCGCGCGGGCGCTCGGGCTCGGCGTCATGCTCGGGTGCATGATCGAGTCGGGACTCGGGATCGCGGCCGGCGCCCACGTGGCGAGCCTGATGGACCACGTCGACCTCGACGGGAACCTGCTGCTCGCGGAGGATCCGTGGCCGGGGGTCGAGCTCGCCGACGGCGTGCAGCGCCCCAGCGGACGGCCGGGGCTCGGTGTCGGCGCGTAGGCTCCTGCTCCTCGCCGAGGGGCGGTCGGACGACCCGCACTACGGCAAGACCGCTCGGGGCGTGCTGCGCTACCGCCCCGACGACGTGGTCGTGCTCGTGGACTCGGCACGCGGGGGAACCGAGCAGGACGGCAAGCCGGTCGTCGCCACCGTCGCCGAGGCGCTCCGGTTCGAGCCGACCGCGGCGCTCGTCGGGGTGGCCACCCAGGGCGGGCGGTTCCCCGACGAGTGGCGCGAGCTGCTCAGGCAGTGCATCGCCGCGGGGCTCGACGTCGAGAACGGCCTGCACGAGTTCGTCTCCGACGACCCGGAGCTGAGCGCGCTCGCCGCGGAGCACGGCGTCGAGCTGCGCGACCTCCGCAAGCCCCCGGACGGCCTCAACGTCCCGACCGGCGCGAACCTGACCCACGACGCCAAGGTGGTGCTCACCGTCGGCTCGGACTGCGCGATCGGGAAGATGACCGTCGCGCTCGAGCTCGACCGCGAGGCCCGGCGCCGCGGGGTGCGCAGCGAGTTCGTCCCGACGGGCCAGACCGGCATGGCGATCGCCGGCTGGGGGATCTCCGTCGACGCCGTCGTCGCCGACTTCATCGCGGGCGCGGCCGAGCAGCTCGTCCTCGGCGGCGTCGAGCGGGGAGGCGAGGTGCTGTTCGTGGAGGGCCAGGGCTCGCTCCTCCACCCGATGTACTCGGGCGTGACGCTCGGCCTCCTGCACGGATCGGCGCCGCACGCGTACGTGCTCTGCCACCAGGCCGGCTCGGACGTCGTCGACGAGGACGACCGGTACCCGATCCCGCCGCTCTCCCGGGTCGTGGAGCTCTACGAGCGCATCTCGCTCATCCCGCGCCCGGCGCGGGTCCTCGCCGTCGCCCTGAACACGCGAACGCTGGACGAGGACGCCGCACGCGCGGCGATCGCGGCCGCGGAGCGCGAGACCGGCCTGCCCGCGGACGACCCGGTGCGCTTCGGGGCCGGGCGGATCGTGGACGCGCTCGAGCCGCTCTGGCGCTCGGGCTCGTAGCCGGGCAGGACTAGGCCTTTCCGCCTTCAAAGATGGGTCGACCGGCCGATGACGCCGGTGCGGGCGTCTGCGACCGTGCGGCGCACGCACCCCCCGTCGCTTCGCCACCCCAGAGAGGACGCAACCCCTTGAAGAAGCTCGCCGCGGCCCTGGCCGTGCTCGCCCTCGCGCTCTGCTTCGCCGCCGCGCGCGCCTCCGCCGACAACGTCCAGTTCGGCGTCAACGACAACGCCGGCTTCTACGGCGCGTCGCAGTTCTGGTCGAGCCTGACCGGCCTGAACCTGCGCGTGAACACGATCATCCTGCGCTGGAACGAGGCCTCCGCCAACGGGTTCGACGGCATCGACGGGCAGTTCGTCGCGCACGCCGTCCAGGCCGCGGCCGCCGCGGGCGTCAAGCTCGAGTTCGACGTCTCGCCGCGCCACTCGGCCGAGCTCAGCGACCAGGGCGGGCCGACGAAGTTCGCGGCGTGGCTCACGAAGCTCGCCACGACCTACCCGTCCGTGACGTCGTACGTCGTCATGAACGAGTGCAACCAGGATCTGTTCGTCAACCCGCAGGTCCAGAACGGCCACAACATCTCGGCGGCCGAGTGCGGCGCGTTCCTGGCGGCGGGCTACGACGCGCTCAAGGCGGTCAACCCGAGCATCTTCGTCTGGGGGCTCGGCCTGTCGCCGCGCGGCAACGTGCCGAACGGCGGGCCGCAGCCGTCGACCGACCCGATCGACTGGCTCGGCTACCTCGGCGACTGGTACAGGAAGAGCGGGCGCACGAAGCCGCTGATGGACGGCCTCGACCTGCATCCGTACCCGCTGCCCCAGACGCTGCCGTTCGCGACGGGCTACGCCGACCCGCACAACTACTCGGTCGCCAACCTCGCCCGGCCGTACCAGGCGTTCTACAACGCCTTCAACGGCACCGCGCAGCCGACGGTCGGCCCCGGGCACCTGCCCGTGCAGCTCAACGAGGTCGGCATCCAGACGACCGCCAAGGGTCCCGGCTACACCGGTTCCGAGAACGTCGTCGTCGGCGACGAGGCGTACCAGGCGCGGTGGTACAGCCAGCTCGTCGACGCCGCCGAGTGCGACGCGGACATCACGAACGTGAACATCTTCAAGCTCGTCGACGAGCAGAGCCTCGCCGGCTGGCAGAGCGGGCTCTTCTACGCCGACTGGACGGCCAAGGCCTCGGCCCAGGCCGTGCGCGACGAGATCGCCAAGGACGCCGGGCGCTGCCCGACCGGCCAGGCGACCTACTGGGCGCCGGGCGCGACGGTCGCGGGCGGCGTCGCACAGGACAAGGCCGCCAAGACGACCAAGACGTCGAGCCACAAGGCCACGAAGCCGAAGGCCGGGAAGGCAAAGCACCCGAAGAGCTCGCACGGCAAGAAGCCGCACGGCCAGAAGCCCCAGAAGCAGCACTAGGACGCCTCCGTCCCCCTGGCAGCATCGAAGGGCCCCGCGACGGGGCCCTTCGCGCATGCGGATCGCCGTCGTCTCCGACACCCATCTCCCCCGCGGCACGCGGGTCCTGCCCGCTCCGTGCGTCGAGCGCCTGCGCAGCGCCGACCTGATCGTCCACGCGGGCGATCTCGTCTCCGCCGCGTTCCTGCGCGAGCTGCGCGCGTTCGGCCCGCCGGTCGTCGCCGTCGCCGGGAACGTCGACGAGCCCGCGGTGCGTGCGGCGCTGCCGGAGCGGATCGAGCTCGACGCCGGCGGCGCGCGGCTCGGCGTCGTGCACGACGCGGGCCCGCGGGCGGGGCGCGAGGGCCGGCTGGTGGCCGCGTTTCCCGGCTGCGCGGCCGTGGTCTACGGCCACAGCCACCTGCCGCAGGTCGAGCGGCACGAGGGTGTGTGGATCCTCAACCCGGGCTCGCCGACCGAGCGCCGGCGCGCGCCGACGCGGTCGATGATCGACCTGGAGGTCGAGGGCGGCGAGCTGCGGCCGGTGCTCGTCGACCTCGGAACCCGCGAGGACACTTGACAGGGCGAACAGGTGTTCGCTAGCATGACGAACACATGTTCGTTCGGATTGCACTTCTCGTCGGGATCGCGGTGCTGATCTGGGGCCTGGCCGCCCGGAGCTCCAGCGCACACGGCGGTCGCCAGGTGGTCGTGGTGCAGCGCTACGACACGTTGTGGGGGATCGCCCAGGCGCATTACGGGGGCGACGTCCGCGACGCCGTCTGGCGCATCGAGCGCGCGAACCACCTCGCGGACGCCGACGTCGTCCCCGGCGAGAAGCTCGTTCTGCCGTAGGGC
Source organism: Gaiellaceae bacterium (assembly GCA_035546715.1). Lineage (GTDB taxonomy): Bacteria > Actinomycetota > Thermoleophilia > Gaiellales > Gaiellaceae > PALSA-600. Next base: position 15,875 of record DASZWI010000073.1, on the reverse strand, counting down.
AGACCCGCCGCGGGGGCGCGCGCGGCACCTCGCCGCGGCGCTGCGCGCGCCCCTTGCGACAATCGCGGACGCGTGGACCTCGATCTCGTCTTCCTCGGCACCTCCGGCAGCGCCCCGACGGCTGGACGCGCGCCCACGGCGCTGCTCGTGCGGCGCGGCGGCGACCGCCTGCTCTTCGACTGCGGCGAGGGGACGCAGCGCCAGCTCATGCGCTCGAGCGTCGGCCTGCCCGACCTCGAGGAGATCTTCATCGGGCACTTCCACGCCGACCACTACCTGGGCCTGCCGGGCATGCTCAAGACCTTCCAGCTCCGCCAGCGCGAGGTGCCGCTGACCGTGTACGGCCCCCCGGGGCTGCGCGAGCTGTTCGGCGGCCTGCGGCGCATCTTCGGCCGGATCGCCTATCCGCTCGAGCTGGTCGAGGTGCGCCCCGGCGACACGCTCGAGCGCGACGGCTACCGCATCCTCGTCTTCCCGGTGCACCACGGCGTCGCCGCGGTCGGGTACGCGCTCGTCGAGGACGCACGGCCCGGGCGCTTCGACGTCGAGGCCGCCGACGCGCTCGGCGTGCCGAGCGGGCCGGAGCGCGGGGCGCTCCAGCGCGGCGAGTCGATCACCCTGGCCGACGGGCGCGTGGTGACGCCGGACGCGCTCCTCGGCCCCGCGCGGCCCGGCCGGACGGTCGTCATCCCGGGCGACACGGCGCCCACCGAGGCCGTCCAGGCGCTCGCCCACGGTGCGGACGTGCTCGTCCACGAGGCGACGTTCACCGAGGAGGAGCGGGACCGCGCAGCCGAGACGCTCCACTCGACCGCCGCCCAGGCGGCGCAGATCGCCCGCGACGCGGGCGTCCGTCTGCTGGCCCTGACGCACCTGTCGCCGCGCTACTTCGGCCGCGAGCTGCTCGAAGAGGCGCGCGCGGTCTTCCCCGAGACGGTCGCCCCGCGCGACTTCGACGTGATCGAGGTGCCGTTCCCGGAGCGGGGCGTCCCCGTCCTGGTGAAGAACGGCGCGCGTCCGCCGCGCGCCGAGCCCGCGCCGGTGCCCGCCGGCGACCCTTGAGGGTTCAACCAACGGCGAGCGGGAAGGGCTTCCACCGGGCCGATACGGAGCGGCCCGCGAACCAAGGGGGAAGCCATGACGAGCTGGATCGAAGGCCGGCGGGCGCTGGCCGGCGTGGCCGTCGCCGCCGCGGCGCTGACGGTGGCGGCGAGCGGTGGAGCGCGGACCCACGCGAGCCCGACGACGTACACGCTGCCGGGGCCGATGCTCTTTCCGGAGGGGATGGGCGTCGACCGCCACAACGGGAGCTTCTTCGTCGGCGCGATCGGCGGCGGCGCGGTCGTGCGCGGCAACGTCGCGCGGCCCGCGGCGACCGTCTTCTCGCCCGCCGGGGCGGACGGCCGCACGGCCGCGCTGGGCGCGCGTCCCGACCACGGCCGCGTCTACGTCGGCGGCACCGCCGGCAAGATCTGGGTCTACTCGGAGTCGACGGGCAAGCTGATCGCCCGGCTCGACACCGGCCTGCCGAGGGCGGTCATCAACGACTTCGCGTTCCTGCCCGACGGGACCGCGTTCGCCACCGACACGACCGACCCGTACCTCTGGCGGATCACGGACGGCGGCCGCCGCATCCAGAAGTGGCTGTCGTTCAAGGGCACGCCGTTCGTCTACGTCAAGGGCCTCAACGCCGACGGGATCGTGACGGTGAACGGAGGCCGTACGCTGGTCATCGACCAGCTGACGACCGGGAAGCTCTTCCGCGTCGACGTCGCGACGAAGCAGGTCAGCGAGGTGATGAACACCGCGGGCGGCGGATTCGCCCTCACCAACGCGGACGGCATGGACATCCGCGGCCACTCGCTCTACATCGCGCGCAACGCGAACGCCCAGATCGCGGTCGTCCGGCTGTCGGCCGACGCCCGGACCGGGAATCTCACCTCCACGATGCGCAACTCGCGCTTCCTGTTCCCGACGGCGGTGGTGGCCTGGCGTAACCGCCTGCTCGTGCTGAACGCGCAGCTCGACAAGCTCGGGACGGCGAGCAAGCCGAAGCTGCCCTTCACCGTCGTCGCGGTGCCGCGGCCGGCCTGACGACCGCCCGGCGGGGCCTGCGCCGCTCCCGGAGCCGAATCGCTTCTAGAGCTGCCAGGCCCCGCCGCGCAGCAGCGGCACCTCGGCGCCGTCGCGGGTGACGCCGGTGACGTCGACCTCGTCGCCGCCGATCATGAAGTCGATGTGGATCTCGCTGCGGTTGACGCGATCCGCGTCCGCCGGGCCGACACCCGTCGCGTAGCCGCTGCCGAGCGCCAGGTGGCTGGCCGCGTTCTCGTCGAGGAGCGTCGTGAAGAACACGGTGTCGGTGCGGCCGACCCGGCCCTCGCGGTCGACGAGAGCCACCTCGCCGAGGCGCGCCGCGCCCTCGTCCACGGCACAGCGCCCGCGGAGCACGTCCGCGCTGCGGTCGGCGTCGATCTGCACGGCCCGCCCGCCCTCGAAGCGCACCCGGAGGCCGTGCACCTCGGAGCCGCCGAGCACGAGCGGCTTCGTCGCGGTGACGTAGCCCTCCGCTCGGGTGGGATCCGGCGTCGTCCAGATCTCCTCGGTCGGCAGGTTCGGCGCGAACTGGACGCCGTCGACCGTGCGCGCGCCCGGCGTGTCGAACGCGAAGCGCGAGGTGGGGAAGAGGCCGACGCGAAGGTCGGTCCCGGGCCCTTCGAAGCGGAGCTCGTCGAGGTCGAGCGCGTCGATGCGCCGGGCGTTGTCGTGCAGCTCCTGCAGCCGCGCCTGCCAGGCCGCGGCGGGGTCGTCCTCGTCGAGGCGCAGCACGAAGACGAGCTGCTCCTCGAGGCGCCCGAGCGCCTCCGCGGGCTCGAGGTCGGGGTAGACGACGGCGGCCCAGTCCTCGGTCGGCGCGGGGACGACGCACCAGTTCGTCGTCTGGTCGTTGATCACCTGGAAGATCTCGCGCACGCGGGGCAGGCCGTCCTTGCCGGCCCGCACCGGGTCGATGCCGTCGAGCGCGCCCGGCGGGACGACCGGCTGCAGCGAGATGCGGACGCCGTGCGCCGCGCCGAGGCCGAGCGCCCGCTCGCCCCACCACGGCGGGACGTAGTCGAGCGTGTCCTCGGCCGCGTGCTCGAGGCGCGCCCGCTTGATCCGCGGGTCGAACCACCACGGGTCGACGAAGAGCGCGCCGCGGTCGTAGGCGGCCGCCGCGATCGCACGGACGAGCCGGGCGTGCTCGGGCGCGCACTGCAGGCCGACGATCTGGCCCGGCTGCACGTTCGCGCCCACCTCGACGATGAGGCGGGCGTACCGCTGCAGGAGCTCGTCGTCCATCGCCGGGAGGGGATGGTAGAGCGTCGTCCCGGCGCCCGCCCGGGGAGGCGGGCATCCGCCCGCCCGTGTACGCTGGCCGCGCCAACCCCTTTAACCCGGTCCAGCGAGGCCGGAAAGGAGTCCGATGCATACGCCTGCCGTGACCGCGGCCGGGAAGGTCTTGCTCGACGACGAGGCCATCCGCCGCACGCTCTCCCGCGTCGCGCACGAGATCATCGAGCGCAACGAGGAGCTCGACACCGTCGCGCTCGTCGGCATCCACACGCGCGGGGTGCCGCTCGCCCAGCGGCTCCGGCGGCTGATCGCCGAGCGCACGGGCGACGAGCTCGACCTGGGCCAGCTCGACATCACCTTCCACCGCGACGACGTCTCGGTGCGCGCCGGCAACGCGCCGCAGCGCCCGCAGCCGGTCGTGCGGGACACCCGCCTCGGGTTCGACCTGGCGGGCCGCACGGTCATCCTCGTCGACGACGTCCTCTACACGGGCCGGACGATCCGGGCGGCGATCGACGCCCTCTTCGAGTTCGGCCGGCCGGACCGCGTCCAGCTCGCCGTGCTCGCCGACCGCGGGCATCGCGAGCTGCCGATCCGCCCCGACTACGTCGGCAAGAACCTGCCGACGGCGCGGGGCGAGCGCATCCAGGTGGAGCTCGTGGAGGTCGACGAGGTCGACCGCGTCGTCCTCGTCTCGGAGCGCGAGGAGGCCGGCGAATGAGCACCAACCTGCGTGTGATCGGCGGTGACCTGCTGCCGCCCGCGCCCCGCCGCCGGCACCTGCTCACGATGGCCGACGTCGCCCGCGACGACGTCGAGCGGCTGCTCGCGACGGCCGACTCGTTCGCCCGGGCGCAGGAGCGCGAGACGAAGAAGCTGCCGACGCTGCGCGGCCGCCTCGTCCTCAACCTGTTCTACGAGGCGTCGACGCGCACCAGCTCGTCGTTCGAGCTGGCCGCCAAGCGCCTCTCCGCGGACACGCTCACGCTGCGCTCGGCCGGGTCGTCGGTCGACAAGGGCGAGTCGCTGAAGGACACCGCGCTGACCCTCTCCGCCTACGAGCCGGACGTGATCGTCATCCGGCATCCGCAGGCCGGGGCGCCGGGCCTCGTCGCGAGCCTCACCGAGGCGCACGTCGTCAACGCCGGCGACGGCAAGCACCAGCATCCGACCCAGGCGCTCCTCGACCTGTACGCCATGAAGGAGGCGTTCGGCCACCTCGACAGCCTCCACGTGGCGATCGTCGGCGACGTGCTGCACTCGCGCGTCGCCCGGTCGCTCGTCCAGGGGCTCCAGCTCGTCGGCGCCACGGTCGTGCTGGTCGGCCCGCCGCCGCTGCTGCCCGAAGGGCTCGCGCCCGCGACGCACGACATCGACGCGATCGCCGACGCGGACGTCGTCTACGTTCTGCGGATGCAGCACGAGCGGATGCTCGCCGGCGCGAACTTCGTGCCGTCCCTCCGCGAGTACGCGGCCCGCTGGGGCATCACGCCCGAGCGGCTGCGCGACGGGCAGCGCGTCATGCACCCGGGGCCGATCAACCGGGGCGTCGAGATCGACCCGCGCGTCGCCGACGGCGCGCACGCCCTGGTCGTCGACCAGGTCCGCGCGGGGCTCGTCGTGCGGATGGCGGTGCTCTACGACCTCCTGACGGCCGGGCCGGTGCCGGTCGAGGCCGCCGTGGGGGTTGCGTGATGGCCGGTCGCGCGCTGCTGGCCGGGCCGGCCGGACACGACGATCTCGTCATCCGCGGCGCGCGCGTCCTCGACCCGGGCCAGGGGCTCGACGAGACGCTCGACGTGCGGATCGACGGCGGCACGATCGCGCAGATCGGGCTCGACCTCGACACGAACGAGCACCGGGTCGTCGAGGCGCAGGGCCTCGTGCTCGCGCCCGCGTTCGTCGACCCGCACGTGCACCTGCGCACGCCGGGTCGCGAGGACGAGGAGACGATCGAGAGCGGCACGGCGGCGGCCGCGGCCGGCGGCTACTGCGCCATCCTCGCCATGCCGAACACCGACCCCGTCGTCGACGACGCCGACGTCCTGCGCGGCCTGCGCGAGCGGGCCGAGCGCGAGGCGCACGTCCCGGTCGGCTTCATGGCCGCGATCACGCGCGGGCAGGAGGGGACGGAGCTCACCGACCTGGGCGAGCTGGCCGACGCCGGGGCGGCGGCGTTCACCGACGACGGCCGCCCGGTTGCCGCCGCGGGCGTCATGCGGCGCGCGCTCCAGTACAACGCCGTCACCGGCCGCACCATCGCCGTCCACTGCGAGGAGCCGAGCGTCACGAAGGGCGGCCACGCGCACGCCGGCCCCGTCGCCGAGGAGCTCGGGCTCGGCGGCTGGCCGTCGGTCGGCGAGAGCCTGATGGTCGCGCGCGACCTCGCCCTCGCCGCCGAGCTCGGCCAGCCGGTGCACGTGATGCACCTCTCGGCACGCGAGTCCGTCGACCAGCTCCGCTGGGCGCTCGCGAACGGCGTCCGCGGCAGCGGCGAGGTGACGCCGCACCACCTGTGCCTCACCGACGAGGCCGTCCGGAGCCTCGACCCGAACGTGAAGATGAACCCGCCGCTGCGGCGCGAGGACGACCGGCAGTCGCTCCTCGAGGCCCTCCGCGACGGCACCATCTCCTGCGTGGCCACCGACCACGCACCCCACAGCCGCGAGGAGAAGGACGTGCCGTTCGAGGCGGCCCCGTTCGGCGTGATCGGGCTCGAGACGGCGTTCGCCGCGCTGTACACGCATCTCGTCGAGCCGGGCCTGCTCCGGCTGGAGACGCTGCTCGAGCGGATGTCCGCGGGCCCCGCGGCCGTCTTCGGGCTCGACCGGCCGCGCATCGCGGTCGGCGCGCCCGCGAACCTCGCGCTGCTCGACCTTCGGGCGACCTGGCGGGTCGGGCCGGAGACGCTCCGGTCGCGCTCGATCAACTCCTGGCTGCTCGGCCGGCGCCTCACGGGCGCCGTCCGGGCGACCGTGGCGGCCGGCCGGCTGGTGCACGGGTGACCCCCGGGAGCCTGGTCCTCGAGGACGGCACGGTCTTCGAGGGCGAGTCGGTCGCCGCGTCCGGGTCTTCGTTCGGCGAGGCGGTCTTCACGACCGCGATGAGCGGCTACCAGGAGACGGTCACCGACCCGAGCTACGTCGGCCAGATCGTCTGCTTCACGGCGACGATGATCGGCAACTACGGCGTGGACGACGCCCGCACGCAGTCGAGCGGCGTGCACGCGACCGGCGTCGTCATGCGCGAGGCGCGGGGGCCCGAGTGGACGGACTGGCTCGCCGACCGCGGCGTCGTCGCGCTCAGCGGCATCGACACGCGCTCGGTCGTGCTGCACCTGCGCGACCGCGGCGTGATGCGGGCCGGCGTGTTCGCGGGCGAGACCGACGTCGAGGAGGCGCTGGCGGCGGTCCGGGCGCAGCCGTCGATGGCGGGCGCGGCGCTCGTCGCCGGCGTCTCGCCGAGCGAGCCCTACACGTACGCCGCCGACGGCGAGACCCGCGTCGCGGTCGTCGACTACGGCGTCAAGACCTCGATCCTGCGCCGTCTGCGCGAGGCCGGCGCCGCCGTCGACGTCTACCCGCACACGGTCGACGCGGACACGCTCGCCGGCTACGACGGGGTGCTGCTCGGCAACGGGCCGGGCGACCCGGCGCCGCTCGTCGAGGAGACGAACACCGTGCGCGAGCTGCTCGGTCGCGCGCCGATCCTCGGCGTCTGCCTGGGCCACCAGCTGCTCGCCCTCGCGACCGGGCACGAGACGTTCAAGCTCCCGTTCGGCCACCGCGGCGCCAACCACCCGGTGCTCGACCACCGCACGAGGCGGGTGCTCGTCACCTCGCAGAACCACGGGTTCGCGGTCGCGCCCGGCAACGAGGACGGCGTCGTCTACAGCTCGCTGTACGACGGCACCGTCGAGGGGCTGCACTACCCGGAGCTCCGGGCGCGCTCGGCGCAGTTCCACCCCGAGGCGAGCCCAGGCCCGCACGACGGCGCCGCGATCATCCGCGAGTGGGTGGGGGAGCTGAAGGCCGTTGCCTAGGCGCACCGACCTCCACACGATCTGCCTGATCGGCTCCGGGCCGATCGTCATCGGCCAGGCCGCCGAGTTCGACTACGCCGGGTCGCAGGCGCTCAAGGTGCTGCGCGAGGACGGGTTCCGCACGATCGTCGTCAACAGCAACCCGGCGACGATCATGACCGACCCCGGCTTCGCGGACCGCACCTACCTGGAGCCGCTCGACGTCGAGGGCGTCGCGGGCGTCCTGCGCCGGGAGCGGCCCGACGCGCTGCTGCCGACGATGGGTGGCGGCACGGCCCTGAACCTCGCGCGCGAGCTCGACGAGTCCGGCATCCTCGCCGAGCTCGGCGTCGAGCTGATCGGCGCCGACATCGAGGCGATCAACCGCGCGGAGGACCGCGAGCTGTTCAAGCGGGCGGTCGAGTCGTGCGGGTTGAAGGTGCCCTCGTCGCGCGTCGTCACGTCGCTCGACCAGCTCGAGGGGATCGCGCTGCCCGCCGTCATCCGGCCTGCGTTCACGCTCGGCGGCCACGGCGGCGGCTTCGCCGAGACGCCCGACGAGCTGCGGCGCCAGTGCGAGCGCGGCCTGCGGGAGTCGCCCATCTCGCAGGTCCTCGTCGAGGAGTCGGTCCGCGGCTGGGACGAGTTCGAGCTCGAGGTCGTGCGCGACCGGGCGGACAACGTCGTGATCGTGTGCTCGATCGAGAACCTCGACCCGATGGGCGTGCACACGGGCGACTCGATCACGGTCGCCCCGCAGATGACCCTGCCGGACGAGGCGTACCAGGAGCTCCGCGACGCGGCGATCGCCGTCATCCGGGCGGTCGGCGTCGACACCGGCGGCTCCAACATCCAGTTCGCCCGCGACCGCGCGACCGGCGACATCCGGGTGATCGAGATGAACCCGCGCGTCTCGCGCTCGTCGGCGCTCGCGTCGAAGGCCACGGGCTACCCGATCGCGAAGGTCGCGGCGAAGCTGGCCGTCGGCTACACGCTCGACGAGATCCCGAACGACCTGACGGGCACGACGCCCGCGTCGTTCGAGCCGACCCTCGACTACGTGGTCGTCAAGATCCCGCGGTTCGCGTTCGAGAAGTTCCCCAACGCCGACCGGACGCTCGGGACGCAGATGAAGTCGGTCGGCGAGACGATGGGCATCGGCCGGACGTTCCGCGAGGCGTTCGTCAAGGCCAAGCGGGGGCTCGAGGGCGAGCTCGACTGGCGTCCGCGCGAGCTGCACCCGTGGTTCGTCCGCGAGCTCGCGGACATCGACGCCGAGGAGGCCCGGCAGCGCTCCTGGAAGCCCGTCTACCGGCGGATCGACTCGTGCGCCGGCGAGGTCGCGGCCGAGTCGAACTACTTCTACTCGACCTGGAACGAGGCCGACGAGGCGCTCCCGGCCGGCGACGCGAAGCGTGTCGTCATCCTCGGCTCCGGCCCGAACCGGATCGGGCAGGGCGTCGAGTTCGACTACTGCTGCGTCCATGCCGTCCAGACCTTCCGGTCGCTCGGCTTCGAGGCGGTCATGGTCAACTGCAACCCGGAGACCGTCTCCACCGACTACGACACGAGCGACCGCCTGTACTTCGAGCCGCTCGACGTGGAGTCGGTGATCGCGATCTGCGACCGGGAGCGGCCGGAAGGCGTCGTGATCCAGTTCGGCGGGCAGACGCCGCTCAAGCTCGCCCGCGCGATCGAGCAGGCGGGCTACCGCATCCTCGGCACGCCGTTCGACGCGGTCGACCTCGCCGAGGACCGCGAGCGGTTCGGGCGGCTGCTCGACGAGCTCGGGATCCGCTGCCCGGAATGGGGCATCGCGTCGACCGCGGAGCAGGCGATCGAGCTGACGCATCGCATCGGCTTCCCGGTGCTGGTCAGGCCGTCGTACGTGCTCGGCGGGCGCGCGATGCGGGTGTGTCACCACGATGCGGACGTCCGCGCCGCCTTCGAGGGCGTCGACGGTCCCGTGCTCGTCGACCGGTTCCTGGAGAACGCGATCGAGATCGACGTCGACGCGCTCTGCGACGGCGAGGACACGTACGTCGCCGCCGTGATGCAGCACGTCGAGGAGGCCGGCGTCCACTCGGGCGACTCGGGCTGCGTGCTGCCGGCCCAGTCGCTCGGCGCCGGAACGTCGGCGGAGATCGCCTCGATCGTCAAGCGGCTCGGCCCGGCGCTCGGGGTGATCGGCCTGGTCAACGTCCAGCTCGCCGTCGCGGACGACACGGTCTTCGTCCTCGAGGTGAACCCGCGCGCGTCGCGGACGGTGCCGTTCGCCTCGAAGGCGATCGGGGTGAACCTGGTCGACGCGGCCTGCAAGCTCGCTGCGGGCCACCGCCTCGGCGAGCTCGACCTGCCCGCCGAGCGGCCGCCGAAGCAGGTGAGCGTGAAGGCGGCCGTCCTCCCGTTCGCGCGCTTCCCGGGGGCCGACCCGGTCCTCGGCCCGGAGATGCGCTCGACCGGCGAGGTGATGGCCAGCGCCAAGGACCTGCCGACGGCGTTCGCGAAGGCCGAGCGCGCAGCAGGGCGCGGCCTGCCGAGCGACGGCACGGTGTTCCTCTCGGTCCGAGACGCCGACAAGGGCGCGCTCGTTCCCGTTGCAGCCGCGTTCGCCGGACTCGGGTTCCATCTCGTCGCGACCGACGGCACCGCCCGGACGCTGCGCGCCGCCGGGCTCGAGGTGGACGAGGTGCGGAAGGTCGCCGACGCGGGCGACGGGCAGACCGTCGTCGACCTCATCCGTCGCGGGCGGTGCGACCTCGTCATCAACACGCCGGACGGCGGGCCCGAGCCGCGCCTGGACGGGTACCTGATCCGGGAATCGGCGCTCGCCGCCCGCGTCCCGTGCATCACGACGATCGCGGCGGCGTCCGCGGCGGTGCACGCGATCGCCAACGCCCGCGCCGAGGTCGCGCTGTCGCTCCAGGAGCGGATCGATGTCGAGTCCCAGGCGCGAGCGTCGTAGGGCGATCGCGGTCGAGCCGGTCGGGCCGTACAGCCTGCTGCGGCTCGACCGGGGCGGCCTCGACCCGGGCGTGCCCGGCCAGTTCTTCATGCTCGAGGCGCCGGGCCGGCCGCTGCCGCGGCCGCTCTCGCTCTGCCTCGCGCCGCCCGGCGAGCTGGCATTCCTGATCGACCCGATCGGGCCGGGCACGCGCGCCCTGGTCGAGCTCGGGCCCGGCGAGGAGATCCACGTGCTCGGCCCGCTCGGCAACGGCTTCCGGCTGGACGTCGAGCGGCCCTTGCTCGTCGGCGGCGGGATCGGCGTCGCCCCGCTGCCGTACCTGTCCGAGGCGCTCGAGCGGCCGCCGGCCGTGCTCGGCTTCCGGTCCGCCTGGCACGCCGAGGCGGCGGCGCTCGTGCCGAACGCGGAGGTCGTGATCGACCCGGTGCTCGTCACCGAGGCGCTCCCCGAGGGACGCGACGTGCTCGCGTGCGGGCCGGAGCCGATGCTCGAGGCGCTGCGGGCCCTCGTCCCGGACGCGCAGCTCGCGTGGGAGGCACCGATGGCCTGCGGGTACGGCGCCTGCTACGGCTGCGTCGTGGAGGTCGACGGCGAGCTGAAGCGGCTCTGTGTCGAGGGGCCGGTGCTGTGCTCCTCCTGAACGCGAGTGGCTGCCTGGACGCGCTCACGGCGCCGGGCGTCGCGCGGGAGCTGGACGCGTTCGTGACCAAGACGGTCACCCCCGAGCCGCGCGGGGGCAACCCGCCGCGGCGGATCGCGGAGACCGAGCACGGGATGCTCAACGCGATCGGCCTCGCCAACCCCGGCCGGGCGGCGTTCGTGGCCGAGACGCTGCCACGCCTGAGGGAGCTCGGCGTGTCGATCTGGGTGTCGGTGGGCGGGTTCTGCGCGGCCGACTACGCGGAGACCTGCGCCGCGCTGACCGACGTCACCGTCGAGCTGAACCTGTCGTGCCCGAACGTCGACGAGGCGCCCGAGAGCGCCGCCGAGATCGTGGCCGCCTGCCGGGCCGCCACGAGCCTGCCGCTCTACGCGAAGCTCTCGCCGCACGCGTGGGACATGGGGGAGACCGTCCGCGCCGTCGAGGCCGCCGGCGCCGACGGGATCAGCCTCGTGAACACGCTGCGCGGCAGCGCCCTCGACCACCGCCTGCGGCCGGTGCTCGCACGCGGGACGGGCGGCTACTCGGGCCCGGCGCTCAAGCCCGTCGCGCTCGCAGCGGTCCTGGCCGCGCGCCGCGTGACGGACCTGCCCATCGTGGGCATGGGCGGGGTCTCGACGGGACGCGACGCGCTCGAGCTGATCGCGTGCGGGGCGACGCACGTCGCGCTCGGAACGGTCCTGTTCGGCGACCCGGACGCGCCGGCCCGGGTCCGCCGGGAGCTCGAAGAGGCCGCCGTTGCAGCGGGATTCGAGCATGCGGAACAGGCCTGCGGGACGGCGCTGGAACCTGTTGTCAACAGAGCCAACTGACCATCCGGTAGCAGTTGCACGCCGCTGCCAGGTTGGTAGGATGCGGCGCTCATGGTGCCGCCCCAGACGCAGGTCCAAGCCCCCGTCCGGTCGCTCGACCAGCGCATGGAGGCCCTCAAGCGTGCGAACGACATTCGCGTCAAGCGCGCTCAGCTGAAGAAGGACCTGAAGGCCGGGACCGTCTCGATCGAGCAGATCCTGAGCGACCCGCCGGAGTTCGTCTCGACGGCGAAGGTCTTCGACATGCTCCTCGCGGTCCCGAAGTTCGGCCGCGTGAAGGCCGCGCGCCTGCTGAACCAGTGCCGCATCAGCCAGTCGAAGACGGTGGGCGGTCTGTCCGACCGTCAACGACACGAGCTGATCGCTCTCTTCAATCGCTGAGCGCTTGCCCACGCCGGTCTTCGTCGTCACCGGGCCGTCCGGTGCCGGCAAGGGCACGCTGATCCAGCTCGTCCTGCCGCGCTTCCCCGAGCTCGCGCTCGCCGTCTCCGCGACGACGCGGGCCCGCCGGCCGGGGGAGGAGGACGGCGTGCACTACTGGTTCCTCGACCGCGACGAGTTCGACCGCCGCGTCGAGGCGGGCGAGTTCCTGGAGTGGGTCGACTACGTCGGCAACCGGTACGGGACGCTCAACTCGGAGATCGACCGGCTGCGCGGCGACGGGCGCGCACCGCTCCTCGAGCTGGAGACCGACGGCGCCCTCCGCGTGAAGCGGCGCGTCGACGGAGCGGTCACGGTTTTCGTCACGGCGCCCCTCGAGGAGCTCGAGCGCCGGCTCGAGGAGCGGGCGACCGAGAGCTCCGGCGTGATCGAGGAGCGCGTCGCGATGGCGCGGCAGCAGCTCGAGCTGAGCGACCGCTTCGACTACGTGATCCGGAACGACGACCGCGACCGCGCGGCGGACGAGCTCGCGGACGTCGTGAAACGGCATCTCGCGGCCGCCGCTACCATGGCGCCATGATCCATCCCCGTATCGACGAGCTCATGAACCAGGTCGACTCGCGCTATGCGCTGGTGATCGTGGCTGCCAAGCGCGCGCGGCAGATCAACAACTACCACCACCAGCTCGGCGAGGGAACCTTCGAGGACTTCGCGCCTCCCATGGTGCAGTCCCGCTCCAAGAACTACCTGACGATGGCCCTCGAGGAGACCGCTGAGGGCAAGATCGTCTACGAGTACGCACGGCGCTGAGACTCGCGGGAGGGGCACCGTCGGTTCCCCTCCCGAACCCTCCCTGATCGGGTCTACACACCAGACGGCTCGCTGTGGCTCGACGCCCGAGCAAGGTCGGCCGCTCGCGAGAGGCGGCGGTCCCGCGTCTGCATGAGCGGTGATGCCGGGCCGGACTCACTTTGTGTTGAGTCAACACAAGCTCGGACCGGCTGACGGCGAACACCGCGTTGTGCAGGCATTCTTTCTCCGTGCGCCGGACCGTCTTGCTCGGGGTGACCGGGGGGATCGCCGCCTACAAGGCGTGCGAGCTCACCCGTCTCCTCGTGAAGGCGGGGCACGACGTCGTGCCGCTCGTGACGCCCGGGGCCGAGCGGTTCGTGCGCGCCGAGACGTTCTCGGCGCTCGCGCGACGGCCGCCGGGCGAGGATCCCTACCCGCACCTGACGCGCGCCGACCTCCTCGTCGTCGCGCCCTGCACCGCGAACACGCTCGCCAAGCTCGCGCACGGCCTGGCCGACAACGTCCTCACCGAGGCGGCGCTCGCGCACCGCGGGCCCGTGCTCCTCGCGCCGGCGATGAACCCGCGCATGTGGGCTGCGGCGCCGACGCGCGCGAACGTCGCCCTGCTCGTCGAGCGCGGCGTCGAGCTCGTCGGGCCGGACGAGGGCGAGATGGCCGAGGGCGAGTGGGGGGTCGGCCGGATGGCCGAGCCGGACGAGATCGCCGCCCGCGTCGAGCAGCTGCTCGCCCCGCCGAGCCTCGCCGGCCGGCGCGTGCTCGTCACCGCCGGCGGAACGCGCGAGCCGCTCGACTCGGTGCGCTTCCTCGGCAATCGCTCGTCGGGCCGGATGGGCGTCGCCCTCGCGGAGGAGGCCCGTCGCCGCGGGGCGGACGTCGTCCTGCTCGCGGCCAACCTGGCCGTGCCGGCGCCGCCCGGTGTCGAGACGATCCCGACGCCGACGGCGCAGTCGATGCTGGATGCGGTCCTGTCGCTGCCCGACGTGGACGTCGCGCTGCTCGCGGCGGCGGTCGCCGACTATCGCCCGGCCGAGGCGCTCGCCGGCAAGCGGGTCAAGGACGAGGACGCGTGGTCGGTCGACCTCGAGCCCACCGTCGACATCGCGCGCACGCTCGGGGAGCACAAGCGCCCGGGCCAGGTCCTGGTCGCGTTCGGCGCCGAGCACGGGGAGGCGGGCCGCGAGCGCAAGCGCGCGATGCTCGAGACGAAGCACGCCGACCTCGTCGTCTTCAACGACGTCGGCCGAAGCGACATCGGCTTCGACGCCGGCGAGAACGAGGTCACCCTCCTGGGCCGGGACGGCGACCGCCTCGTCCCGAAGGCGTCGAAGCGGGCGATCGCCGCGGCGATCCTGGACGCGGTCGAAGAGCTCCTCTGACGCCCGCCGCGGAGAGTCGTCGCACTTCCGTCACGCTCTCGTAGGGCAGGCTGCCACCAACGCGCTTGCGCCGAAACCGGGCGCCGAGCAGGAAGATCCGGAAAGTCGCGACGAAGCCGTCACGGTCCCGTGACGGTGGCTGCCTCCGACGCGACGGCGTCGCCGACCGCGATCTCGCCGTCCTCGAGCACGTCGGCGCGCAGGCCGCCCCGGTGGACGAGCGCGCGGAGGATCGGGCGCTCTGCGTAGCCCTCGACGATGGTGCACGGCTCGCAGAGTCGGCGGCCGGCGCAGCGGAGCGAGCCGATGCGGAACTCGTGCCCGACGAGGCGGTTCAGGTCGATGCCGCGCGTGACGACGTTGCGGCGGTGCTCGTCCGGGCCGAGCGGCGGGTCGAACGACTCGACCACCTCGGCCTCGATGAGCGTCAGCGCGCTGCCGGGGAGGCCCGACGGGAACGTGCCGGTGCCGGCGACGTGGCGGTCGCCCTCGAGGCCCAGACCCGCGAGCGCACGGGCGCGCTCCAGGGAACGGGCCGGCTCGGCCGCGTTCGCGGAGACGAAGATCGCGTCGACCGTGCCCGCCGTGTCGGGGGCGACGGGGAGGGGCGGCCGCGCCAGGGCGACGTCGGCGGCGGAGACGACGAACCCGCGCTCGAGCGTCCAGCCGTCGAGACCGGCGCCGGCCGGGTCCCAGACCGTCCCCGAGGGAACGCCGAACCGGACCGCCGCTCGGCGCGTCGTGCCGTCGGGCGAGCGGAACAGGCCGATCCAGGGCCCGGGCCACGCGAACGACGCGGGGTCGCCGACCGGGACGAGGCCCAGGCCGAGCCCGCCGAGCCAGCGGGAGATGCGCCAGCCGCTCGCGTCCTCGCCGGGCGGCGGCTCGGGGACGTCCTCGACCGGCAGCTCCAAGATGCTCGCCAGGCAGGCGGCAAACGTCGATCCCTCGGTCGGCCGGCGCGGATCGCGGACGGGCACGTCGAGCATGGCCCGATCCTACGGCCGCGACCTGCGCGGCACGCGCCGGTTGTCTGCTATCCAGGGACGGCGGCCATGAGCGACGCCTACTCCCTCTTCCGTGAAGGTCAGAAGCGGCTCCGCTCCGGCCATGCGGCGCAGGCGACGGTGCCCCTGGAGAGGGCGAAGCGTCTCGAGCCCACGAAGGCCTCGATCCGCGAGGCGCTCGGGATCGCGTACTTTCGCCTCCACCGCTGGCAGGAGGCCGAGGCCGAGTTCCGCACGATCGTGGAGGACCTCTCGCCGACCGACGACTACGCCCACTACGCGCTCGGCCGCGCGCTCGAGCAGCAGGGCCGCGCGACCGAGGCGAACGGGCACTACAAGCTCGCGAGCTCGATGAAGCCGCGGTCGGAGGAGTACGCCGACCGCATCCTCGACCTCGAGTGAGAGCGGTCGTCCAGAGGGTCGCCCGCGCGAGGGTCACGCCGGGCGGCGCGATCGAGGCGGGGCTCTGCGTGCTGCTCGGCGTCGCGGAGGGCGACGACGAG
>DASZWI010000072.1:0-5329 GCA_035546715.1 Gaiellaceae bacterium | reverse complement strand
GAGGTGCCGGCCGAGGTCGTCGCGCAGATCGACGAGCACGTCCGGGGGCTGGAGGCGAAGAGCGGCCTCGTGTTCGGCGGCGCCGCCCGCCCGCTGCTCCTGTCGGTGCGGTCGGGCGCTGCGATCTCGATGCCGGGGATGATGGACACCGTCCTCGATCTCGGCCTGAACGACGGCGTCGTCGAGTCGCTCGCCGCCGACCGGAGCCGTGCGCGCTTCGCGCTCGACTCGTACCGCCGGCTGATCCAGATGTACGGCAACGTCGTGGCCGGGATCGACGCCGCCAGGTTCGAGCACCTGCTCGAGGGTCTCAAGGCCGAGCGCGGCGCCGGCACGGACGTCGACCTCGGCGCCGACGACCTGCGCGACCTGATCGCCCGCTACCGGAGCCTGTACCTCGAGGAGACGGGCGCCGACTTCCCGCAGGACCCGCGCACGCAGCTCCTCGGCGCCGTGCGGGCCGTGTTCGCCTCGTGGAACTCCCCGCGCGCCCGGACGTACCGCCGGACCTACGCGATTCCCGACGAGCTGGGCACCGCCGTGAACGTGATGCGGATGGTGTTCGGGAACATGGACGAGCGGTCGGCGACGGGTGTGTGCTTCAGCCGCGACCCGTCGACCGGCGCGCCCGGGCTCTGCGGCGAGTACCTCGTCGACGCCCAGGGCGAGGACGTCGTCGCCGGCATCCGGCGCCCGTCGTCGCTCGTGGGGATGCAGGCGGACTTCCCCGAGGCGTATGCGCAGCTCGAGCGGACGGTCGGCCTGCTCGAGCGCCACTACCGCGACGTGCAGGACGTCGAGTTCACGATCGAGAGCGGCCATCTCTTCATCCTCCAGACCCGCTCCGCCAAGCGCACCGCCGTCGCGGCCGTCCGGGCGGCGGTGGCGATGGTCGAGGAGCGGCTGATCGCCCCGGAGGAGGCGCTCGGGCGGATCGAGCCCGAGCAGGTCGAGCAGCTCCTCCATCCGACGCTCGACCCGCGGGCGGACGTGGACGTGCTCTCGACGGGCCTGGCTGCGTCACCCGGCGCCGCGTCCGGGCGCGTCGCGTTCGATCCCGAGACGGCGGTGCGGATGAGCGCGGACGCGGAGGACGTGATCCTCGTCCGCTCCGAGACGAGCCCGGACGACATCCACGGCCTCGTCGCCGCGCGGGGAATCGTCACGGCGCACGGCGGGATCGCGTCGCACGCGGCGCTCGTGGCCCGTGGCATGGGCAAGCCGTGCGTCGCCAGCTGCGAGGGACTCGTCATCGACGAGCACGCGCGCACGGCGACGCTCGCCGGCGTCACGCTCGCCGAGGGCGACGTCCTGACGGTCGACGGGACGGGCGGCCGCGTGATCCGCGGCGCCGTCGAGCTCCGGCCGGCCGGGATCGACGCGCGTCTCGCCACCCTGCTCGGCTGGGCGGACGACACGGCCGCGGTCGCAGTGCGGGCGAACGCCGACACGCCGGAGGACGCCTCCACGGCCCGGCGACTGGGCGCGCGCGGCATCGGCCTCTGCCGCACCGAGCACATGTTCTTCGGCGAGGAGCGGCTCCCGGTCGTCCAGGAGATGATCCTCGCCGCCGACGCCGCGGGCCGGCAGGACGCGCTCGACCGGCTCCTGCCGTTCCAGCAGGAGGACTTCGAGCAGCTCTTCGAGACGATGGCCGGACTGCCGGTCACCATCCGTCTGCTCGATCCGCCCCTGCACGAGTTCCTGCCGCCGCTCGAGCAGGCGACCGACGCGCGGATGCGGGCCCGGATCCTCGAGCTGCGCGAGGCGAACCCCATGCTCGGGACACGCGGCTGCCGGCTCGGCATCGAGTGGCCCGAGATCTACGAGATGCAGGTCCGGGCGATCGCCCGCGCGGCGAACGCCGTCACCGGGCGCACCGGGGTCGCGCCCGAGGCGGAGATCATGATCCCGCTCGTCGCGTTCGGCGAGGAGCTCGATCGGCTTCGCGGCCTCACCGAGCGGACGCTGGCCGAGGAGGACTGCCAGGCCGTGCGGGCGATCGGGACGATGATCGAGCTGCCGCGGGCCTGCGTCCGCGCCGGCGAGCTCGCGCGCCGCGCCGACTTCTTCTCGTTCGGCACGAACGACCTCACCCAGACGGCGCTCGGCCTCTCCCGCGACGACGCGGAGGGCGCGTTCCTCACCGAGTACCTCGAGTCGGGCGTCCTCGCCCACGACCCCTTCGCGACGCTCGACCAGGAGGGCGTCGGCGAGCTGATGCGCCAGGCGGTCGAGGGCGGACGGGCGGCGAACGACCGCCTCGAGATCGGCATCTGCGGCGAGCACGGTGGAGACCCGGAGTCGATCGCCTTCTGCCACCGCCTCGGACTGGACTACGTCTCCTGCTCGCCGTACCGCGTCCCGGTCGCCCGCCTCGCCGCCGCGCGGGCCGCGCTCGCCGAGGGCGGCGCCGGCGCGTACGCGCCGTCCGGCGGCTGACCGCGACGTCGGGCCGGGACTCGGTGCCGAGCCCCGGCCCGGATCGGTCGCGCGGCTAGACCGCCGCCGCGACCGGGACGAGCACGCGCTGGGCGAGCTCGACCAGCCGGTTGGAGTAGCCCCACTCGTTGTCGTACCAGGCGACCACCTTGACCTGGGTGCCGTGGACGACCGTCGTCAGCGGCGCGTCGAAGATCGACGAGTAGGTGGACTTGACGATGTCGGACGAGACGAGCGGCTCCTCGCTGTACGCGAGGATTCCCGCGAGCCCGTTCCGGTCGGCCTCCGCGGCGAAGAGCGCGTTGACCTCCTCCTCCGTCGTCGCGCGGTCGGTCTCGACGGTCAGGTCGACGAGCGACCCCGTCGGGACGGGCACGCGGACGGCGAAGCCGCGCAGGCGTCCGGCGAGCTCGGGGATGACCAGCCCGATCGCCTTCGCGGCGCCGGTCGACGTGGGCACGAGGTTCGCGGCGGCCGCGCGGGCGCGCCGGTAGTCCTTGTGCGGCCCGTCGAGCAGCTGCTGGTCGCCCGTGTACGCGTGCACGGTCGTCATGAGCCCGTGCCGGATGCCGATCGTGTCGTGCAGCACCTTCGCCACGGGCGCGAGGCAGTTGGTCGTGCACGACGCGTTCGAGATCACGTGATGGCGTTCCGGGTCGTAGTCGGCGAAGTTGACGCCGAGGACGACGGTGACGTCGGGATCCTTGGCGGGAGCCGAGACGATCACCTTCTTCGCGCCGGCGGCGAGATGCTTCTCCGCGTCGACGCGGGCGCGGAAGCGCCCCGTGGACTCGATCACGACGTCGACGCCGAGCTCTGCCCACGGCAGCTTCGCCGGGTCGGTCTGCGTCGGCGTCGCGATCGGCGCGCCGTCGACGACCAGCCCGCCCTCGACGACCTCGACGGTGCCGGGGAACGGCCCGTAGACGGTGTCGTGCTTCAGGAGCTGGGCGAGCATCGCCGGCTCGGCGACGTCGTTGATCGCCACCCATTCGACGTCGGCGGCGGACTCGGAGGCCGCGCGGAACGCGGCCCGTCCGGTCCGGCCGAAGCCGTTGATGGCCACGCGAACAGCCATGGCTACCTCCTTCGAGGATGCAGCGTTGCGATGTGCCTCGACCGTACGGCCCGCGCCGCCGGAACGGCATCGGGAGAAGGCGCACGGGCCGCTGCGGCTTTCCCGCACGGCGTTCCGTGGCCACGCCGATGGCCCGCCGGCGGTCCGGTTCGAGACTCGAGCCATGAGCGCCGTCCCGGACCGGCTGACCGAGGAGCTCCGTCCGCCTCTGTCGGCGGCGGAGGCGGCGGTCGAGGCCGACCGCTGCCTCGACTGTCGCGGCGGCGCAGCGCCGGCGCCGTGCACCGTCGCGTGCCCGGCCGACGTCGACGTCCCGGCGTTCGTCGCCGCGCTCGCCGCCGGCGACCCGGCCGCGGCGGCGGCGACCATCTTCGAGGAGAACCTGCTCGGCGGGACCTGTGCGCGCGTCTGCCCGGTCGAGGTGCTCTGCCAGGCGAGCTGCGTGCTCGCCCACGAGGGCCGCCGGCCGATCGAGATCGGCGCGCTCCAGCGCTACGCGACCGACTGGGCCTTCGCCAACGACCTCGAGCTGCGCGCCGCCGCCCCGCCGAACGGCCGCCGCGCGACCGTGGTCGGCGCCGGCCCGGCGGGGCTCGCGGCGGCGGGGGAGTTGGCCGCCCTGGGCTACGCCGTCACCGTGGTCGACGAGCGGAAGCAGCCCGGCGGCCTCGTCCGGTATGCGATCGCGCCGTACCGCCAGACCGAGGAGCCGCTGCCCGCGGAGGTCGACGCCCTGCGGCGTCTCGGCGTCGCGTTCGTCTTCGGCGTGCGGGTCGACCGGGCGCGGCTCGACGAGCTGATCTCCATCTGCGACGCGGTGGTGCTCGCCGTCGGCATGGGCGCCGACGTCCAGCTCCACTACGAGGGCGAGGAGCTCGAGGGCGTCTGGGACTCGCTGCCGTTCATCGAGCGTCTGAAGACCGGCGCCGCGCCGCCCGTCGGCCGGCGGGTCGCCGTGATCGGCGGCGGCAACACCGCCGTCGACGTCGCGGTCGAGGCGAAGCGGCTCGGCGCGGAGGTCTCGCTGCTGCTGTACCGGCGCACGGAGGCCGAGATGCCCGCCTACCACCACGAGGTCGAGCTCGCCCGGCGCGAGGGCGTGACGATCCACTTCCTCGTCAATCCCGTCGCCTTCGTCGGCGAGACGCACGTCGAGGGCGTCCGCTGTGCGCTCATGCGGCTCGGCGCACCGGACGGCAGCGGGCGGCGCCGGCCCGAGCCGGTGCCCGGCAGCGAGTTCGTCATCCCCGTGGACACGGTGGTCAAGGCGATCGGGCAGGAGCCGAGGGCGGAGTTCGCCGACCTCCTCGCGACCGTCGACGACGCGGGGCGGACCGCGAACCCGAAGGTGTTCGCCGCCGGCGACGCCGCCAACGGCGGCGCCAGCGTCGTCCAGGCGGTGCGCGAGGCGAAGCGCGCGGTGCGCGCGATCGAGGAGTCCCGATGAGCGGGCTCACGGAGATCCGCTGGCACGCGCGCGCGGGACAGGGCGCCAAGACGGCCGCCCAGGTGCTGGCGCTCGCGCTGCTGCGGGGCGGCAAGGGCGTCCAGGCGTTCCCCGAGTACGGCCCCGAGCGCCGCGGCGCTCCGCTGCGCGCCTTCACGCGCTTCGCCGACACCCCGATCCGCCGGCACGACACGATCACCGACCCGGACGTCGTGGTCGTGCTCGAGCCGTCGCTCGTGCACGAGGCGGGCGTCGCCGACGGGCTGCGCGACGGCGGGGTGATCCTGCTGAACGCCGAGAAGCCGCCGGACGAGCTCGCAGGGCTCGACGTCCGCTGCGTCCCCGCGACGCGTCTGGCCGGC
>DASZWI010000071.1:0-6005 GCA_035546715.1 Gaiellaceae bacterium | reverse complement strand
GCCGAGCGGGATGCCGGCCAGCAGCACCTCCATGTCGGCGAGCGAGTCGATCGCGACGCCGGTCCGCCCCACCTCGCCCTCGGCACGGGGGTCGTCGGAGTCGTAGCCGAGCTGGGTCGGCAGGTCGAACGCGATCGAGAGCCCCGTCTGGCCGCGCTCGAGCAAGTAGCGGTAGCGCTCGTTCGACTCCTCCGCCGACGCGAAGCCCGCGTACTGGCGGATCGTCCACGGCCGGCCGCGGTACATGTCCCGGTACGGCCCGCGCGTGTAGGGGTACTCGCCCGGCCCCTCGAGGTCGGCGGGGGCGTCCGCCGCGCCGTAGACGGGCTTGACCTCGATCCCGGACTCCGTCTCGCGACGATCGGTGGCCGCCATCGGGCGAATCGTACGTCTGGGCGAACGACGTCCGTGAATGTGCGACGTAGACTCGAATCGTGCGGCTCACCGCGATCGCAGCCGTGCTCTGTGCTGCCGTCGCCTGCACGACGGGCGGCGCCGCGACCGCCGACGGCCACGTCGTGCCGGTCGGCACCGTCCTCCTCGACGACGACTACCGCGCCGGGTGCGGGTCGACGCTCATGCTCACCGCGGGTCACGACCGGATCGCGACGACGAGCAAGCGCCTCGTCGCGCTCCTGTTCGTCCGCGAGCGGCGAGGCTACGGCCGCGCGATGCTGCTCCGGCAGGGCATCCTGTTCGGACCGGTGGCTCCCCTCGGCTACAGCCTCGGCTTCTACGGCCACCACGCCTGGTGGCTCGGAGCGACGTGGCACGAGTGACCGTCCGCCTCTTCGCGGGCCTGCGCGAGCGGGCCGGCTGGTCGTCGCGCGAGGTCGACGCCGACACCGTCGCGGGCGTCTGGGCGCAGCTCGGACTCGGCGACGAGCCCGACGGGCTGCTGTACGCGGTCGACAAGGCCTACGCGCCGCGCGACCAGCAGCTGACGGACGGGCAGGAGGTCGCGCTCATCCCTCCCGTCTCGGGCGGCGCGTTCCGCCTGAGCGAGGAGCCGCTGTCGCTCGACCGCGCGATCGACGAGGTGCGCGACGACGGCGCCGGGGCGATCGCGACGTTCTCCGGCACGACCCGCGTCCAGTCACGCGGCCGCGAGGTGCTGCACCTCGACTACGAGGCCTACGAAGGCATGGCCGAGTCGACGATGGCCGAGATCGCCGACGGGCTGCGCCGGCGCTACGAGCTCACGGAGATCGCCATCCATCACCGGATCGGCCGCGTCGGGATCGGCGAGACGTCGGTCGTGATCGCCGTCTCGGCGCCGCACAGGGCGGCCGCGCTGGCCGCGTGCAAGGACGCGATCGACGAGCTGAAGGAGCGCGTCCCGCTCTGGAAGAAGGAGGTCTACGCCGGCGGCGAGGAGTGGATCGGACGGGGCTCGTGAGCTACGCGCCCCGGGAGCCGCAGCGCCAGCGCAGCCTCCTGCAGCGCATCGGCGGCGGGATCGTGGCCCTGGGAGCCCTGATCGTCAAGCTCGGCTCGCTCGCCAAGTTCGCGACGCTGTTCGTCGCCTTCGGCGGCTATGCGCTCATCTGGGGCTGGCAGTTCGGGCTCGGCTTCGTGCTGCTGATCTTCGTCCACGAGCTGGGGCACTTCCTCGAGGCGAAGCGGGAGGGCCTCAACCCGACCCTGCCCACGTTCATCCCGTTCCTCGGCGCGTACGTGAAGTACACGCGCGGCAATCCGTGGCAGACCGCGCGCGTCGCGGTCGCCGGCCCGCTGTTCGGCGCGCTCGGCGCACTCGTCTGCTACCTCGTGGCGCGGCAGCAGCACTCCGACCTGTTCGACGCGCTCGCCTATGCGGGCTTCTTCCTCAACCTGATCAACCTGATCCCCATCGGCTTCTTCGACGGCGGACAGGTGTGGCGGTCGGCCCAGTGGCTGCGACGCGGCGGCGGCGCCGACAAGGCCGTGCTCGTCTGGACGCTGTACGTCGCGACGGCCGCGTTCTGCGTTCTCGGCGCGTGGCTCGCCTACGTGCCGCAGCACCGCCTGTGACCGACGACCGGACGATGCTCGAGGGCGGCTTCGACCTCGAGGCCGCGGTCGAGCGGATCGCCGCGGAGTTCCGGGCGGGGCTGGCGCGCGTCGAGCAGATCGACCGGCCGGCGGTGACGCTGTTCGGGTCGGCTCGCGTCCCGCCCGGGCATCCCGCCTACGAGGCCGCCCGGGCCGTCGGCCGCTGCTTCGCGGAGGCGGGCTGGGCGGTCGTCACGGGAGGCGGGGGCGGCGTCATGGAGGGCGGCAACCGCGGCGCGAAGGAGGGCGGCGGGCTCTCGGTCGGGTTCAACATCGAGCTTCCCCACGAGCAGCGCCCGAACCCCTACCTCGACATCGGCTACACCTTCGAGCACTTCTACGTGCGCAAGGTCTGCTTCGTGCGCCCGTCGCAGGGATTCGTCATCTTCCCCGGCGGGTTCGGCACCTTCGACGAGCTGTTCGAGGCGCTCGTCCTGATCCAGACCGGCAAGGTCCTCCACTTCCCCGTCGTGCTGTTCGACTCGGCGTACTGGGCGGGCCTGCTCGACTGGATCCGCGCGCGGACGCTCGCCGGCGGGCTCGTCTCCGCAGAGGACGTCGACCTGCTCCAGGTGACCGACGACCCGGACGAGGCGGTGCGGATCGTCCTCGACCGCCACCGCACGACGCAGGCCGAGACCTCGGCCCCGCACAAGCAGGACGCGCAGTAGCTACAGCGTCGTCGGCAGGACGATGTACGGCCCCGGCGGCGTGCGGCCCGGGCCGTAGACCGTGGTGTCGCTGTCCGGGATGTAGTGCGACTTGAACACGTCGTGCCGCAGCTTGTTGCCGTCGGCGTCGTAGACGGTGCGCGTGACGGTGACGTCGAACCCGAGCTCGCCGGTGCCCTTCACGACCTTCTTCGAGCCGCGCGGGGCCCGCGGGTCGACCGCGTAGTTCATCCCCGGCTTCGTCCAGTTCGTCTGCCGGCTGGTGTGCGAGACGACGCGGCGGCCCTCGGGCGTGCCGTAGAAGGTGAAGGTCAGCGTCTGGTCGGTGTACGAGGTCTTGATCAGGATCCCGTGCTTCAGGTCGTTGCGGAACTGGAAGTCGGGCCCGCCCCACGAGACCGTGGCGTCGCGGCCGAGCGGGTAGTGGGCGAGGTAGAGGTTGTGGTTGATCCGCGCGAGGATCGGCAGGCCGGCCTCGAAGGCGTCGTTGAACAGCGTCGTCGCGGTCTGGCAGACGCCGCCCCCGATCGACGGCAGGACGAGCGAGCCGATGATCTCCTGCCCTTCCAGGAAGCCGCGCTCGGCGGTGCGCGGGCCGACGACCTTGTTGAAGGAGAACACCTCGCCGGGCCTGATCACCGTGCCGTCGATGAAGTCGGCCATCAGGTGCACGTTGTGGATGCGGTTCGACGACGAGTCGCCCATCTGCGTGGTGTAGGAGACGAGCTTCGTGCGGATGCCGAGCGCGCGCGCCTTGGCCGTCGTCAGGTCGGGCTGGCGAGGGCCGAGCTCGAGCGCGGCGAGGTGGTTCCCGGCCGCGGCGGTCGCGACGGCCGCCGCGACCTGCGCCGGCACGAGGTCGTGACCCGGCCGCGACGGGCTGACGGTCACGGCGGTGCCGTGGACGACGAAGCGGGCATTGTGCGCCCGCTCGACCCACTTCCCGACCCGCGGACGCAGGATCCGGGCGAGCCGGTCGCCGTCGAACGAGACGCCGTAGCCGTGCGGCCGTTCCTCGAGCGTCAAGGCCCGGGCGAGCTGCGCGCGGCTCAGCGAGCCGAGCCGGGCGCCGTGGAAGCCGACCGCGACGGGCCCGGCGATCAGCGTGCGCGCCCGCTCGGCGGCCGCGCTCGCGGCGGCGGTCGTGATCTCGGGCTCGAGGGTCGCGTAGGGAGCGCGGACGTCGCCCGCGCCCGTCTCGAGCAGGTGCAGGAGACGCGTCCGGTCGAGCCGGCGGCCCTTGCGGGCCGGGGTCACGACGACATCCGTGCCGTGGACCGCGAGCCTCGCGGAGATCGGCGCGCGGCCCGTCCGGGCGAGTGCGGTCAGCACGTCGCCGGACTCGGCGGCCGGCTCGAGCGTCGGCTCGATGTCGATGCGCCGCGGGACGATCAGCGAGCCGACGGATCCCGCGTGCAGCGCCTTGGCGGCGGTGCCGGCGACGTCGACGGAGACGAGCCAGCCGCGCGGCACGTGGTAGCTGCGCGCCGAGCCGCGGATCGTGATGGGCGTGGCGGCCCAGCGGCGGACGACCGCCTCGATCGCGCCGCGCGACTTGCCGCCCACGTCCTGGCCGAGCACGTGGACGCCCGGCTTGGCCGCGCCGTGGTACTCCACCGCCCGCGCGATCGCAAGCCCTGCCGCGGCCAGCACGGCGACGCCGACGACCGCCATCACCCCCCTGCGCATGACCGGGACAGTGAAGCAGCGCGACCGGTCGACCGAGCGCCCGTAGAGTTCGGATGTCGTGAACCTGCGCGACCTCCCAGCGGTCGACGTGCTGGCCCGCGAGGCCGAGGATCCGCTCGCGGTGACGGCGGCTCGGGCCGTCATCGACCGTGCGCGGGAGGAGATCGTGGCCGGCGCGGATCCCGGCGACCTGACCGCGCGGCTGCACGAGGAGCTCGCGGCGCTCCGCCGCCCGGCGCTCCGGCGCGTGCTCAACGCGACCGGCGTGATCGTCCACACGAACCTCGGCCGCGCGCCGCTGCCCGCGGCGGCGCTGGAGCGTGTCGCCGAGGTGGCGGCCGGCTACTCGAACCTCGAGTCCGACCTCGCCTCGGGCACGCGCGGCTCGCGCCACGACCACCTGGCCGGCCTGCTGCGGCGGCTCACGGGCGCCGAGGCGGGCATCGCCGTCAACAACAACGCCGGCGCGATGCTCCTGGCGCTTGCCGCCCTCGCCGAAGGCCGCGAGGTGATCGTCTCGCGCGGCGAGCTGATCGAGATCGGCGACGGGTTCCGCATCCCGGACGTGCTCGCCCGGTCGGGCGCGCGGCTGGTCGAGGTCGGGACGACGAACCGGACGCGCGCGAGCGACTACGAGCGGGCGATCGGCCCCGGGACGGCGCTGCTGCTGCGCGTGCACCAGTCGAACTTCCGCGTCGTCGGCTTTGCGGAGCAGCCGACGACGGAGTCGCTGGCCGCCGTCGCTCGGCGCCACGAGGTGCCGCTCGTCGACGACCTGGGCTCGGGCGCGCTCGTCGACTTCGGCGACGAGCCGACCGTGCGCGGCGCGCTCGCCGCGGGCGCCGATCTCGTCTGCTTCAGCGGCGACAAGCTGCTCGGCGGCCCGCAGGCGGGCATCGTCGTCGGGCGTGCGGATCTCGTCGAGCGCCTGCGCCGGCATCCGCTGCAACGGGCGCTGCGGATCGACAAGCTCGGCCTCGCCGCGCTCGAGGGGACGCTGCAGCTCTACCTCGAGCCGGAGCGCGCGCTGCGCGAGGTGCCGGTGCTGCGGGCGCTGCGCGAGGAGACGCCCGTGGTGCGCACGCGTGCGGAACGGCTCGCGCAAGCCCTCGGCGGCGAGGTCGAGGAGACGGTCGCCCGCGTCGGCGGCGGTGCGCTGCCGCTGACGGAGCTGCCGTCGTTCGCGTGCGCCCTCGACGAGTCGCTCGCGGCGCCCCTGCGGCTGGGCGAGCCGCCGGTCGTCGGCGTCGTCCGGGACGGGCGCCTGCTGCTCGACTGCCGCACGCTCCGCGACGACGAGCTGCCCGAGGTGGAGGCAGCCGTCCGCGCGGCGCGCTCCGCGTAGCCCCACCTTGTGTTGAGTCAACACAAGGTGGTCGAGACGCCGGGCCCGGGCCAGGCGGCAGAATCGACGGCATGCCGCTGACCGTCGGGACGGCCGGGCACATCGACCACGGGAAGACCTGGCTCGTCCGCGCGCTGACCGGCAAGGACACCGATCGCCTGCCGGAGGAGAAGCGGCGCGGCATCTCGATCGACCTCGGCTACGCGCCGCTCGACCTGCCCGACGGCCGGCGGATGTCGCTGATCGACGTGCCGGGCCACGAGCGC